>MHLP01000015.1 GCA_001821435.1 Candidatus Lloydbacteria bacterium RIFCSPLOWO2_01_FULL_50_20 | reverse complement strand
AAACTCATTTAAGAAATACTCAGAGGAGAAGACTGATTCAGCCTGACGATTCTTCCTTTAAACCAAAAATGTCAAGCATGTGCAAGGAAAAACTGGAGTTTTTTCTACTCCCTACCTACTATGTACTGCCAACTACCTACTGTTTTAATACCTCGCGCTCTTCGTCCGTCAGCCCGAATTCCGATGCCCGGTTGACGACAGGCTTTGCGAACACGCTGACCTTCTCGCGTGTGTAAAGCGTGGAGAGCACGACGCCGCTTCCGTCTTCATCGAGGAGTGCTGTGGCGAAACTCTGATTTCCTCCCGTGCCAGTACCGTGAAAAGGATTGAAGCGAAGTGTCTTTACGCCGTGGATCTTCTTTTTCATACGCCCGTTCAGACGAGCGAGTTCTTCCTCAACGGACTTCCGGAAGAGCGAGAACTCTTCGAGTGTGTGTTGATTTGCGGTGATAGTATCTTCGAGCGACGCTCCGTTTTTACCCCCCGCGAGTTTCTTCAGCCGACGGTCAAGGATCACGATCCAGACGATAAGAAAAAGTACGATGACCGCGACGATGCCGGCCGTGATAAGTGTGGGGGTGATTTCCATAAGAATTATCATAGCGTAACGTTCATTTTTTGCAAAATAGTCGTGGTCGGCATATTCTGGCAGTACGAGTATGAAGAAACATATTTATCTGCTCAATTTTCTTTTTTTATCGATGTTGGGCAGTGTGTAAGTTTCTGATATATCATTCCACCTTATGATTCTTTCAAGAAAAATTAGACGGGTATATTTTGACTATGCTGCCGCGACACCCATCGATCCCAGTGTCATAAAGGCAATGGAGCCTTTTTGGGCTCTACGCTCAGCCAATCCGAGCGCGATACATCAAGAAGGCGTTCTTGCGCGGAAAGCGGTTGAGGGAGCACGATCCGACATTGCCGCGATTCTTGGTGTCCATGCCGACGAGATCGTCTTTACGGGAAGCGCCACGGAATCGTGCAACCTTGCATTGTTCGGCGCGGTGAAAGCATGGCAAAAGATCCATCCTGATCGGAGGGCGCATGTTATCGTGAGCGCGATCGAGCACGATGCAGTGCTTGAACCGGCGCGAAAGCTTGAGGAAGAGGGTGTCCGCGTGACGCGACTCCCTGTTGATGCATCGGGTATCGTGGATACTCGAGCGCTCAAGGCCGCGATCGAAGAGGATACGGTGCTTGTATCGGTCATGTATGCGAACAATGAGATCGGTACGATCGAGCCGATAGAGGATGTCGCCAGGATCATCCGCAAATGGAAAAAAGAGGTGCGCGGTGTGACGCGTGTCGGGAAACCCGAAGGGGATGAACATTACCCGTTATTGCATACGGATGCGACGCAGGCAGTGAATTATTGCGCTCTGCATATTCCTCGCCTGGGCGTCGACATGCTTTCGATGAATGCGGCAAAGATCTATGGACCGAAGGGGGTCGGCCTTCTTGCCTTGCTTCGCGATACGCCGATCGCGCCGATCACGATCGGCGGCGGACACGAGGGGGGGCGGCGTGCGGGCACGGAGAACGTTCCCGGGATCGTCGGTTTTGCGGAGGCACTCCGCATCGCGCGGAAGATGGCGGAAAAAGAAAGTGCGCGGCTTGCCTTGATACGTGATCACGTCATAAGCGAATTAAAGAGGCTGAATGGTCTCGTCGTGAACGGTGATGAAGAGAAGCGTTTGCCCAACAACGTCAATTTTTCGTTCTCAAACATCGACCCCAGTAGCACAGCAAGAGCTGACTACCCCAGTAACAGAACAGAATTTGCTACGGGGCACAGCGCGGCGGGCCATGAATTTCTCGCACTCCAATTGGACGCGAAAGGATTTGCCGTCGCGACCAAGAGTGCCTGCAATGAAACCGACGCGGAAACATCCCACGTATTAAAAGCGCTCCGTGAGGCGGACGGGGTGAATGGTCCGACGAGCGGCATCAGGATCTCTTTCGGTAGGGCAACAAAGAAAGAGCAGGTGAGCGATTTCATCGAGACGCTTGAAGCCATATTGGGGGAAAGGGGCTAAATTGCCGTATGGTATAATTGAGACTCCTGCTGATTTGCAGGAATATTTTTCTCTTTCATATCAATTCAATTATCAATAACTATCGACATATGTACACCGCGAAAAATTATGAAAAACTTTTGGGCACTGCCGGTTTTAGCGATACGCTGCTGAAGAATCACTTTATGCTTTATGAGGGATACATAAAGAACACCAATGCTTCGCTTGAGAAGCTCGAGGCGCTTGCAAAAGAAGGGAAACGCGGCACTCCTGAATATGCGGAATTAAAAAGGCGTTTTGGGTGGGAGTGGGACGGTATGCGTCTCCACGAACTGTATTTTGGCGGCATGAAGAATGGCGGTTCGGATCATCCGAAGGATGATTCACCGCTGGTGAAAAAGATCAGCGCGCAGTGGAGTTCGTTCGATGAGTGGGCGAAAGGTTTCAAGGCAACCGGTGCGATGCGTGGTGTCGGCTGGGCAATTCTCGCTTATGACAAAGAGTCCGACCGCCTTTTTAACGTTTGGGTGAATGAACACGATGCCGGGCACCTTGCCGGGACTGCTCCGCTGCTCATTATGGACGTCTTTGAGCATGCATTTATGCTCGATTACGGGGTGAAACGTGCCGACTATATCGAAGCGTTCTGGGGCGCCATTGATTGGGATGCGGTTGTGTCGCGGCTGTAGAGAACTCACTTTTTTCTCCTCATGCCTGTGCTATAATCACGGGCATGGACGATCTGAACAACAAGCAGATAGTGTTGCTCTCAATGCTCGTGTCTTTCGTTGTTTCGATCGGGACCGGCATCATCACCGTTGCGATGCTTGAAGAAGCGCCGCCGGTGATCACGCAGACAGTGAACAGTGTCGTTGAACGCACGATCGAGCGCGTCGTTTCCGGAACATCAACCCCCGCTAGATCGGTCCCCACATCTGTCACTACCACCAAGGAGGTGACCGTCTACGCGAAAGAAGATGATCTCATTGTCGCCGCAATAGAAAAAAATCAGCCTCGTGTCGTTAAAATATTCTCGCTTGGAGCGGCAACGGGAACTATTCCGCTTGGGCTGGGCTTCGTGGTTTCCCGCGACGGACTTGTTGTGGCGGAAACTGCAAGCCTCACACTTGACGGTACTCCGCGTGAAAAATATGCCGTCCAAGTTGGCGCCAAGCAATATGCAGCCGCCCCGATCACGGGGAGTTCAGGCGGAAAAAGTCCGCTGCTCTTTCTCAAGCTCATACCGCTCGAGAAAGAAGAAACATTTGACGCGGTTGCGTTCGGTAAGCCCGTTGATCCCAAACTCGGACAGACCGTAGTCGTGCTCGGAGGAAATGACGGGGGTTCCGTATCTAAGACCGTCCTTTCCAAGTTCTACTATCAGAACGGAGTGGGTACGACCAGCCCGCAGATCCTTGTTGGGATGGATACGCTTCCTCGGATGCCGGACGACAATCGCAGCGCGTTGGTGGTCAACTTAGACGGACAAGCGGTCGGCATCGTCGTGTGGTCGTCTGAAAACGAAAGGGAATTGGTGTACCCCTCTTCACGGATCCTCGATCTCATTGGCGCGAGGGGGGCATCGACGGGACCGAATCCTGGTACGGAAAATTCTGCCGCAGCCGGAGCAACTGTTGCGCCGAAGTCAGAATCAGGGAGATAATACCATCTCCAATGAACCTTTTCACACCAAGTCTTGAAAATTTCGGCTACGGCTTTGAGAAAAATCCTCAATATATCCCGATAGACCTCAGATTTTTCTCGTCGCCTCGCTCTAAATTTTCTGCGACTTATGTGAAGACCTTCATTGTCGATGGTATAAAGAGGAAAGACATCATCAGCGCATTGAAAACTCACTTCATTTGCACACCATGGGCTTCTTGACAGTCCAATAAATTCTTGTTACTATTCATTTGTTATCGTGCCCTGAGAGCGGTTCACCGTGTTCTCAATCAAGGAAGGTCTTCGGATGAGATGAACGGTTCGTTCGGCTGAGCAATACCCGCAATAAGCACAAAAAACATGCCACCATTTGGAAATTTCACAACCAAAGCGCGCGATGTCATACGAAAAGCTCATGAGCTCGCTATTGAGCGTGGGCAAACTCACGTTACGCCGATGCATCTCTTGGCAGGCTTGGTACTCCAGGAAGAAAGCATGGTGCTTTCCATATTAGAGAAGCTTGATATCGACCCTGTATTGCTTACCGAATCTATCATTGAGTCCATAGACGACGGCATGCCGGGCGGCGGAGCAGCCACCGCAGCGTCCTATCAGCTTTATCTGACCCCCGAGCTTGCTCAGGCGCTTGAGATATCACAGCAGGTCGCAAAAGATCTGAATGATCAGTTCATTTCCACCGAACATCTTTTTCTTGCGCTTATGAATGTTCCTTCGGCTGCACAGGAGTTGATCGCAAGGTTCCGCATTGACCGCGACAGCGTTCTTCGTGTTCTTCAGGAATTGCGCGAGGGAGGGGTTACGGGCGAAGGCGATCCGCAAAAGAAAATGCGGGCGATCGGAAAGTATACGCGCTCACTGACAAAGCTCGCGCGTGAAGACAAACTCGATCCGGTCATCGGACGCGACGAAGAGATCAGCCGCATCATACAGATCCTCTCACGGCGCACAAAAAATAATCCGATATTGATCGGCGAGGCGGGCACCGGCAAAACTGCCGTCGTCGAAGGACTTGCCCAGCGCATCGCAAAAGGTGACATCCCGGAATTTCTTCGCGATAAGGATCTGGTTTCGCTTGATCTAGGGCTCCTCATTGCTGGTACAAAATATCGCGGTGAGTTCGAAGAGCGCCTGAAATCCATTACTAAAGAGATCGAACGCGCGGAAGGCAAGATCATCCTTTTTATCGACGAGATCCATACGATCGTGGGAGCAGGCGCCGCAGAAGGAGCGATGGATGCGTCAAATATGCTTAAGCCGGCTCTCGCACGGGGTGAATTGAGGGCGATCGGCGCGACGACACTCAAGGAATATCAAAAATATATCGAGAAAGATCCTGCGCTGACGCGGCGTTTTCAGCCTGTCTATATCAATGAACCTTCCGTCGAGGATGCCGTCGCTATTTTGCGCGGGCTGAAAGAGAAATATGAGATCTACCACGGCGTGAAGATCACCGACGACGCGATCCTTGCCGCGGTCAATCTTTCCGCACGCTATATTAGCGATCGTTTTCTTCCCGATAAGGCGGTGGATCTTATCGATGAAGCCGCATCCGCACTTCGCATCGAACTGGAGAACAAGCCGACGGTGTTGGAGCAGACGCATCGGAAGATCATGCGTCTTGAGATCGAGAAAGAGGCGCTGAAACAGGAAAGCGAAGGACCGGCTGGCAAGAAGACCAAAGAACGCATGAAAACGATCGACCGGGAGATCGCGGATCTCAAAGAAGAAACGCGCGAATTCGAACTCAAGTGGAAGAACGAAAAAGAATTCGTTTTTGCTTTGCGCAATATCAAAAAAGAGCTCGAGACACTTCGCCTCGAAGCTGAAAATGCGGAAATGCGCGCCGACCTTGCGAAAGCCGCGGAGATCCGTTACGGAAAAATTCCTTCGTTACAGAAATCTCTCGAAGAAAAAAGTACGAAGCTCAAAAAATTGCAGAGCGCGCGTAGGATCCTTCACGAGGAGGTGACGGAGTCCGATATCGCAAAAGTGGTCGCTAAGTGGACCGGTATTCCGTCCTCGCGCATGCTCGAAGAAGAAGCGTCGAAACTCGCACGCATCGAAGAGGAACTCAAAAAACGCGTGGTGGGTCAGGATCCCGCTATCCAGAAAGTCGCAGATGCGATCAAGCGCTCACGTGTGGGCATTGCCGATCCGGGCCGTCCCATCGGTTCATTCATCTTCTTGGGACCTACGGGTGTCGGAAAGACTGAGCTTACGAAAGCGCTTGCGGGTTTTCTTTTCGACGACGAAAAAGCGCTTATCCGCGTCGATATGAGTGAATACATGGAAAAATTTGCCGTCTCGAAATTGATCGGTGCGCCTCCGGGATATGTCGGCTATGAAGAATCCGGAAATCTGACCGAGATGGTACGACATCGCCCGTACTCGGTCGTGCTTTTTGATGAGATCGAAAAAGCGCATCCCGAGGTCTTCAACATTTTACTGCAGGTCTTGGATGACGGCCGGCTCACCGACTCGAAAGGCCGCGTGGTCAACTTCAAGAATACCGTTATCGTGATGACGTCGAATATCGGGAGCGAATTCATCGACAAGATGCAGACGATCGGATTTGGCTCCGGTTCGGACGGTGATATTTACAACAACGCTAAAGACAAGGTGATGGACCGTCTGCGTGACTTCTTTCGCCCCGAGTTCCTCAATCGTCTCGACGACATCATTATGTTCGATATTCTGCCGCCTGAGGCGCTCAAAGGTATAGTGGCGATCCAGGTTGATCGTTTGCGCGAGCGATTAGAGCAAAAAGACATCAAGCTCCTCATTTCCAACGATGCGCTTCAGTATCTTGCGGTGAAAGGCTACAACCCGCAGTATGGCGCACGGCCGCTCCGTCGCTTGATCCAAGAGAAAATTCTCACTCCGGTCGCTTCAACGATCATCAAGGAGCGCATGATGGCCGGAGGAACGGTCACTGTCGCGATGAAAGACGAAGAGATCGATATCAAAGTCGAGAAACGAAGGGAAGCGGTGCGCTCGCATGTGAGGGCCGCGCGGGGAAAGGCCGGGGTGTAGGCTGTAGAACAGACGAGAAAAATAATGCCGCACATGATGTGCGGAGTTTTCCAAACTTGAAAATGAATTTTTTACCACTCCTCTTTGATGAAAAGTGGAACCCCGATGATTACGAGCGGCAGCAGAAGAACAGCGATCGTTATCAGTTCTGGGTGACGGACAATTTCTCCGTTGATGACGCCGATGGCGATCATCATAAGGCTGGCGCCAAACACGGCCGCTCCTAATAGGCCGATGACAGTGAAGAGAAGAAAAGAGTTATTTGTAGGTTGAAAAGGCGGTACGCCAGCCTTGCCCACCAACTTCATTGCATGATAGAGGAGGAGTGCTGGTCCAACACCATATAAAAATGTTTCTCCTCCTTGGAGAAATCCTATCGGCCAAGAAGGTTCGCCGTAGCCTTTGAACCAGAGCCATCCGCCGAGGAAGACCGATAGCCACGCGATAAAAGTGTTCATCCTTTTCTCCGTTTGAACAGCACTATACATAGTCAATCATCCTCCTCTTTTTTGTCAATACAGCTTGACTCACGACACACGCCTGATAGTTTATCTTCAGAGACTGAATACTGGGGACGATAATGAAGTTCACTATTCATGTTGCCGATGCTCGGCATCTTCCCGACATCAATCGACTGATCGTTGGGACAAGGATCGGCAGTGCAATGAGGAAACTTGAAGGCCGCTTTTGGTTTGCGCGCGTTCAAGGCCGCGTTGTCGGCTGTATTGGCGTGGACGTCGTCGGTCCCAGGACGGTGATCCTTACGCATCTTGTAGTCGAAGAGGGATATCGTAGGCAAGGTGTCGGCATGTCGCTTTTCAGGAACGCTATTGCGTTGGTGCGCGGGGAAGGGGCGACAACGCTCGCGTTCATTACGATGTATTACCACTTTAATCGCTTCAAGAGGGAAGGGTTTCGGACAGAACCCCGGAGATTTCTCCCTGATAACGTTCGCGGACACTGGATGTTCACGACGAAACGATACATGAAGTGTGCCGCGATGATCCAGGAATTTTCGAAATAGTACAGGCTCCTCGCAGGAGGAGCTTTTGATTTTTTAAGGATAATTCGCTATAGTGGCAACATAATTTTGCGTAGGTGGCAGAGCGGTCAATTGCTCGTGACTGTAAATCACGCGCCCTATGGGCTACGCAGGTTCGAATCCTGCCCTACGCACCAGACAGGAAAAGTCAAAGAGTTTTGGTTCGCCTCGCTTCGCTCGGCGACTAATTTGTATTCAATTTTGGGGGTAAAAACGAATTGGCGGTT
>MHLP01000014.1 GCA_001821435.1 Candidatus Lloydbacteria bacterium RIFCSPLOWO2_01_FULL_50_20 | reverse complement strand
AGGCGACAAGCGCAACCGCCTTCGGTGATTTTGATGTACGGGTCATGTACCTATTATCTCATGAGTTGGGGGTGTTTTCTACAGAGCAACCCTGACTCCTATTTTCGGCAAGTGATTATCGCACTCAAGCGGTACGAAACAGAATACAAACCAGCACAGCAGGCCGATTTAGTGCTGCATCTGAATTAACTTCGTCCCGCTTCCGCTAGCTCTGTTGATCTTTGAGCATCTTTGCATTATGGTTGTTCGCCATGCGGAAATGGTCGCATTGCAATTATTTGGCGATGGTTTCCAAGCAATCGAATAATTTTTGCATCATATTTGACACCGTATCGTCTTCAATAATGAGCGCGATAGGACTTTCTTGCGCATATGAGAAAATACCGACTTTTTTATCATAGAGCGCAAGCTCTGCATCAAAGCCATACTGCGACGGTATAAACTTGGTCGTGCGGAGATGTTTTGTATCGTTTGCCTGTATTTTGCGCGCCCACTCGCTCTCCGGGGCCAGATCGATGCATTTGACGCCAAACTTTACACGCTTCTTCCAATAATAGTTCGCCCAGTCCTCGCCGAGCGTGCGTACTGCGGCATCCACACCGCTAATATCTTTGAGCAATTTCCCTGCGTTGTTCTCGATTGTGTCTTCGTATGCCTGCTTCACGCCTTCTTTCCCCTCGAAAAACTGCACCCTTGGAAGAACCTTACCCTTCGTCCGCAAGAGGTTCAACTGCGGCACAAGTGCTACAATTTTCTGTTTTGTCTCAGCAAGAGCATCCCGCTGGCGCTCAATAAAACCAGGGAGCTGCTCGGGCGCAATAGACTGATAACGCACGACACCCGTTTTGTTAATGGATGAGACGAGCCCTTTGTCTGAGAGAAGTTTCAAGACACCATACGTTGTCGAACGATTGAGTTTGGCCGCTTTGGCGATGGAGGAGACAAGCATGGGGCCATTCTCAAGGAGCACGAGCAAGACGGCCAACTCGTTCTTGTTCAAACCTATGGTTTCGAGGACTTTTTTAAGTGATGGGATCATGTTGAAAGGGTATATCAATTGTCGGATTTAGTCAACACTTTACCTGGTACATTCTTGACAAATCAAGTATAATAAGCTATTCTTGCTGTCAGATGAACCGGGCAATCCTGCCCATGCCCAGACAGGAGACGAAAATGCATCACTCAAGGCAAAACATGCTTGATAATAGGTTTACTACTGTGCGGGAGCTCGTGGAGCTTCTCGCAACCTGCGACCCTGACGCCCCCGTCGCTACTTGGTGTGGTGGTTGTTGTGAGCGCAGAGATTGCTGCGCAAACTACAACGGAGTCAGAATAGTCGCCCGGGAGGAAGGGGGAAAGCCGATCTGTTACGAAATAGACGACGGCTGGGGAAGATTGGTTCACCACCGCTGGCACCCTGAGAAGCCGACGTAAGCCGACTTTCAACTGGCAGAAACGAAAGTTTCTGCCCTTTATAAAGTTTCTGAATGTTTCGGAAACTTTTAGAGATTGAACTTTCACAAAACGGGGGGAAAGAACATGAAAATGTCACTTAGCCGTGGCCAAAATGTTGGCTTTGAGTTTAGGTGCTGGGTGTGTCGACAGCCGAAACACCTTCGCCCGCAACCACAAGTGCCTGAAAGTATTAAACAAGTCCTTGCGGAAGGCAGAGTGCCGGACGTTTGCGCCGACTGTGGAGCGCCATTTGATTTCAAGAGCAGCAAAAGGGCGTTCAATAGGTATAAACAGTACGTACTCGGACACTAAAGGAGAATCATGATGTTCTTTATATTCTGGATTCTTAGTGGCGGCGTTGAGATAGAAGGTCCTTTTACTGTTATTGACGATGCTCGGTCTCGACTGATAGCTGAAGGGTACAAACAACTTGATCAACAATCTTTCGGTGATATTGGTTGGTGGAACGGGCAGATAGTACGAAAGGAATACTGGCACAAAGGTGGTGCAAAAAGACCGGTTTGTGCTATCGGCAGTGTTTAACGCGACCTTCGGGTCGCATTTTGTTTAATAGGTTGCGCGCGTGGGTGGTTCACTACGGGGTTTCACAAAATCTTTGTCCGCGCGCTTGATCGAAAGGCTGATGCGGCCGCGTTCGTCCGTTTCTTTGACCACGACCGGTACTTCCATTCCTTCCTTGAGATAATCCGATACGCGCTCAATGCGGAACGAGGCGATCTCGGAGACATGCACGAGTCCTTCGGCATTGTAGCCGATCTCGACAAAGGCGCCGAAGTCTACAACGCGGACGACTTTTCCCTTGAACATCTCGCCGGATTTGTATTCGTGTGTCATGGAGGCGATGATGTCGCGCGCTTTTTCCGCAGAGCCGTTCTTGCCAGTGATGAACACGGTGCCGTCATCTTCGATGTCGATCTCGGCACCGGTCTTTTCGCGGATCTCGTTTACGGTCTTGCCGCCACCGCCGATCACCATGCCGATCTGGTCAGGTTTGATCTTTATGACGACGATTTTTGGTGCATGGGGAGAAATATCCGGCCGCGAGGTTGCGATGGCTTTTTTCATAACGTCGAGGATCGTGAGGCGTGCCGCAAGGGCCTTTTCGAAGGCTTCTTTCAGAATAGGAAGCGGAATGCCGTCTACCTTTATATCCATCTGGATCGCCGTCACGCCGTTCTTTGTGCCCGCCACCTTGAAATCCATATCGCCATGATGGTCTTCGGGGCCTTGAATGTCGGTGAGCACTTTATATCGAGGGGACTTGCCCTGAGCTTGGTCGAAGGATTCCATCATAAGCCCCGACGCGATACCTGCGACAGGTTCCTTGATCGGTACGCCCGCATCCATGAGTGCCAGTGTTGAGCCGCAGACCGACGCCATGGAGGTTGAACCGTTCGATGCCATCGATTCGGAAACGATGCGAATAGTGTATGGGAACACTTCTTTGTCCGGAAGTACGGGGATGAGCGCCTTTTCCGCGAGCGCACCGTGTCCGATCGCGCGACGGTTCATTCCGCCCACGCGTCCGGTTTCTCCCGAAGAGAACGGCGGAAAATTATAGTGATGCATATAGCGCTTCTTCCCTTGGACCTCCATGCCCTCGATGAGCTGTGAGTCTTGTGGTCCGCCCAACGTGAGTGCGGAGAGAATGTGCGTTCCGCCGCGGTAAAATATTCCCGTTCCATGAAGCACCGGAGAGATCCCGCCGGCTTGTGCAAAAAGTGGGCGCACTTGAGCAAAGTTTCTGCCGTCGGGACGTTTATTGTCGTCGATCGCTTTTTTGTGCAGCAGGTCATTCACCGCGTCGTCAAAGTATCGTCTCGCGATGTGCTCGTCCATGCCCTCAACCTCTTTGACCGCGGTCACCCACTCTTCCATCAGTGCGTATTCATCCGCACGTCCCGCAATTCCTGCAAAGATGGTCTTCTCGAATTTTGGCGCGATCTTTTCGGCAAAAAGTTTTTTGATTTCCTCGCTGATCTCATCAAGCTCGATCACGCGTTTGGCTTTTCCACGTTTTGCAATAAGCTCTTTTTGGAATTTCTGTAACTTCTCGATCTCCTTGCTTGCATACGTGAGTCCTTCCATGACGACATCTTCAGTGATTTCTTTTCCGCCCATTTCAATCATGTTCACGTTGCCGTCTTTCCCACAGACGACGAGCTCACAGTCTCCCTCGATGACATCGAAGCCTTCCTCAACACGGAATGGAGGAAGTGTTACCCACGTTCCGCCTTGTCGAGCAACGCGTATCGCAGAAACCGGTCCGCCGAAGGGAATGTTCGATGTGACGAGCGCGATCGAGGCGGCATTCACCGCGAGGACATCCGGTTCGTCTTTGTCTATCGAAAGTACCGTAATAATGACCTGCACATCGTTTCTGATGCGTTGGTCAAAGAGTGGGCGAATGGTGCGATCGATCACACGACCGGAAAGAACCGCTGCATCGGACGGTCGTCCTTCACGCCGCATGAAACGACTCCCGAGAATTTGCCCCGCCGCATAAAAGCGTTCTTCGAAATCCACCGTGAGCGGAAAGAAGTCTCCTCCCTCGCGCTTCCTGTCCGACATGACCGCAGTCGCCAAGACCGTCGTGTTGCCGTAGCGCATAATGACCGAGCCGTGAGCTTGATCGGCAAGGTCGGTAAATTGGGCAGTCAATTTCTTGCCGCCGATCTCTACTTCATATGATTCCGTATGCATAATAATTGCATCCAAAGTCCGACCTTAAGGCTGTTTCCCCAAGGTCGGACCTTGGATTCGATAAAAAGTGATGTCCAGATTCTCGCATTGAACGTTTTATACTTTCTTCTTGGTTCAACTCGATGATCCGGACGCCACAACGAATAATGAACATACTCTAGTACCATTACAACCTAAAATCAAGTATTCGTGAGCGGGGTTCTTGAGGGCACTCAACTTACATCTTTAGTGAGAGTCCTCGTTTCGTAAGGTTGTAACGACACAAGCAGAATGGCAAAAAAATAAAAGACCCCTCGTGTCGGGGTCATTATTTTTACGGGATTCTCTTTACTTGTACTGTGCTGACACAAATGGCCATAACGTGCAATTTGTCTTCCGGTACTCCGGGAAACTCTGCTTCAATTATTTCACTGAGTTTGGCAACCGTCATTCCCCCAGAGAAGATTATCTCCACTTCGCCAGTTGTTCTGCGTGTTATTGACCAACATGCGTCCACGAAAACCTCCACCCTCTTTCTATCTCTGTCATTTGTAGCACAGAATCATTTCAATAACCAAATTGCCCGCGGAGCTCATTGCGGGGCAGGCACAGCCGAGAGAGGGGGCGTGGACATTGATTTTTTTCTTAGTCTACATAATAAGACCGACTTGTGTACCTTTGTCAAAAAAAACAAAACCCTAAAGATTTGTAACTCGCGACTCGTGATTATTTTAGAGCGAAACAGCGCGGCGGTTTCCGTTTCCGGAACGTTTCGGCGGGTTGCGGCGCTCGCGGTGGCCAAGCAGATATGCGCTCGGATCTTCGGAAAGATCGAAGAAATCGTCGGCGACCTCCTTCAATTTTCCCGATGTCGACTTGCCGAACGAAACCACTTCGACTTGGCAGCCTTGGTTCTGAAGATATTCGACGAGCGGGATAAAGTCGCCGTCCCCAGTCGCGAGAATGACGGTATCCAATTTGGGCGCAAGACGTATCGCGTCGACGGCCATGCCGACGTCCCAATCCGCTTTCTTGGCGCCACCCCAGAATTCCTGCAGTTCTTTCGAGCGTGTTTCGATGCCAATTTTCCCGAGTGCTTCAAAAAAGCCCGCTTCTTCACCGGTTTTTGTCGAGATCACGTAAGCCAACGCACGGACGAGCCTGCGTCCGCCGACGGCGTTTTTGACCATCGCGCCGAAATTGACCCGCGCGTCTTCGTAAAGGTTTTTGGCGCTATGGTAGAGATTTTGCGTATCGATGAAAAAACCGACGCGCTGATCATTGTGTTTAATGATTGCCATAATAAATATAAATGAAAAAATTTAATAAAACGTGCGCACTGTTATAAAAAAGTTTTGAAAGATCTGAGTAGTAATAATTTCACTGTCGGATACAGGGCGATGGCGTGGACCAGAGCGGTGTTTGAAAAGCTGTAGGTTGCTACTGCTTTCAAACCTGCGACGGGAACGCCGAGCGATGTGCCGACAGTGGGATTATTTGATCCCGAGCTTTTTGGTGAGAGCGTTATACTTCGCCTCACTCTTCTTCTTCAGATACTTCAAATGTGCCCGGCGGTCGGAAACCATTTTCAAGAGTCCCCGTCGTGAGTGATGATCTTTCTTGTTTTCCTTCAAGTGTGCGGCGAGCTCATTGATCTTTTGACTCAAAATGGCGACTTGCACTTCCGGAGAGCCGGTATCTTTCTCGTGCCGTTGATGTTTGGCCATAACGACCAACTTTTTCCTTGTGGTAAGCATTGGGGCAGTGTAGCACAAAAGCGAAAAAAATGCAAGAAATGGCTCAATGAGGCTTTTCTTGAAGAGATTTCTTGAAATCTTCGAGCGGAACTTTGTATTCAAAATCCGGAGTGGGGCCAAAGACGATCTTATCGGCATCAGTCATGAGTTTCGCGACCTCTTTGTTGATTTCCGCATAGACGTGTTCAGTGTTTTTCACAGGATCTCCCTTTTTTTGAATGGCGTGGTTGGTGTTTATCATAGTGGGGTGGAATTATTCTTGCTCAAGCTTAAGTTCTCCGCCGTCATTAAACATATCCGGGGAAATTTGCTCAGGGAGCTTGTCTCCAAAAAGTGAATGAAAGTTCTCTTTGGTGATCTTTTCCGGAACGAAAATAGGATCCATCCCGTCGCTGATGTTTAGCTCCTCCCCTTCAAGATATTGAGCATCTTTTTCTTCTCGAGCCGAAGATAATCCAAGAGATTCAGGGCGCATAAGTATATCGTTGTTTCATCGTATCACCTGCCACATTTCTTTTCAATTCATTCATGCACCTGATCCGGTATTACGCCTCTTGCTTTGCTTGTCGTAAAGATGAAATACTTCGTCAACCAATTGGTTGGCCACAGAATGTATTCAGTGCGGGGTAATTCGCATTTCATAAAAACCTGCGTTATACTTTATAAATATGATCGAAACTAAAAAAGTCCTCTGCATTGAAGATGATGCATTCCTGCTTTCGTTGATCTCAGGGAAACTTGTGGAAACCGGCTATACGGTCATTACCGCAGCCTCTGGCAGTTCTGGGATCGCGAAAGCGAAATCAGAACGTCCCGATGTGATCCTCCTCGATATTATGCTTCCTGATATGGGCGGTTTTGAGATACTCGAAAAACTCAAAGGCGACCCTGCTTCAAAGGATATTCCGGTCATTATTCTCTCAAATTTAGGCGGGCGGGAAGAGATAGGGAAAGCGGAACAGCTGGGAGCGGCGTCCTATGTGATCAAGTCGAATATCGTTCCCGATGAGATCGCAGAGCTGGTGAAGAGAGAAAGCGCAAAAAATGCGGAAAGAGCCGCAAATGGCGAGCCGGAAAAGGTGACCCCTATTTTTTAGTCTTCCCCGACTGCTTTCTGAGCAGTGCTACCGCGCGGGACTTTTTTCTCGCGGCGGTATTTTTTTTGATCACCCCGCGTTTTGCCGCCTTGTCGAGGGCTTTATAAAGCGATGAAAGCGACTTTTCGGCTTCTGCATATTTTCCTTCAGCAACAAGCTTGCGAAAACCTTTCAGCTGCTTGCTCATGACGCTGGCCCGGTGAAGGTTAAAGATCCTCCGCCGCGCTGCGGTATGCACTGCCCGTTTTGCCGATGAAGTAATTGCCATAATCGGAAATCCTACAGGATGGTTCAAAAAAACGCAAGAAACTCATACGACGACCGCGTGTTCCCATCGTGCAATTGGTCGATTGTGCCGTATAATGTGAAGTATGATCGCTCACATAGAAGGAAAGATCATTCACAAAGAGGACCGCATGCTTATTGTCGCGACGAGCGGGGTCGGCCGTGCGGTTTTTGTCACCCCGGAAACTGCGGAGCATCAGACGGTCGGGGGGGA
Source organism: Candidatus Lloydbacteria bacterium RIFCSPLOWO2_01_FULL_50_20 (assembly GCA_001821435.1). Classification (GTDB taxonomy): domain Bacteria; phylum Patescibacteriota; class Minisyncoccia; order Phycocordibacterales; family UBA6899; genus MHLP01. The sequence continues at coordinate 486 of MHLP01000014.1, read as the reverse complement.
GACCGCTCTTTGGACGCATCTTTCCGTCAGGGAAAACGCGCTTGAATTGTACGGATTTCCCCGGCGTGAAGAACTCGCACTTTTTCGTCTCTTGATCGGGATTTCCGGTATCGGCCCGAAGAGCGCCATCAATGTTCTTTCGCTTGCCGACCACGATACGCTTGTGCATGCGATCAATCGCGGAGATGCCGCTTATCTGACGAAGGTTTCCGGCATCGGAAAAAAACTTGCCGAAAAGATCGTTCTTGAGTTGAAGGATAAGGTTGGCAAGATGGCAGAACATGAAGGGGCTCCCCGCGCTGAAGACGAGGCGCTTGAGGCGCTTGAGGCGCTTGGCTATCCTTTGCGCGACACACGGGAGATCGTCCGCACTATTGCCAAGAAACATGCAACTCCTCAGGAAATTATTCGTAAAGCATTACAGACGCTTGGCGGTCGGTAAACAATCTTCCATGAGCTCTTTCTTTCTTCTCTTTACTCCGCTCG
>MHLP01000013.1 GCA_001821435.1 Candidatus Lloydbacteria bacterium RIFCSPLOWO2_01_FULL_50_20 | reverse complement strand
AACTAGCTCTTAATAGAGCCACCTTATCATGATATTAGCCTCACAAATTTACTATTAAGCCACATTTCAAGCGCTCACCAAAAAACGCTCACGGGTGAGAGTTTTTTGGTGAGCAAAGATGCTAGAGCTTATCTTCGGTGAAGGTGCATCCGGAAAATTCTGCGAGTTCCTCAAATATCTGAAGTCCGGCCCGCATTCTTTTGACCTCAGTTTGATCGGGAAGTTCGAGTACCCATGTTGGGGTACTCTCGATCATCTTTGCGACGCACCGCGCGGTCTGCGGGTGTGGGTAACGAGGATTACACTCGATCTCGGTGATGTATTGGAATGAGTCGCCGAATAGTTTCCGCTGTTTTGCACAAGTCGCGCAGGTGACGGAGCCGTACATTTGCATCCCTTTTTCCGTTAAGCACTGTGCGAATGTGTCATATTTCCACGGGCCAACTTCCTTTTCGGTCGCGTTTTTGTCTGCAACCCCGCCCCCTCCGGCGTACATGAGGTACCCGAAGACGGCGATCACGATAACTGCGACGACAGAAACGGTCTTGTTTTTATCCATAATAGTCAATTATGCATGGGCCATTAACAGCCGAATTCGCCTCCGATCGGACAGCCGGGGCTTTTGTCACCCATAAATATTCCCGGTTCTTTGCCGGAAGAAACATAGTCAAGAGGATTGACCTGCTTCTCGCCGTCGTGATTCCAGAGTTTCCAATAATATCGCCACTCGTTCCAGCCGATGCCGAGGTGTTGCACGTAGATGTCGTGTTCGAGGAGCATCTTGCCGATCTTTCTCCCGGTCATGCAGGGAATGGAGTAACAGTACACGACGATGTCTTTGCCCGGATTTTTTGCCTGTGCATCCTTGAAAGCGCCGACGATGCGATCGACCGATCCATAATCCGACTTATCCGGAGTCGCATATGCGGGAATATTGATCGCCGTAATGATATGCAGTGTTTCGTACTCCTCCTGACTGCGAAGATCGACAAGCACAATATCGTTGTCACCGAGGTGTGTTCTCACGCTGTGCGGGCTCACGTGTACCGCATTTTCAACGCGATAGAAATCCGCGATGAGTTCCCCCTCGGTGCGGTTCTCGAGGTAGTGCTTTACCGCTGCCGTTGTCTCTGCGGAGTCTGTCTTTTGCATTGAGAGCGCAAAAAATGAAACGACCATCGCTATGGCAACGCTGATGAGAATGGTCTGTGATAAATTATTATTCATGATTGCTCGATAGAGTTACTAATAACGCCACGCTCCGAAGAGACGCGGTGACCCTCACCATAGGGTTCTACCACAGTTCATCATAATACATATATATGGCGATCACATGCGTGGGGTGTGCATGCGCCACAGGAGCACACTGCGATAGCCCCGCGTTCTCGGTGCCCTTTTGTACTTCGCATGGCTGTGTACAACAATGGCCCGCTCGACGGGGCATCCATGATAAACTGGAAGAGATAATCAGCTAATGTTTCTTTTCATGAACATGAAAAACCCAACGCGCATCATCCTTATCACCCTTTCCATTCTCGGCATTTTTATCATGGCGTACCTCGTAAAGGTCGGCTATGGGTCGGGAGACACTTCATTCTGCGACCTCGGTGAAGGACTTTCCTGTGATCTGGTCAATAAGAGCAAATACGCAAAAGTATTCGGTATCCCGCTATCGGGGATGGGCTTGGCGTATTTTATTTGGGTGTTTTTCACTGCGTTACGCTCCTATAAGCCCAAGTCTCTGGAGAAAATCGCGCTCGTCTCAGTCGTTATGCTCGTTCCCTCGCTCTATTTATCGATCTGGGTCGAGTATTTCGTCTTGGAAACCTTCTGCATCCTCTGCGAGGCTTCCAAGGTCATCATGGCACTCATCATCATTGCCTCACTTTTTGCTTTGCGACCGAAGCCGGTGCCTTGGAAGCGGCTGTTCGGATCGATCGTCGTTGGTTCGTTGCTGATCGGCATCTCGTACATCTCAACTTCTTCGAGCGATCCGGGAAAGAAGTACGACGAGTTCGCCCAGTGTCTCACCAGCAAGCATTACGTAATGCTGGGTTCCGCGACCTGCTCATCCTGTCTAAAACAGCGCGACATGTTCGGTGAGGCCATGCGATTCATTGAAGAAATAGAATGCGATCCGCGAAATGCCGATAACGCCCAAGAGAAAGAGGAGGTGAAATTCTGTGCGAACTTCCAGATCAGAAAGACGCCGACATGGGTACAGCTCGATGAGGCGCGGAATTCCTTGTATCGTTTTGACGCCGGGATCCAGTCGTTCGATTCGCTCTCCAGTGTCTCCGGGTGCCCCCTGCCGGCTGAGCAGTAAGAGTCCGTTGTTCTCGGGAGCGAATTCGCCAGCGCTCTATTACTGTGGCGCTCTGGTGTGCATATTCCCCCCATGCAATGAAGGCCCATACGCTATACTGTATTATTGAGGTAACGCGCCGATGCGGTGGACCGGGCACAGAAGCACACGATGGTGCCGAGCGGCCAATTATTCTCACTTAATTATCTTCATCCATATGGGAGACATAACACTGGGTATCATTCTCACGGCAGCAGCCCTCGACAGTATTAATCCGTGCGTGCTTGGTGTCCTGATATTCCTCATCACGTTCATGACGAAATTGTTCCAGAACAGGAACAAAATGCTTCTCGGCGGCATTATTTACACTGCGACCGTCTACGTCACCTATCTCGCTCTCGGTTTTGGCATCCTTAAGCTGACCCTCAATACAGGAATTGCGACCTCGTTTTATTGGGGTGTAGCCATAATTGCTATTTTTGCCGGTTTACTTGAACTCAAAGATTACTTTTGGTACGGAAAAGGATTTACGCTCCAAATGCTGCCCGGTGCAGGAGCCCGTCTTGAAAAATTCACCTCTTATCTCTCCCACGCTGAAGGAAAACACCCGGTGGTACTTTTCGGATCGCTGATGCTCATCGGCATCTTTGTGGTACTCGTCGAATTACCCTGTACGGGAGCCCCGTATCTCGCCATACTCGGGCTTCTGACCGCAGGTGACTACTCGGAAGCAGTTCCGCTTCTTCTTCTATACAACCTCGTCTTCGTTCTCCCGCTGATCGTTATCGTCATCATGGCATACTTCGGGACAGCATCAGAAAAACTCGAAGCATGGAGAAAAGAACACCGCGGACTCATGAGACTCGTTGTCGGATTTTTCCTTGTTGCTCTTGGTGGATACATGATCTCAACGCTTATCTAGTACCCCATTAAATTAATTTTACTGTGCAAAATTAATTTAATGGGGTACTAGTCTCAACATTATGAATGAATCATGGCATGGCATCACCATCACTGATGTCGGGCGCAGATTGAATTCGGACTTATTCAATGGACTCACCACAGCAGAGGTGGCGGCGGCCCGGTTGCAATTCGGTGAAAATGTTCTTCCCAAGGGCGAGCAAAAACATTGGTGGGGACTACTCTTGGATCAGTTTAAGAATACCTTCGTCATCATTCTTTTGATCGCTGCATTTCTGACGCTCCTTATCGGTGAATACCTTGATACGTCCGTGATCATCGTCGCGGTGCTCATCAACTGCCTGATAGGGTTCTGGCAGGGGTATCGATCAAATACCATTTTTGAAAAACTTCGCGCGCTCGTCAAGGTGGTCGCAACAGTGGAGCGTCCCGGCGGCTGGTTGCAAGTGAACTCCAGTGAACTTGTCCCAGGCGATATTATTTTGCTGAAGGCGGGAGAAAAAGTACCGGCCGATGCGCGCATCATACGCCATGAACACCTCACCACTGTTGAGGCACTGCTCACCGGTGAGTCATCTCCGGTAAAAAAATCGGCCGATGCGCTCCCCAATGAAACCGACCTTGCAGACAGAAAATGCATGGTGTATACGGGAACAACCGTCGAGGAAGGGAGTGCCGAGGCTATTGTCGTTGCGACCGGTGCGAAAACCGAGATCGGGAGGATCGCAACGCTGACTGCATCGGTCGAGGAGGGTATGACCCCGCTTCAGCTGCGACTCGCAAAACTGACAAAGACCATCACTATCATCGTCGCCATTGCCGCATCGGTCATTTTGGTCACCGGTCTTTTTGAAAACCAACCCTTCGTGGAGATATTCACCCTCGCCGTTGCGGTTGCTGTGGCGGCGATTCCCGAAGGTTTACCGGCTGCCCTCTCTGTCGTACTCGCTGTTGCATCAAGGAAGATCCTCAGCAAGAACGGTTTGGTGAAAACGCTCATCGGAGCAGAAACGCTGGGCTCTACAACGGTTATTTGTACCGACAAAACAGGAACACTGACGGAAGGCGTTATGCGACTCGAAAGCGTTCACGAATCGAAGAACGAGTCGCGCGCTGAGCTCGCCCTCGCATTTGCAAATGAGGCAGTCATGCTCTCGGATGGCGCCATCAAGGGAGAGTCCACGGATCGCTCAAAGCTGGAATATTTTCTTTCGAAGGGCGGTGATTTCAAAAAATCCATAGGGGAGTTCAGAAGATTACTCCTTCTTCCGTTCGACCATGTTTCAAAATGTATTATTTCTTTTCACCAAGGAGATGCGGGTGCGCCTTTTCTGTTCACGACGGGTGTTCCTGAATACATCGTTGACCGATCCACGGAAACAAAGGAGGAAAAGGAACGCCTGCACGCGGTGATCACGCAGCTTGCGGGAAAAGGATATCGCCTCATTGGCATCGCAGAAAGAGAGCTTCCCGATCAGGATGTGGAGTCACAAGAAAGCAGCGCCTTGAGAAGTAAACTCGAAAACCTCCATTTTCTCGGAATTGCCGTCATCCGAGATCCTATTCGAAAAGATGTCGCGGCGTCGCTTGTCGCTTCGCGAGAGGCAGGCATCCGGACTATCGTCATTACCGGGGATCATCCGCTCACCGCAAAATCCAACGGTCAAGAACTTGGCTTTTCCGCAACTAATGACACCACCCTCACGGGTGCGGAACTTGATGCGCTCTCGGAAGATGCATTGATGGAAAAAATTGACCGACTCGAGATCGTTGCCCGAGCTACTCCTGAACACAAAATGCGGATTGTGGCGGCGCTCAAAGCAAAGAACGAGGTCGTTGCGATGACCGGCGACGGGGTGAATGATGCACCAGCACTCAAGGCCTCTGATGTCGGCATTGCACTCGGCTCCGGAACCGATGTGACAAAGGAGGCGGCAGATCTGGTGCTTATGAACGACAGCTTCTCCACCATTACCGAGGCGATCCGCCAGGGAAGAGTGGCATTCGATAATATTCGGAAAGTGGTTGTCTTTCTGCTCTCAAACTCTTTCACCGAGCTGATCATCGTTCTTGTTCCGCTGATCGCAAAGGTTCCGCTCCCTATTACCGCAATTCAGGTACTGTGGGCAAATCTCGTCGAAGACGGTCTGCCTAATTTCGCTCTTGCATTCGAGCACGGCGAAAAAGATGTCATGAAAAGAAAACCGCTAAAGAAGAACGAGAATATCATTGACCAATATGGTTGGGTGATCATTTTGATCCAGGGGCTCGCGACGGATATCGTTCTGGTCATTGTCTATTTTGGATATCTCCACTTCTATGGTGTGAACGTGAACGGCGTATTCGTTTTTGAAAAGGGATACTCGATAGAACATGTTCGCACTGTTATTTTTGCGATTATAGCGACCGACTCGCTACTTTTTGTGTTTTCTCTGAAATCGTCAACGAGGTCAATATTTCTCACGAACATATTTGATAACAAGTATCTGATCCTTGCGACCGGCTTTGGTTTTTCGTTCATGTTCCTTGCGGTGTACACCCCATTCTTCAACAAAATACTTGAAACGGTGCCGCTCCGAGCCGTCGACATTGCCATTGTTTTTGGTCTCGGGATCTTCGAAATATTTTTTGTAGAAATGATCAAGGTCTTTTATCGGCGGCGAAACCGCTCGGATGGTGGCGTTTCCCTTGATACCGCAAGAGCGATATAATTACGCAGTTATCATTAATCAACGTAGTAAAAAATATGACCGAAGAAAAAAAGAACGATATCATGAAGATTTGTGAGTTGTGCAAAAAAGAAGTGAAGGAAGGCGACGGGGTGCACGTCCTCGGGGGAACTGCGTTTGAATGTAAGCAATGCGCCGGAGATCCCAAAGACCACGAACACGACAAGAACAAAGAGGGGGTGTGCAAGTTTTGTTAAGGTCTATACATATTGAATACAGGAGATGAATCATGAAAAGCCAATCGTATACGCGGATGATGACACCGAGCCCACATCGTTGCTACTGAAGTTGCGCGTCCCGGTGCTTCTGGTTGGGCTCATGCTTGGAACGCTTATCTCTTTCTTCGTTTCACGATTCGAAGAGGTGCTTCAACAGGATGTTCGCGTGGCGTTTTTTCTTCCGTTCATTGTATACATGGCCGCGGCACTTGGTTCGCAAACTGAGGCGATCTACGCAAGCGATCTCAAGAATGGGAAAGCAAAATTCCATGATTATCTTGTAAAAGAGTCACTCATCGGCTTTTTCGTCGGAGCGGGGTTTGGCCTGATCTCGGGCGTACTGGCATGGTGGTGGATGGAAAGCGCCCCGCTCGGTCTTTCGGTGGGGTTGTCGATGTTTGTCGCCTTACTCATCGCGCCTTTGGTCGGACTCCTCACGACGCAGGCATTCGAATATTTCCGCGAGGATCCATCGGTTGAATCAGGACCGATCGCGACGGTGATCCAGGACATGATCAGTGTCATTATTTACGGGACCGTCTGCAGTGCCGTTCTTTTGTGAGAGCAGGGTAAAAGCCTTTATCCAAGTGGCCGAACTTTGCTGATATTGTGAGATCGGAAAACGGGGAAAGGCATGTTTTCTACAGAGCGAGATAAGTCCAATTGATTTCTGTGGTGAAGTATTTTTGAATTGTTAGGCTAGATTCTTCTGTCTAAATACCCCATACTCCACGTATGTCACTATCTGTTGGTATAGAGAGAATTCTACCCAACATAGCTCGGACAACCTCGAGGACAAGTCAATCCCATTTTCCTTCATGATAGACCTCCCTCCACCACAGAAATGGCGACCTCAGCATTTCAAGTCTAAAAACGTGGAGTTGGGCTTGAGCGGGGAGGCAGGAGCAAGTACAATGCAACTCATGAAAACCTTCGCCTTCATTGATGCGTCCAACCTCTTTTATGGAGGACAGAAGTCACTCGGGTGGAGTATCGACTACGCGAAGTTACTGGATTACCTGAGGGAGAAGTATGGCATTGAGCGTGCTTATTATTTTGGTGGAGTAGAGATACATCGTTTTCTTTTCAACTATCTTGAACATGATACCGTCCCGATCAAGCAACTTGAGGAATACCTCGTCGATTTGATCAAAAGGGAGGGCAAGAGCATGACCGAGGCAAAACTCCTTTTGCTTGATCGGCACCTGAAGAGGGTGCATTTTTACCGAAAGCTCGAACAATTCGGCTACACACTCGTACTCAAGCCAGTCAAAACTTACGAAGACGAGGATGGGAATCCACGACGTAAGGCAAACTGCGATGTGGATATGGCGTACTATTTAATGAGAGAAAGGGGTGAATACAAGAGAGCCATTGTACTTTCTGGTGACGGGGACTTCTTGCCCGTACTGAAGTTTCTGCAAACGAATAAGAAAGAAGTACTTCTACTTGCACGCGGGCCACGTACCGCCAAAGAGATCAAGCAGTTTGCAGGAAGTAAGTTCAGAGACTTTGAATACCTACGAGAACGACTGAAGCGGGATGATGCGAAAAAAAGGTAAAAAGTAAACGGCACCCGTGTAGGATGCCGTTCAAGTCTGATAGCTACAGTATAGGATGACCAGTATGAATAGTCAATGATGCATTGTGTCTTGAGTAAAAATGAGTAATCTTTTATATTAGATTTGCAAAATAGGGCATTATGAACAACAAATACACAAAGCGACGATTGATAGCTGAGGATATTGCAGAAAAACTCGCCCCCATGGGTGTCGATATCGTCATTGTGGGGTCGGTGGCATATGGACCCGATAGCGTTACGACGGAATCGGATGTCGATCTCGTTGGCATTTGCTCGTTTCCATCCACGAATATGAGTTAAAGGAAAATCCATCAGGCTGAATTCGTGATACCGTGGCTCTATTAAGAGCCACTTTTGATAAAAACTAAAATGAGCTTTAAAAAACGC
>MHLP01000012.1 GCA_001821435.1 Candidatus Lloydbacteria bacterium RIFCSPLOWO2_01_FULL_50_20 | reverse complement strand
GGAAGTTAAAACTCATCACGTCATTGCTTGGAGTATCTGTCTAGCCTCACAAATTTACCATTAAGCCTATTTTTCAATGGGAAATGGGATGTGCACGTTCAACAAACTCATATAAATACAAGAAAAGGCCTATTCAGGGGCTTCTCCGCCTGAAGTCTTTTTTGGGAGGCAAGAGAGCCCCGCAAATTCACTTTTTTCGGTGGTCTCCCAGCCGTTTCTCTTTTCTCTTGGTGGACCATTCTTCGATGGCGACCAAGAGGGGGGACGCAAGGAAGATCGAAGAATAGGTGCCCGCAATGATGCCGATCGCAAGCGTAAAAGCGAAGTTCTTCGTAGTCTCTCCGCCAAGAAAGTAGAGCGACAAAATAACCAATAAAACGGTAAGAGAGGTATTGATCGAACGAACAAAAGTCTGCTCGACCGAACGACCGACCGTCACGTTGAATTCTTTCCACGTGCGCAATTTCAAGTTCTCGCGCGTACGATCGAAGACAACGATCGTATCATGCACTGAGAAGCCGAGGATGGTGAGGATCGCGGTGACAAACAGCACATCAATCTGCACGTCAATGAAATAGTATCCAAGCGCAACATAAACCCCCGCCGGGATGATCACGTCGTGAACAAGCGCGACAATGGCGACCAACCCATAGACCCACGAAGAAACGGGGTGCGAGACATGACGAAACGCAAATGCGATATAGAGTACGATCGCGAGTAAAACAGTAAGGATCGCCCACAGCGCTTTTGTACGAAGTTCCGAGCCGATCGTCGGGCCGATGGAATTAAAGCGCCGCTCTTCGATCCGCATTTGCCCCCCTTGAGATACCGCGCTCACCAATTGCTGCCGCTCAGGCTCCGTCAGGTTTTTTGTGCGGATGATATAACCATCAGCTCCTATTTCCTGCACGACGGTTCCCTGCCATTCCAAGGCGGAAAGTTTTTGCTTGATTCCTTCAATATCCGGGCGTCCATCGGGAAATCCGACCTCAAGAATGGTCCCGCCGGTAAACTCTATGCCTAAGTTCCACGGACGAAAAACGACCACGGAAAAAAGCGCGGCAAGCATGAGCAGTCCAGAGAGGACAAAGAAGAATGTTTTGTGGTTAATGATGAACATGGTGGATGTAGATAAGCGACCGGGACGGCGAAATTATGACGGACGAAAGCCTGAGCCGAACAGGAATTTCACGAGCTTGCTTTGCCCGTGCGTTCCAAGCGAATAAAGGAATGTTCGTGTAACGGTAATAGCAGAAAACATCGAGATAAGCACGCCGATACCCAAGGTGAGCGCGAATCCCTTGACGAGCGAAGTGCCAAACCAGAAGAGGATCAAGGCCGAGATCATCGAAGAAATGTTCGAATCACGGATGGAGAGCCACGCGCGCGCGAAACCGTCGTGCATCGCATCCGCAACATCCTTTCCTTTTTTCATCTCCTCTTTCATGCGCTCGAAAATAAGTACGTTCGCATCCACCGCCATGCCTATGGAGAGGATGAAACCTGCGATGCCTGCCGCGGTGAGCGTAACGGGGATCAGTTTGAACATGGCAAGCATGATGGCGATATAGATGGCGAGCGCGAAGGTCGCCACTAAACCAGGGAGACGATACCAAAGAATGAGAAAGAGCGCGACAATAAGCACGCCGACTATTCCCGCTTTAACACCCGAAGTGAGCGCCCGCTCTCCGAGCGATGCCCCGACGGTCTGCGTGGAAAGCAGTGTGATCGCGACGGGAAGCGCACCGGAATTGAGCCGCCCGACAAGTTCCTGCGCCTCTTTCACGGTGAAATTTCCGGATATTTCCGCATTACCGTCGAGGATGGCCTCGCGTACGATCGGTATCGATATGGGCGACCCGTCGAGGTAGATGGCGACCTCTTTGTCGATATTTGCTTTGGTGATATCAGCAAAAAGCTGCCGGCCTTCGTCGGTGAACGTCAGCAGCACTTTCGGTGCATTCGTGCGCGAATCGAACGTGAGCGATGCTTTTTGCAGCTTCGAGCCGTTGAGCGATGTCGGGATATAATTCGGATCGTCCTGCAGCAGCGGGTCGCTCAGAATAATGGCCGCTTTCATGTCATCCGTTAATGTGGGGTCTTTGAATCTCTCCTGCGTCCTCGCGAACGCATCAAGGATCCTCGTTTTTTCTTCTCCATCGGGACGTTCGATCTTGAATTCCAAAAGCGGCGTCTGCCCGATGAGCTCAACCGCTTGTTTGATGTCAGTAACGCCCGGAAGCTCAACGATAAGCCGCTGACTAGGATTCCCGGAAAGCGTATTCGCCTCTTCGGTCTGGACGACAGGCTCCGAAACGCCGAAAAGATTGACTCTGCGTTCGATCACATCGCGAAGCGCGTTCATCGTCTGTCGCAATTCGCCCGGCGCGATATTTGCCGTGTCCGCCTCGTACACCAGCTCCGTACCGCCCTGAATATCCAGTCCGTATTTGAAAGGTTTTTCACCAAATATGGACTCGGGGTTCTTTTCTCCTTGGTAGATGGCAAAACCAATACCCGCTCCCGCCAAAAGGAGGATGAAAGCGATGAATCGTTTTCTCCACATAATAGGGCGATTATATGGCGAGTCTCCCTATATGTAAAGCGACATTACGGCTTGCCTTATGAAAAAAGGTGTGCCCCTGCGGGAAGCTTTTTTCAAAAGACCATTTCAAAACGCGCACGACTTTTGTCTTGCAGACAGCTTTTTGCCTCCACCTTTCAAAAACACGCCTTCAATTTTGCCAGCGCAAAATTGTTGCTCTGCTCGGTCGGGCGACTTTCCCCAAAGTGGGAAAGGCCATGCTCGTCCTTCCCTGCGCAAGTTTTTTGAGAAGGTGGAGATGACGAGTAAAACATTGAACTCGATCAAACTCTATCTGTCTACGTTCTGGTAGCATTACCAGAATAGCCCTGCGCTATAGAAAGCCCTTGTGGGAGCGTAGTGCGCACAAAGAGTGTTACCAGATGTAGGTAATAGGAATAGGATATGGATGTGTAGTGACATTACTTCTGCAGTGATAGAATTATGAAGAAATCCTATGTCGCTCAAAACTATCTTAGGCGAACCATACAAATCTGTGGAGGAAGCAACAAAGGCCAAGCGTGCGGCTCTGATTGGCTTGTGTGCTGTTGTGGCTGTTCAAGCAGCGGCAGTACTTTTCTTCTGGTGGATCAATACGCAGAGTGATTCACTCTCGCCGCTGATTGCATGGCCTAATTTTGATGGAGTACTGCTTTTCAGTGCGGCAATAATCCTATACTTCACCAATTCTCGTATTTTCGCTGGCCTTCTGCTTGCTCTCGCGGCACTCGAACTGACTGTTACTTGGGTTTTGAAGGCCACGACGACCGAAAGTTTGTCTCCTCCTGGAATGGCACTCGTGTTGGCAGTTGTTGCTGTTCAGCTTGTCATAGCAGTGTTTAAAACACACAACTGGCAGTCAGTGAACAATGCCAAAGCGCCACGCTCAAAGTGGGTCATGGGTGCTCTTATGGTAACTTCCATTCTGATGCTTACCGGATTTCTCGTCCCGCCAGTTCATTTTTGGAATCATACTAGGAATGCAATCACTCTCACTGGGAACGCAGAAACCCTTCGGTATTACGAGCCACTTGATAAATATTCATTTGAATTCCCGAAGGCCTGGAAAATCGAGCATCCACCACTTGAATATGGGAATGTAATTCTGCATTCAGATGATGGGAAGGATGTTAGTGTGTCGGTAGAAAGGTGGTCTCCATGGAGTATTGCGCCGATTGTTCTCTTCAATAAGGAAGCCTTTCTGAAAATGGCGCAAGACGAAGCAGAGGCGTATAGCGCAGAAAATCAATTAACCGTTGAGTCTGTCGAAATGGTGGGACCAACAAACGTCAACGAAGCTCGAGTAGAATATACGGGCTTAGATGGCTCGAAGACATACGTTTACTACCTTTATGACCGAGCATGGAGTCGGCAAACATCAGATGCTGCACATTTCTTCTGGAGAATAACTGCAGTTGTACCTAAAGGAGCGGAGCAAGATGATGTTGCTGTGCAATCAATGCTGTCCTCATTTGTCGTCAATCAGTCAAAATAGAGGTGCGTTTATGGTTGTTGTATTGTGACCATGGAACGGAACACCGCAAGAAAAAGTTACTATGGCAACTCTGGCGTCTTGAAGAATTTTAAGAAAATTCGATGACAAAAGAGTGCGACAACGCCGCCCAGGAGGAAGCCCGCTAAAATGTCCGACGGCCAATGCACGCCGACGGCGATCCGGGCCAAGCCGATCGCGAAAGCACCAGCAAGAAACCATACCCCCGTCTTTCGGTCACGAAAAAAAATCATCATTCCCAATGCGGAAAAAAAGGTCGCATGTGCGGAGGGAAATGACGCAAGCGGATTCTCTCCGGTGACAAGCGGCGTGAGGCCAAGCGCGGCGAACGGACGCGTCGCCTGAAAAAAAGATTTGCCTATATCGGCCAACATCCACGCGACGAGCGCCGGGAGAAACATGAGAAGAACTGAGCGGAAAAAAGCTTGGTGGTCGCGCGAACGAAATGCGTAAATGACCGCAAAAAAAACAACGAAATATGGAAACCACTGCGCGAAAAAGACCGCAATGTCTGCGGATATCGGAGTGCTTCGGGCGTAACCATCGAACGCAAGAAGGATGGATTGATTCAGCATGTTATTTGAGTATACGGGAGGCTTTTGCGAGGAGCAAAAGGTTCTTGAAAATAAGCGCGACCGCAATAGGACCGACACCGCCAGGGACCGGAGTGAAGATGCTCGCGACTTCCGCGCACGAAGGTTCGGCATCGCCAACGATCTTCCCTCCCGATTCGCTTGTCCCCGCGTCGATAAGCACGACGCCATGCTTCAGCATTTCTGGCTTCAAGAGTCCCGGTTGCCCCGCGCCCGAGATGATGATGTCCGCTTCTTTGGTCAATTCGCTGAGCCGTTCTACTTCCCTGCCGATCACGGTCACATGCGCGTCATTGTGGCGAAAAAAAAGTTCGGCCGGCGCACCCACAAGCCGTCCGTGCCCGATAATAAGCACGTCTTTTCCTGTGACGGCAACCGCATTTCGTTCTAATATCTCCTCGATCGCTCCGACGACCGGCGGCAAGACCGGCGCATCGCCTCTCCTAAACGCAGCGACGGAATGCGTCGCTAACATGTCGACGTCTTTTTTGAGCGGAACGGCGTCGAGAATTGCCTGCGTTTCGATCGGCGAAGGAAGCGGGAGCTGGATGATAATACCATCGACTGTGCGCTCTTCGCTTAATTTTTTTACCGCATCAAGCAGTTCCGAGGCTAGAACGGAGGCGTCGAAGCGGCGTTCAATAACCGAGATGCCGAGTTTTTCGGCGATCTTTTTTTTGATGCGCACAAAACTTTCGATGACGGGATCATCTCCGACAATGACAATGGCAAGTTGCGGTGGTTGAGAAAGCCCCCCCACAGCGTGCGCCAGTCTTTCGTGTAATTCTGCTGCAATCGCTCTGCCGTCAACAAGCATGTGCTTATGATAACATGACTGCAGAAAAATTTTATACGGTCTCTTTTTTCAGCCGCGGAGCACCCGATCGATCTTGGCGGCAAGTTTTTTCATATCTTTTTCTTTCGCACCTCGTGTAGTTTCCGCCGCAGTGCCGAGACGGATGCCGGACGGATCCATGGGTTTTCGTTCATCGAACGGGATCGTATTCATATTGACGATAATTCCCGCTCTCTCGAGGCGCTCAGACGCTTCTTTTCCTCCCACGCCGTTCGCCCACGTATCGACGAGCAGGAGATGATTGTCCGTACCCCCGGAAACAACTCTCCAGCCGAGCTTTGTGAGTTCCTCCGCAAGCACCCTCGTGTTCTTCACGATCTGCTTCGCGTATGATTTAAATTTTGGCGACATCGCCTCACGGAGTGCAACGGCAACTGCGGCGATCGCATTTTCATGCGGGCCACCCTGAAGTCCGGGGAACACCGCTTTGTCGATCTTCGTCGGGAGTTCGCGCGCATCCTTCTTCGCAAAGATCATCGCCCCGCGCGGACCGCGCAGTGTTTTGTGCGTCGTCGTCGTCACGATGTCGGCATACGGAAACGGCGAGGGGTGTGCGCCTCCCGCGACAAGTCCAGCGATATGCGACATGTCGACCATCAGATACGCACCGGCCGCATCCGCGATAGTGCGGAATTCTTTCCAATCGATCGTCCGCGGATATGCGGTAAATCCCGCAACGATGATATGCGGCTTCTCGCGTTTCGCGATCACCATCAGTTCGTCATAATCAAGCCGTTCTGTTTTTTTTGAAAGGCCATACGGGATCTGTTTCCAAAATTTTCCCGACGCCGAAACACCGTGCCCGTGCGTGAGATGCCCCCCGTGGGCAAGAGACATGCCCATGATGCGCCCCGTACCATCATGCGGTAAAAGAGCCATATATACAGCCACATTCGCAGGCGAACCGGAAAGCGCCTGTACATTCACATGCCACGTGGCGGGTGCAAGCTTGAAAAGTTTGAGCGCGCGCGCCTGACACAATCGCTCCACCTCATCGATGACAGCGTTTCCGCCATAGTAACGCCTCCCGGGATAGCCTTCGGCATATTTGTTTGTGAGTACCGAACCGAGCGCCTGAAGCACATCATCCGAAGCATAATTTTCCGATGCGATGAGGTTCACGACAGATTTTTCTCGTTTTTCTTCTTTTTTGATAAGTTGTTCAACTTGTTTGTCTTTCATCCCCGTAGTAGAGTTTCAGTTTGATTAATCTTTCGACCTTTTTTATAAAAAATTCTTAGAACCCTTTTTAGATATCTCTATACCTTACACGGTCAGCATGATTCAGTCGAAAGATTTGACCGCTAGTCATGTTCTCTCTTCTTACGATATCGGCGATACGATCAATATATCATCTGCTTGTTTTTACGCTTTGTACAACATAAGCGTAGAACATGATCAAACTGAAGTCTCACTACGGGGTCATGGTGGAACAATTATACCTTAACGACAAAAAACACACGCAACACTAGATCCCCGTCCGCGAGAGAAGCGTTTTGATCGTTTTGAGCGCGATCTTGATATCCAGCGCAAGCGAACGGTTCTTCAGATAATAAAGGTCATACGCAAGTTTGTCCTTCGTTTCTTCGATCGTCTGCGGCGGTTTGTCGTGATGCACCTGCGCCCAACCGGAAAGCCCCGGCTTCACAAGGTGCCGCATGTTGTAATAAGGGATCGCTTCCTGATATTGCGCGACGAGCGCCGGGAACTCGGGACGCGGGCCGATCAGCGAGAGATCTCCGCGAAACACATTCCAGAGCTGCGGCAGTTCATCGATGCGCGACTTGCGCAAGATGTTGCCTACTCTGGTGATACGATCCTTGTTGTCCGCCAGCCGCTTGCCGTCATCCATGGTGGTCATTGTGCGGAATTTATAAATATGGATCAGTCGATTCCCCTCTCCGACGCGCTCGGGGATATAAAATATCGGTCCGCCATCGTCGAGTTTGATCGCAAGAAAAACGAACGGGTACAGAATGAGCGATGGAATAAAAAGAATGAACGCCAAGAGGATATCCATCCACCGCTTGAGAAGGTCGAAACCGAAATGGGCGCGCGATGAGACATTCTCCAGAAACCAACTGTAACCGATGAGCGACAGCGGCACTTTATCAAAAATGTCTTCGTAGATGCGGTAATGGTCGATAAAACGTATGTGCGAGAAGATGAGATTATAGAGGCGCGGAAGAATGGATGTGATATGAACATTCCGCGAATCAACAACGATCATTGAAACTCCTTCGCCCAAGATCCGCTCGAGTACTTCCCGGTCGAAATCAATACCGTCAACTTTTTGCAGATCGACAGCGGTCACGAACCGAAGCGGATAAAGCGGATTTTCATTCACTACCCGGTAGAGGTCGTGCATTTCCTCTCCGCTCCCGAAAAGCGCCGCTTTTTCCTTCCGGCGAAAGCCGAGAAATTGTGTGCCGAAGATCCGCCAGGCGCTGATGAAGAGGAAGGAAATGATCAGGTCGAGAAAAAGAACGATCTTGGGTGTGATCCCGAATGACGGAATGAGATAGAAAAAAAGCACCGCAATCGCGCTGTTCACCGCCTGCGCATTGAGAATGATCGCGGGTATCCTGCTTTTGAGCACAACGGTGTGCGGCTCATAAAGCGAGGCAATGTAAAAAACAAGGACCCAGACGGCAAAAAGCATCGAAAACGGCACGATGTGGACAGAAAAAAACTGCTGGGTGTCGCCCATAAAATTCCGGAGTGTCAGTGCAACCCAGAGCGCAAAGACAAAAAGCGCCACATCGCCCAAAAAAAGCACGAACATGTCGCGTTTGCTGGATATAGCCATGGTATGAACGATAACAAAAAAGCTTCCCCGAAGGAAGCACGCTGGCGGACGTTTTAGCCATTTTCCCAAACCCACCGTTGGAACACCCACCCCAGTTTCATACCCCAAATAAACGCAAAGAGGAGCGCGAGGGCGGGCCACCACCACTGGGAGCTGCCGACGAAAGTGAATACCAAGCAAAAAATGAAGCCGACCAACAAAAGCACCTTGATGAGCAGGGAAAACACGTGACCCCCAAAAGACATTCTGTGTTAATCATAATTCTCTTTACGGTATGCGTCAATTTGCATCTCATTTTTTGTAAAACATGCCGCCCGTCAAGTCCCCCTTTTTTATAGGCAGGACATTTCGCGTGCGGCACCGGGGTTGTTTTTCTGGAAATTTGTTATAGTAATGTATACGGATGAAAATTTTATATCTCATAACCAAGTCAAACTTTGGCGGGGCAAAATCTTTGCTGCAAAGATTTTTTAGAAACCCAAGGTTTCTAACGCTCCCTTCGGTCGCTGTTTTCCTCAGCGGGAGAACAGGTGTTCTCCCGACCCCACTCCCGCATCCCGCCATAAGATAATTTACCAATGGAACCAACGGAAAAAAAATTAAAAATATTATACCTTATAACCAAATCAAACTTTGGCGGGGCGCAACGCTATGTGTACGATCTCGCGACGGAGACGAAAAAACGCGGACATGATGTTGTCGTCGGTTTCGGCGGCGACGGAACATTAGCAAAAAAACTTACAGAAGCCGGTGTGCGCACCATTTCTATCGAAGGACTCTGGCGTGACATCAACATACTCACTGATGTCAAAACATTCTTGCGGCTGCTTGACTGCTTCGCATCCGAACGCCCCGACATCATCCATCTCAACAGTTCGAAAATGGGCGGTCTCGGCGCGCTTGCGGCGAGACTGTGGAACGCGTGGAACTGGATCTTCAGTTTTCTTGGGCGAGGAGGACATCCCGCCCGCATCATTTTCACGGGACACGGCTGGGCATTCAACGAAGAGCGCACCGATCTTGAACGCTTCATCATCGGCTCGCTCCACTGGCTCACGATCCAACTCGCGCATCAAACGATCGCGGTTTCCAGGAAAACACGCGAACAAGTCGGCGCACTCCCCTTTTCGTGGCACAAGCTTACGGTCATTCATAATGGCGTGGGAACAATTGCGACGCTTCCCCGCGAAGAGGCGCTCTCGCTCATTCTCGGTGAAAAGAAAGAGGCATTTCTCTCCGGAGCACCCCTCGGCCATAGCACACCTACGGGTGAGACGCTTGTCATCGGCACACTCGCCGAACTGCACAAAAATAAGGGACTCTCTTACGCTATTGAAGGCATGGCGTTATTGAAAAAACAGACCGACCTGTCTGCCACGGCACAGGCAGGTGCAAAGGTCATTTTTCTCATTCTCGGTGAAGGCGAAGAACGAAAGCGTCTGGAAGATCAGATAAATAAGCTTGGTCTTGAAGAGCATGTTTTTCTCGCGGGTAATAAGGAAAACGGCGTCGAGCTTCTTTCTGCCTTTGATGTCTTCCTTCTTCCCTCGATCACCGAAGCGTTCCCATACGCGATCCTCGAGGCGGGAAAAGCGGGACTTCCCATCGTTGCGACCGCAGTCGGCGGTATCCCTGAGGTGATCGACGACATGGAAAGCGGTATTCTCATCCAATCGAAGAATCCCGGTGAAGTCGCGCGTGCACTTTCCTATCTCATCAAGTATCCCGAACGCCGCAAAGAATTAGGCGGCGCGATTGCGAAACGCATCGCCGACCGTTTTAACGTCGAAACAATGGTGAATGAAACGCTTGCACTCTACACGAATACCTAATACATAAGACCGTCTTCTCCAAGAACCAGAAGACGGTCTTATGTATTTTTCTCTAGATCCCCAGAAACTCGTTCTTCATGCTTTCGGCGTGGGCGACGCGCGCATATTTGCGCATGCTCATCAATATACCTAAGCCCGCAAACTCGGTGAGGAGGTGCGAACCGCCATAGCTCATGAATGGCAACGTTTGCCCCGTGACCGGGAGAAGTCCGATATTCATCCCGATATTGACCGTGAACTGCGTCATAAAGAATATCGCGAGACCGAGCGCAAAAAAAGTTTCAAAATTTGACGCTCCGAGCGTTGCGGCATGGAGTATCCTCGAGACCACGATGCCATAACAAAGCAAGAGTAGAAGTACGCCGACAAAGCCCCACTCTTCCGCGAACGATGCAAAAATAAAATCGGTCTGATGCTCAGGAAGAAACTTCAGACGGGATTGCGTACCATAACCGATCCCCTTGCCCAACAACTCTCCCGAACCGACCGCGATCATCGACTGATAAGCATTGTATCCCGCTCCCCGTACATCGGTAAGCGGATGAAGAAACGTGAGAATGCGCGCCCGCTGGTAAGGAACGAAAATAAAAGACCACAGAATGATAAAAGCAAGAACGCCCGCGCTGAAAACAAGGAATAAGTGTTTTTTCGAGATTCCCGACACCACAGTCATTCCGAACCAGATGCCGAAGAAAACGATCGCAGATCCGAAGTCGGGCTGGAGAAGCACGAGAAGGAATGGAACAAGTGCGTAACAGCCGGAAATAAAGATGTGCTTCCAGTGTGCGATCTCGATGTGCCGGCGGGAAAAATACTTCGCCAGAAGCAGGATGAGGACGAGTTTCATCGGATCGGCCGGTTGAAACGCCAAAAGTCCGAAGTGAAACCATGACTGCGCTCCTTTGACCACGCTTCCCAGCAAAAAAAGCAGTGTGAGAAGACCAGCGGAAAAAAGAAACAGCGCGAGAATGGCGTACGTTTTTTTCAGTACCCTAAAATCGAGAAGGGAAAACACAAGACAGACCAAGAGTCCAATGGCGATCCAGAGCAATTGCCGCTCGAAAAAATTATTGACGCCGACAAACGAGTACATCGAAACAAGCCCAGCGCCGAGAACAGGCACGACCGCAGCAAGAAGGATCCAGTCAATATGACGAAAGCGCTCTAATCGCATAGCAATTACTTGAAATGAAGTGGCAACTGAACACCTTACGGGGTCGGGAGAGTTGTCGCGGATACACGAGGAATGATCTCAATGACCGAAGGCAGCTTTTTGCAGATCGCCGACGCGATCTGTTGGTATATCTCGCCAAGCTCCGCTCCCGATGCCGCTTTGTAATAATATTCCGGACCTGTTGCCAGTTGCGACAAGAAACCGCTGTTGACCTCATCTCCTAAACCGATGGTATACAGACCGATGCCTTTTCCTTTCGCCTCATTGGCGGCCTGCCGGGAATAAGTCGCGGGATAATCTTTGTTCGCTTTATTATTCGGACCCTCCGGCCTGGTCGGAATACCGTCAGTAAGAAGAACGATGACAGGGCGCGCTGCCGCATGTCTCCGGAGCGTACTCAACTCATCGACAGAACGGCGGATCGCATCGCCGATATTCGTGTATTGCAGTCCGTCAGTCCCTATCGCCGTACGGTTGATGGCACGCTCGACACGGCTCATGTCATCCGAGAGCGGCTGATCGATCGGTCTCGATGCCGCAGTTGCGAAAGAAACGAATGCCGCCTGATCATCGCGCGTCAGCCTTCCGACAAATCCTATCGCCGCTTGTTTCGCTTCGGTGAGCGGCTGAGGAGGGTTCGCGCCATCTGAAGCCATCGAACCTGATCGGTCAAGCGCAAGTACGACATCAACGGGCGCTTCGCATGCCTCTGTTTCGGCAGCATAAGAAAGCGGCGACGGCCAGGTAAAGAACAGGTTTTCCTTCCCTTTTGCGTCTAATTTTTCCACCATCGTCGCGGAGACCGCAATGGGTATCCCCTTCGAATCATAAATGACCACGGTGACTTCGACATTCCTTATGATCTCCGGCTCTTCGCTCATCAAGAGCGCGCTCAATTTCGGGATCTTGTCCGTACCGACAAGCACCTTATCGCTTACCGGGAAAACTTTCTTCTGTGCCGCCGTCGTCACCCACGAAAAATCGCGCGAGATCTCCATGCTTCCGCTCGCGGGAATTTTTTCTCCCGTAAGCAAGTTTCCGGCAAAGATCGCGAAGCGCTCGCTCGGATTGGCGAACGTTTCCCCATTCTTTTCGGCGATCACATTGCCCTCGGCATCAAAAAGCTTCGCGGTATAAGGGATCCTCGGCGCCCCTATTCCATAATTGGGATTTTCGATATATGCAACGACGTCATACGCTCCGGCGCGGATGGGAAATACTTTTACCCAGACGACCCTGATGTCTTTTGCAGAACCCTTGCATACGATCGAGCATGGTCCGCCGCAGTCCGCCCCCTGTTCTCCTTGATTCTGTCTTTTGTCAAAACAGCTGGGGGCCACCTGATGGGTCAGCCAGTACGGAAGAACAACAAGAAGAAGTGCCGCCGCCAGAAGAATAAGAATGATCATCGTCCATCGTCGCGCTCGCCACATATATTGATATGATAACAGGAAAATACCGCAACTGCACGTGAAGATACGGGAGTAAAACGATGCCTTTCATGGCCGCTCGAGATCCGCGGCCAGGGACAAATGAGAAGAACGAAAGACCCGAATCGTCTTTATATTATCGTATTATTTTTTTCCTTTTTCGCGTCTTTGACCTCGGCGTGATGCGGTCTCTGCCGCCTCACGGAACGGAAACCCCAGCGCTTCAAGCACGTCTTTGCTTTCTCCTTTGTTTCCGGTGGAAAGTACGATAGTAATCGCGAGACCGAACACATCGCGCAGATCTTCGTCGGCGGTCTCAGGAAAAACCGTGTGTTCTTTCACTCCCACGGTGAAATTCCCCATCGTATCTATCGAGCGCTCCAAAAAACCGCGAAAATCTTTCGTGCGAGGAATTGCGATATTGATGAATTTATCGAGAAAACCGAACATCCGTCCGCCGCGGAGCGTGACCATCTGACCTATTGGCTCTCCTTCACGGAGTTTGAACGAAGCGATCGATTTCTTTGCTGTTCTCTCCGACGGCTTTTGTCCGGTGATCTTTGCAAGGCGCTCGGCAATGAATTCATTTTTCTTTTTGTCTGCGCGCGAAAGTTTTCCAGTGCCCACTGCTACGATGACTTTCTCGATGGCAGGCGCCTGCATAATATTCTTATACCCGTATTTCTCCTTGAGCTTCGGATATGCGGCTTTTAATTTTTCTTTGACTGTTGCGGATTTCATATGGAATATTCGTTATCGCTTTTTACTTTGCAGGCTCAAGCAACGTCAGCTTTGAAATGCTGACCGGAAGCGTGATATCGATGACCTGCCCGCGCTTCCCCTCGCGATTCGCACGGCGATGTTTCTTTTTGCTGTTCACGCCTTCGACGACAGCGAGCCCTTCCTTCGGAAGCATGCTCACGACCTTTCCCTTTTTTCCTTTATCGGCTCCCGATCGGACGAGGACCATATCTCCTTTCTTGATGTGTGCCATGATTGATTTTTAATGAGTGAAGCGATTATAAAAATCATCACCCCGTGAGATAAAAACGCGAGAAGAATGCGGCGTATTTGGTTTTTGTGATGACATGAACATAAAGTTTGATTCTGGCATTGTTATCTCACGGGGTTAAGAAAAATATATTCGCTACGTTCAGTATTTTTCTAAACGACTTCGGGCGCGAGTGAAATAATCTTCTGAAAACCCCTCTCACCGATCTCTCGGGGAATAGGACCGAACACGCGTCCGGCGCGCGGCTCATTCTTTGCATCGATCAAGACGACGGCGTTTTCATCGAACCGGATATAGGAACCGTCCTTGCGGCGGAACGCGTTCCCCTGGCGCACGACGACCGCGCGGCAGACCTCGCCTTTTTTCACCGCCTTGCGCGGCTCGGAGATCTGCACCGAAAGAATGACGATGTCGCCCAGTCCCGCATAGCGGCGTTTCGAGCCTCCGAGGACTTTGAAGATCCTGCCGACTTTGGCGCCGGAGTTGTCTGCGATGGTTACGATAGTACGTGGCTGGATCATGGTGTTTCGTTAACGGTCTTACTCACCCTCGCGAGTCTTTAAATATTGCTCGATATCCTGAACGCCGAGTTTTTCGACGGCGATGAACTGTTTGTGGCGGGAAAGCGGTGCACACCCTTCGATACGCACACAATCACCGACGGCAAATTCATCCTTTGCATCATGAACCTTGTAGCGCTTGCTGTGCTTTACGTACTTTTTGTACTTGGGATGAGCCACATAACGCGTCACCAACACGACACGGGTCTTATCCATTTTATCCGAAACGACAACGCCGACGAGCGACTGCCGTTTCTTTGCTTGTGCTCCTGATGTGGTTTCTGTGGTGGTCATGATTATTTCTTGTTACGAAGAGAAAGCTCGGTAAGGATGCGGGCGACATCTTTGCGGATGTTCGCGCCCTCTTTCAGATTCTTGGCCTTGCTCCCGCTGATATCAAAACGAAATTGCCGTATGGCTGCGCGCTTATCGGCAAGCAGCTTTTCCAGTTCTTTATCGGATTGTTTGTTGATATCGTTCATTTTCATACTGTTCGATGATTATGCCTCACGCGAGACCATGCGTGTTCTTACGGAAACTTTCGAGCCAGCTTTTCTTATCGCCTCTTTCGCCTGGGCAAAGGTCACTCCGTCGATCTCGAAAATGATCCTTCCCGGAAGCACTTCGGCGACATAGCCGGAGGGATCGCCTTTTCCTTTTCCCATCGGAGTTTCCGCGCCTTTTTGCGTGAACGGACGGTCAGGAAAAACTCTGATCCACACCCTTCCGGTCTTCCCGACGTTCCGTGAAAGTACACGCCGCGCCGCTTCGATCTGATTCGATGTGACACGCGCCTCCGAAGTGGCTTTCAATCCGTATGAACCATGCACCAAAGTCGTCCCTCGGCTTTCGACGGGTTTCTTTTTCCGATTCCAGCGGTCGGACTGCCATTTGCGGTGTTTTACTTTTTTAGGAAATAACATGGTGGTTCTGTTTGGTTCTACTAACGGGCAGACGGTTCACGACGTGCGCCGGGTTTCGTTTTTTCCGCGAATACTTCACCCTTATAGATCCATACCTGGATGCCGATCACTCCGTAAGTGAGATAAGCTTTTTCTTTGGAAAAATCGACGTCGGCACGGATCGTTTGGAGCGGAATGTTTCCCGCACGGACATGTTCGCGTCGCGACATATCAGCTCCGCCCAACCGGCCGGCAATCTCTATCCGCGCGCCCTTCACGTCGCGGTTCGCCATGACCTTTTCGAGCATTTGCTTGATGACGCGCTTGAACGGCATACGTTTCTCGAGACCCTCAGCAACCATTGCGCCGACGATCGCGGCATTCCCTTCCGGATTGCGCACTTCTTCGACTTCGATCTTCACGTCTTTCGGATGCGGGATCTTCCAGCGCGCGAGACGCGAAAGTATCTCATTTTTCAGCTTCACCGCACCCTCGCCGGAACGTCCGATAACAAGACCCGGGCGGGCAGTCTTAATGACCACCTTCCATGTCTTATCATTGCGCTCCATCTCAATATCCGAAACATGCATGCCACGCAACCGCTTCACGAGATATTCGCGCAGCAATACATCCCCCTTGAGGTATTTTTGATATTGGCCTTTGTCGGCAAACCAGCGTGATTTCCAGTCACGAAGTGTTCCGATCCGGTGCGCATAAGGATGAACGTGATGAGGCATAAAGTTAGTTGCTAGTCACTAGTTGCTAGTTTTTAGGGTAGTTTTTTTGTAATTGTCTTCTGTGTGTTCGCAAGAGTTTTCTTCACTTGAGCAGTCTGCTTCTTCAGTTTTGAAACAGTTGTAGTTTTTTCAGCTTGCTTCTTGGACTTCTCCTGTGTCTCAACACCATCGGAAAGCGAGACAAAGATGTGGCTCGTATGTTTATGGATAGGAAATGCGCGGCCGTGCGCGCGGGGCATCGAACGCTTCATTACCGGACCCTTGTCGACACGGATCTCTTTCACCATAAGATCTTTCTCCTTCATTCCGAGTACCTTGGCGTTTGCCACCGCAGAACGAATAAGTTTCTCGAATATCGGCGCGGCACGCTTGGCCCGGTAATGTAATTCAGCCAATGCGATCGTTACGGACTTTCCTTTTACCAGCTGCGCAACAAGACGCACCTTGCGTGGAGATTGGCGATAGGATGGAAGTGTTGCGGTAGCGTTCATCCCAGTTAGAAGTAAGACACAGACAAAAAAGTCCTGCGGCCTGCTCGGCTAATGCTTATAATGTCTGAAATTTTTAGTGAAAATATACTGAACATAATGCGTCTGCGACTTCTAACGGGATTCATGATCAATAGTTATATTATTTCTTTACTGTGTCAGTTGCGGCCTTGGCGGATTGTGCAGCCGCGATCTCGGCTTCTTTTTGTTTGATCTCGATCTCCTTCTGCATCTTGCCTCCGTGACGATGGAATTTGCGCGTAAGGGAAAATTCTCCAAGCCGGTGCCCCACCATGTCTTCGGTCACTTTAACTTCAATATGTTCACGACCATTATGCACGCCAAAAACATATCCCACCATTTCCGGTGCGATCATTGAACTTCTGGCCCACGTTTTTATGACCCCCGCAGCGTCGGGTTTCTTCCCCTCAATCTTCTTGAGGAGTTTTTCATAGACGTATGGTCCTTTTTTAAGTGATCGTGTCATGTGATTTTTGCTTGTTTCCTGCCTGCCGGCAGGCAGGTTCGCCCTTTTCGAAACGTTTTTTCTCTTTCCTTACAGGAGCCATATACCCTTTGGGTATTTTGCTTCACTATCGTTCGCAAACTATCTCAAAAGGTCTTGCGGCTGGCCCCCGCCTGGCGGGCTCCCTCATAGCCATGCCTCACCCCTGATCCTCCCACGGCGTAGAGAAATGCTATTCCTAATAGACTTGTCCCCCATCCTATGGGAAACACAAAAATAAGTCAACCCGGCAGTACCCACCGGATATTCACAAATGATGTTTCGCTTGCAATGAATCGAAACATCATTTTCCGGGTTTTTGGGGGCTCGCTACAGGCCCGCCCCGCAAGATGATATGGAAATCTGAGGGTTCCGAGGTATCAATTTTTGCAACAAGAGGTGACTGGTCACTCTATTTATATTACCATTCGTACAGATAATTTGATAATCGAAGACGGAGGTAGTCATGTCACGGTCATTGCTCAATCTGGGCTGCCACCTCTACCAGCCGCCCACCCAAAATCCTAAGATACGCGATGAAATTTTCCGCGTCTGCTATGAACCGCTCGTGGCCCACATGGAACGCTATTCGTCCATCAAGCTGTCTATGAATCTCGCGTTCAGTTTGGGCGAACATTTACCGCGTGAATTTCTTGGGCGCCTGAGAGCGCTCTACAAAAGCGGACAGCTAGAGATGGTGAACACCCTCGCCTATCATCCCTTGGCGCCGATCACCCCGCGCGAACTGCTGGTAAGACAGATAAAAATAAATGAAGAATTTTACCGGGAATATATTATCGGCGATGATCCGCTTCCGGGAATTTTTCCTCCAGAGATGGCGTTCAAACAGTCGCTTGCCATTTTATTCCGCGAATTGGGATATCGATGGTGCCTAGCGGATGACAAGATGTACGTTCATCAGCGAAGGCGTCTTGAGGAACATTTGCGTGCTCCCGCAACATGGATACCCGAAGCATTCGGCATTGGCGTACTGTTGCGCTCGCGGGAACGTTCCGTCGACATCGCGTTCAAAGATGAAGTGTGGAACGGGCGACGGTACGCCCGCGAACTGATCATCTATCAGAAAGAATGGCGGGAAAAGCTCGGGCATAGCGGTAACAGCTATCTGTATATGTATCTGGACGGTGAAACCTTTGAACACCATCGCCCCGGATTGCTTGAAAGATTTCTTCGCCCGTTCTGCGAGGAGATTGGGGAAAGCAACGAGGCCGAGCTCGTCTCTTTGCATACGATCCACGAACAGTTCGAGAAGAGACGGACGTGCATTCCGCAAAGTTCGTGGTCGACCGGCATCGGTGAACCGCCGTTCCATTTGTGGGATCATCCTCACAATGAGTTCCATCAGCCGTGGAATGAATTCATAAAAACGGCGTATGCGATGGCTCCGATCCCGATCCCGGAAGAACTTGAACAGCTTTTCCATAAGAATTTCTATAGCTGTTCGCCCTGGCAGTATTCAATGGGCAACAAACATGTTGCCCGATGGTGTCTGCCCGGCTTTCAGCGTATAGCTCATTACATCGCCGATCGTTACCCGGACTCATGGGAAAAAACACGTCTACAGGAACTCATCGATACAATGTACTCCCTGACGACCTGAGCGGCACCCGTATATTTTATTGCATTGACTGCACAGATCCGATTGTGCAGTTTTTTTATGTTCACAGATCTTTTCAATTTGCTGTCAACACAAGAAATGCTCGATCATACAAAATTGACTTTTCGTGTTATTGAAATAAGGTAAGGCAAGACTTCATTCTCGCTCTGTTCTTCGAAAGGGGAAAAATGGATATGGTCGTAAGATTTTTTTTCGCTTCACGGGAATATCGGGCGCTCGGATTCAACATGGAAACCCTGATGAATCTCATGATCAATTTCCTGACGCTTGTGGCGACCTACGGGGTGCTGAAACAGGGAATGCGGGTCTGGGAAAAGAGGTCTCCAGCCGGACTTTCTGGTATCACGTTTTCGTATCTTTTTTTCTACTGCCTGGCGTTCATCATCTACGCCGTCGAGAAGTGCGCGTTCAATATGGTGATCTCCAGTCTGATCGCCTTCGCCTATATTCCGATGATCGTCGGGCTTTGGCGATTCGGGGATGGTCGAGAGAGGAGAAACATCGCGTTTTCTTCGGTGATCATGACCGCGATGCCGGTGATCATGGCCAAACTCCATACCATTGATTCAAAAGAAGCCTTTCTCGGAATACTGCTTGTAGGAATGTTCGGAGTGTTTGTCGTTGGCCTTGAGAAATTCCGCAGAACTCCGGGGATAGGGAGCGGCGACCCGGCTTTTTCATGGGCATTTCTTATCACGGGGCTTTTCTGGATCCCCTACAGTTACAAACTCGACGCAATGGAATTGGTCCTGTTCAACGTGGGAATGGTGACCGTCATGGGCACAACGCTTTTCCTTTACTATGTTCGCAAACACAAGCTCATGGGGACATAGCCGTGATCCTCATGAGAGACATAGACATGCGTACGTTAGTATGGTAAAAATTCCATCGGGCGTTCCACACACAAGGAGACGGTAATGAAGGTACGGATACGGCATTTCGTGGTTGTAGTTGCGGGAATCATCGCTATAGCGCTCGGCGGATGCGCCGGCATACCGAAGGAAGACCAGGGAATGGTCATCGGTGGCGTGCTCGGTGGACTCGGCGGCTCGATGCTGGGAAGCGGCAACGGAAGCATCTTGGGTACGATCGGCGGAACATTCGCGGGAGGATATCTCGGCAGGATGGTCGGCCGTTCGATGGATGAACAGGATAAGATGCTCCACGAAGGAGCAGTCGAAAAGTCCCTTTCCCGGGGATCGAACGAAAGCTGGGAAAATCCGCGCACCGGACACAAAGGCCGCGTCGAGGCGGGACGAGTCTCTCGCACTCGATCGGGGTATTGCCGTGAATATACGGAGTACGTCACCATTGACGGCAGAGAGGTACCGGCTCACGGCACCGCATGTCAGGAACGTGACGGGTCATGGCGGATCAGGAATTAGTCTCGAGAAGGGGTTTGCTTTTTACAGCTTACCCCTTTTTTAATTAATGCACGCATTCTTGATTTTCTCCTCACATTCAGAGTACATTGGTGAGCAATGCTCCGGCTCTCCGATTACGACTATCATCTCCCGAAAGAGCTCATCGCAAACGCACCCGCGTCTCCGCGCGATTCGGCGCGTCTCTTCGTGTACGATACAAAAACCGATACCGTCATCTTGGACGCATTCAAAAACATCGAAAAACATCTCCCCCGCCCCGCTCTGCTCGTCTTCAATGACACAAAAGTCGTTCCTGCGCGGCTTTGGCTTACTAAAGAAACAGGAGGAAAAATCGAGGTGCTTCTGCTGATGAATGAGTACAACCCGAATGATCCTTTAATAAAGGGGATCGCGGACAGAAAACTTCTCCCCGGCATGACGCTCTTTTTCCGAAGCGGCGCAGAATTGAGCGTGGTGAAGCAGGAAGAGCAATTTTTTTTCTTTAGGCCGAGTGTCTCAGTACCGATGCTGTGGAAACTGCTCGACCAAGAAGGCAGGACGCCAATCCCGCCCTATATCAAGCACACGAAACTTTCCGAACGCATGCTCCGTGAAAGATATCAAAGCGTATTTGCACGTGCGCGGGCGTCTGTCGCCGCCCCTACGGCATCGCTTCATTTCACAAAGAAATTAATTGCAAGACTGACAAAGGACGGCATCGCGCATGCCGAAATCACCCTCCATGTCGGTCTCGGAACGTTCGCTCCGATCGATGAAAAAAATATCGCTGAGAAAAAGTTATTCAGCGAACATTTCGAGGTCACACAAAAAAGCGCCGAAGCGATCAACCGCGCCAAGATATCGGGTGTTCCCGTGATCCCGGTTGGCACCACCGCGATGCGCACGCTGGAATCGGCGGCGCGAAAGAACGCCATTCTTCCCGGAGCAAGGACGACAAACATCTTTATCTATCCCCCGCATGAATTTCAGATCGCTGACGGGCTCATCACGAATTTCCATGTGCCGAAGTCTTCGCTCATGCTGTTGGTCGACGCCTTTCTTAAACACAAAAAAACAAAACGTGATATTCTCGCGCTTTATTCGATCGCCATCAAAGAAAAGTTCCGTTTTTATTCCTTCGGCGACGGAATGTTCATCAGATGATCCCGATACAGCAGTCGGTCTTATGCGGCCGCAGCATAAGACCGACTGCTGTATCCACTTTGCCAGTGACGTGATAAAATATTCATGTATCGGTGCCGTGAGGTTTGGGCTATTAAAAAATTATCAGTAAACTGAAATTTCTATGGGACGAGGAGATAATGCACGCAGTCACAAGGAAAAGAAGAAGCCGAAAAAGGACAAGAAATAAGATACAAAGCCACCGGACATCAGTCCGGTGGTCGGTTACTTGGCAAGAAAAAACCTCGATAAACGAGCCATCAAGGTATGAATACAATTCAGCGCTGCGTTGAACGGCAATGGTACACGATCCATAATGCGGCAACGCCGACCCAAAAAACATAAGTAGCGGCAACACTGATATGGACACCGAGCGTATCCCCTATCACATAACCGAAAAAGATGCCCGTGAGCAAAAACTCAGTGATCGCTTGTCGGGTCGGAATAAGATAGACTTTGTAGACATTGTCAAAAACATCCTCTTCTTTTCTGGTGTGCACCTCGGGCATTCGAGAAACCACGCGGAAATCCCGAACACCCCAGTATTCTTTGGAAAATGGCCAGAACCACGCCAAGCCGCCATTGTCATAGAGACAAAGAAACCCTTCCGTGTCGTGGAGATAATGCCAGAACACACCGATGAGCGCTGCGGTGGCCCAGAATGCACCGCCCAAAAACCACCCGATGATGATCGCGAGCGGAATACCAATGATCGGTCGATGTGTCAGATATTCGTGATGACCGCCCAGATTTTTCTTGAAAAACGCATACAAGAGATCAATGTCCGGTGACGCACCGAGGGCGGCCCCGATCGCATATTGCCACCACAAAAGCGGATGTCCGAAGTAAAGACTCAATAGGTGTACGAAAAATACACCAGCAACAAGGTCAAGAAACCCCGCAAGGCCAAGTGAGGCAAGCGTCCAGAACCACATACCTTTCTCCCTACGCGCTCAGCGCGAGAAACCTGCAAAAAACCCATCACATCTTAGCGTAGGTAAATAAGTTTTGCAACAGAACGATAAGTTGACAAAACTTTCAAATCGAAAGGTTTTATTTTTTCCCTACTTTTCGGCGAGACACGATAAAAACGTTGGAATACTTCTTCGGCGCTCTCGTTTTCTGTCCCTTGCCAACCGGCCTACCCCAGAGACTCTTTGCCCTGCGAAGCCCGCGTCCCTGGCGCCCCTCACCGCCGCCGTGCGGGTGATCGACAGGATTCATCGCGGTTCCGCGCACCGTGGGACGGATCCCTTTCCAACGATTGCGTCCCGCCTTTCCTTCGTTGCGGAGCTTGTGTTGACCATTGGACACTTCGCCCACCGTAGCCCAGCAGGTTTCGGGAACTTTGCGCACTTCAGATGACGGCATTTTGAGAAATGCATAGCCCAGGTCGTTCGCAACGACTTCGACGAAATTACCCGCCGAGCGTGCGATCTTGCCCCCTCCCCCCGGCTGTATTTCGACATTATAAACGAAAGTGCCGACGGGGATCTTTTTGAGCGGAAGACGATTACCGGGAAGTACTAAAGCTGTCTCACTCGTCATGACCGCATCGCCCGCCTTGAGTCCCTTATGGGCGATAATGTATCGCCGCTCACCATCTTTGTAGACGACAAGAGCGAGGAATGCGGAGCGCTGGGGATCATACTGCACGGCCTCAATGCGGCCTGGAATGCCTTTTTTGTTCGAGGTGAAATCGACGGTCCTTTGAAGCGTCTTATTTCCTCCGCCGATATGACGCATGGTGATGCGACCTTCATTGTTGCGTCCGCCAGACTTGCGCTTGCCCCGCACGAGTCCCTTCGGTTTCTCTTTGAGTTTGCCGGAGAGAAGCTCCTTGTACGGAGTAAGTATCGTATGACGGCGCGACGGCGTTGTTGGTCTGAATGTTTTCATAATAGTTTGATGATGGTAAAAGTTTCGCAATTGGATGCAGTACGAAGGGCTGGACTGACATCATGTTCGAGAGTCGTAATCTGCTACGATGACCGAACTGATGGAGGGAAGACCAAGTAATGCGCCAAGTGCGGAATCTTTTTCTAGACGAATTCTATCTTATCGCCTTGCTTAAGATAGACCAATGCCTTCTTGATGCCCGTCTTCTTTGTCTGAACACGGCCGGTACGGGGATTTTTCATCAACTTCGGCTTACCGTTCACGATGGCAACCTTGATCGGCTTCACTTTGTAGAGTTTTTCGATTGCCTGGCGCACATGCATCTTGTTCGCAAGATTGTTGATCTCAAAGGCGTAGACACCGTGCCCCGAGAGATCGGTTGCCTTTTCGGTCACATGCGGACGGATAAGCACCATTGCGAGATCGATCCCTCTGTCTTTCGTCAGCGCCGCTTTCTCCGCAGGAATCAATGCGGTTTCAGACTTTTTTGCGTGTACGCCTACCGGCTTCTTGGCACCATTTTTCGGAATGCTCTTTTTTTTATTGAAGAATGCTGTCATAGGATGATGTGTTATTTGTTTCTTGCTTCAATGGTCTTCAAGCACTCCTCGGGCTCGACGAGCAATATGTTCTTGTAGGCGATAAGATCGACCGGGTTTATCGCTCCGACTGTTCCCACCAAAACATTGCCCATATTCTGGAAGCTCTTTTTCACGTTCGCGTCTGCTTTTGGCAGTACCAGATAGACACCGTTCTTCTTTCGCGTCGCAACGCTTTCATAGCCGGTGATCTCTCCCAGCTTGAACAGCATCCCGCGCGCCGCTTTCGTTTTCGGTTCGGCAAATTGCATGCCGGAGAGGAAGAGTATGTTTCCGTCGGCATATTTTTTCGAGAGTACCGTATAGAGCGCCTTCACGCGCATCTTCCGGTTCACTTTCTGTGTAAAATCGCGGTCTTTGCGCGGGCCGAACGTAACGCCGCCATGTCTCCAGATCGGAGACCGTGTCGATCCGTGGCGCGCGCGGCCGGTTCCCTTCTGTCTCCAGGGCTTGATACCTCCTCCGCGTACTTCGCTTCGGTCTTTAGTGTGCGCGACCGGCTGACGAGCATTTGCCTGCATCGCGGTCACCACTTGGTGAACAAGATCGGCATTCCAGTGCAGTCCAAAAACTTCCGGCGAGAGTTTCACTGTTCCCTTTGCTTTTCCGTCGGATGAATAGACTTTCGCTTCGAGATCGATCGATTTCTTGGTTTTGAGTTTTGTTGTCATAAGCTTAGGAGTTCAGTGCCTTAATCTCGATCAATGTCCCGCGGCGACCCGGGATCGCTCCCGACACGAGCAGTAAATTATTCGCAGCGTCTACCGCGAGGACCTTGAGTCCGCGCACGGTGACCGTGTCTCCGCCCATGCGGCCGGCCATGCGTGTCCCCGGAGCGACGCGCTGTTGCCCCGTTGAACCGATAGAGCCCGCTTCACGCTCAGAGTGCTTTTGCCCGTGAGAACGCGGACCGCCGTGGAATCCATGGCGTTTGACCACGCCCTGAAAACCTTTTCCTTTCGATGTGCCCGTAGCTGAAACTTGATCGCCGGGCGCAAACGTCTCAACGGTCACCTTATCACCCACTTTCACTTCGGGAACCCCGCCGTGTTTCGGGCGAAATTCACGAATGAAGCGAAAAGAGCCAAGCGCTTTGAGTGCGCCTTGTTGGGGTTTGTTCACGCGCTTCGGCAACTGTGTGCCAAAACCCACTTGGACAGCCTCATAACCGTCGCGCTCTTTGGTGCGAACGTCGGTCACGGTGACCGGTCCCGCCATAAGCAACGTTGCCGCAATACATTTGCCGTCTTCGGCAAAATACTGCGTCATTGCTTCCTTTGTTGCTAATATGTATTTCATGGTTATTGTTCAGTCGTTTGAATGCATTGCATGACGATGCTCACCGCTATCGCCGCATAAACGGAACCACCGCTCCCCCCGAGAGGTGAAGCGGATCTGATTCCGTTAATAAAGTGAAGAGCAGAAGTTGAGGTAAAGAAGATGATGTTATTTTTGATACGAGGCGAGGCGCAAAGGAGCGATAGACCTGAGCCGTACTTTTGTACGGTGAGGGTGTTCGCGACGAAAGCAACAAAGCCTCGTACAAAAATTACATCATCTTGACGTCGATGTTGACGCCGGAAGGCAGAGTCAAATTGGTCAGCGCTTCGATCACCTTCGGGGTGGGATTCATGATATCGATCAATCGTTTATGAATACGCATCTCAAATTGCTCACGCGCATCTTTGTAGATGAATGCGGAGCGATTAACTGTGTACTTCGTGATCTGTGTCGGAAGCGGGATCGGACCCATGATCTTCGCATCGTAGCGCAGCGCCGTATCTATGATCTGACGCACTGACGCGTCGAGGATCTTGTATTCATATGCGCGTACGCGGATACGAAGCTTCTGGATCTCAGGCTTTCCTTTTACGCTGGCCTTTGTGTGTGTCTTCTTCGGATTGTCCGCGCTTTGGTTCATGACTTTTCAATGTAGAGTAACGACTGATGCTCTGTTAGGCGACGACTTTTGTCACGACGCCAGCGCCGACGGTCTTGCCTCCTTCGCGGATAGCAAAACGCTGCTGTGCTTCAAGTGCGACCGGTGCGATCAACTTGACCTTAAAGGTGACGGTATCGCCCGGCATCACCATTTCGACACCCTCCTTGAGTGTCACTTCGCCGGTAACGTCTGTCGTGCGAATGTAGAATTGCGGTTTGTAACCCGAGAAGAACGGCGTGTGGCGGCCTCCTTCCTCTTTCGAGAGAATATAGACCTCAGACTCAAATTCCGTGTGCGGCGTGACCGATCCGGGGGCGGCCAATACTTGTCCGCGCGTAATGTCTTCTTTCTTCGTACCGCGGAGGAGGATGCCTGCGTTGTCGCCCGCCATACCTTCCTGAAGCGATTTGTTGAACATTTCAATGCCCGTGACGGTCGTTTTTGCGGTCTTCGTAAAACCGACGATCTCAAGCTCCTGTCCAACTTTCACGATGCCGCGCTCAATGCGGCCCGTCGCCACCGTACCGCGTCCTTCGATCGAGAAGATGTCTTCAACCGGCATAAGAAACGGCTTTGCGGTATCACGTACCGGCATCGGAATGTAGGTGTCGAGCGCATCGGTCAGTTCGAGGATCTTCTTCGCCCACTCATCGTCAACGTTTTTCGCCTCAAGTGCCTTGAGCGCTGAACCGCGGATAACGGGGCAGTCTTTGTCGAATCCCTGCTTGGTCAACAGTTCACGAACCTCTTCTTCAACGAGCTCAACGAGGTCCTTGTCATCCACCATATCTACCTTATTGAGGAAGACGATGATCTTCGGCACACCGACCTGCTTTGCAAGGAGAATGTGCTCGCGTGTCTGAGGCATAACGCCGTCAGTCGCGGCGACCACGATGATGGCGCCATCCATCTGGGCGGCACCGGTGATCATGTTCTTAATATAGTCCGCGTGACCCGGCGCATCGATGTGCGCGTAGTGACGGGCTTTCGTCTCATACTCGTTGTGCGAGAGAGCAATAGTAATACCGCGCTCGCGCTCTTCCGGAGCGGAGTCGATCTCATTCACACCACGGAGCTTCACTTTGTTCCCCGCCATGTGGAGCACGTGTAGGATCGCAGCGGTGAGCGTTGTTTTTCCATGGTCAACGTGACCGATGGTCCCGACGTTCACATGCGGCTTCGAACGATCAAAAACTTCAGCTTCTGCCATATGTTTTTTGATTATTGGATAAAAATGATAAAAAATAAGCGGTAATGAGCGAAGAGCCCATTACATTATTTATCCGCCTGGGGCGGATTACACGCGCTGTTGTTTGTTTTCCCTCCTTTAATCCTTCGACGGATTCGACAAGCTCACCGCAGGCAAGCGGAGGGCAGGAAACGCGCAAACGCAACGTGTGGGTAGGATACCAGATTTTGCTTAACCGTCAACCCTGTAGTGAGCTTTTAGTTTGATTATGTTCTACACAAACCCATTTAGAGCCCACAGCAATGGGTCTTATGGCAAATGTTCATGATATTTACTAACAAGAAGAACATAATCGGAGATTAAATTTTTTGATCACACCACAAAAACACCGTGAAATAATTAGCGAGATGTGGCTTAACAGAAGGTTTTTTGCATAAATTGGCAAAAAATTGATTAAACTTAAGATCTACTACGGCTAGCGAGGAGCGGGTGGAAAATTCTGATTTTCCGCAACGTCCGAGCGACGACGTGGACAAGTTTTAACTTACTACAGGGTCAAGGATTCAGTGTAAAATCGGGCCTGCTTTTCCCCATCTTGTCCACAGGGTTTTGCACAAAAGTCTTGACATTAATTTAATAGTATACTACACTTTCAACACTGCGGGGAAGATATGGGGGTCTGGTGGTCGCTCCCATTAAGGACCCCGAGTGGTGAAGGTAGCTTGAAAACTGTGGGGAACGGATTGCTGGTGGCCTTTCGCGAGGCCAAATCAAGCAAAACCGTCCCACTGGAAACCTGCTTCCGGCGCCTATATGTGAAGAGTACCACCTGCCCCCTACGGCTTACCGTCTGGGGGGCATTTCTTTTACCCTTGTCCCAGTTGCAGGTGTAGCCTTGTAACGTTAGGACACAGAGATTTTTCGGTGTCTGTACCACCAATAGCTGTAGGCGGCCGTTAAAAGGATGATATTCGGAAAAAAGATAGTGGGTTGCCCCCATGACATGCCGTTAAAATAGAAATCCGAGACAGGCCAGAGGAATGGGGTTGGAAAAAATGCGTCGCTATGACTAAAGATATCCATCACAATGTGGAGCCCCCACGCACCCATTTCCCATAACGGTTTTTTGCGGATCATCCAAACAAGGAGAAATACAAAAGTAAACACCACCAAACTGTGCGAGATGTCATAAAGCGAAAAAACATAGGATGGGATATTCGCGTATCCGTCTTCCGGACCTCTTATGAAATCGGCCTCCCCTCCCGTGATCATTGAAAATAGTAGGTGTGAAATGGGAAGGCCAAAAGCAAACAGGTCAGGAAGCATCCCGAAAGAGAATGCCGTCCAAAAACTTTTTTTATTTTTGCGGCCTAAAGCGATGCCTCCCCACAGTCCATGCGAGAGAATATCCATTCCTCTATTATATCAAATCGCCTGTGAGTGACATAAAAAGCGCGCTTTCGCGCGCTTTTTTCTCTTACTTTTTCGAAAACGAACCGCCGAGACCTGTTGAGCCAAAGCCTCCGGCACTTCGATCCGTCGACCCCAAATCATCAGCCGAAGAGACCTCGATCATGCCTGGAATAACTGCCCACTGGAAAATGATTTGCGCGATGCGCATGTCACGGCGAAGATCGAAAGGTTTCGCATTCCGATTGAACACGAGTACGCCGGCTTCACCGCGATAATCGGCATCGACCGTTCCCGGTGCGTTCGTGACCGTGATTCCCCATTTTGATGCAAGCCCGCTTCTTGGCGCAACCCAATAGAACATCGGAAACGGAAGCGCGGTCAAAAAACCGATTCCCGCCAGCACGGACTCACCGGCGTCCATCCGATAGACCATCTCATCATTCAGCTGATGGACATGCCGTGCCACATCGGGATCGCTCGGATAAGAAGCGAAGTCAAAAAGCGTCTTTCTCAGAACAGGATTTTCCTTATCCATTTCAGTCACGCTCACGATCGCACGAAGCGCCACGTCATAACCTGCCGCTTCGCCTGACTGACGCTTCGGCATTCTTCCGCCAGGAAGAAGGGTGATCTTGATCTTGGGGTTGGCCATTTGTTCTCCGCAAAAAAGAATGCTCTGCCATCAGGCTAGGCGATACGCAAGACACTGTCAATCAAATAGGCTTCGAGAAAAAACGCGGTGATTCATCACCGCTTTCAACTCGTCGCGATGCCAAGCAGATAAGAGAGTTCGCTCCAATTTTTTACCGGTACAAATTCATTGGTCTCTTTTAATAGCCCGCGAACGTCAAAAAGTATGCGCTGCGAGACCGAAGGCATGAGCCGAAGCACACGCGCCTCATCGTCAATAAAGTGGGTTACCCCAAGTTCCCGTGCAATGGGGTCTTTGTCCTCTCTATGCTCAACAAAAAATGTGTTTTCGGGTGTAAAATATTCTCCCCAAAGTCCCCGGCGTTCGAGGAGGTGCAGTGCGTGGATCGGTTTTTTACGGCGTGAAATAAGAAAATACGGGATCCCATGCTCTCGAAGCCTTGCAAGCCCGTCAAAGGCTCCCTCAATGAGCGGCGCCGAAAGCGCCTCGTCAGTGTCGTCATATATTTGGTCACGGAGAGTACTGTGAAGCTCGGGAGTAATGATCTGCTCAAGATATTCTGTCGGGGTGTCTTCCATCCGGAGCGTCACACCATAGTGTGCCGCAACGCGCATCTTATTTTGTGTGTGATCGATAATGACCCCATCAAGGTCAAAACCGACAACAAAATTTTCTTCCTGTGAAGCCATGTGGATAGCAATACTTCTTTATAGTAACAGAAGTGGAAGTACATTTACAGGAGAATATCGTGTCCCAAGCACTGAGTCACGAAGAACAGCTGGAGCTCATGGTTCTGCAGCTTCACAGCTACCTGCGTACGGACCTGCGCTATGGTGATCGTTTCCTGCCGGCACCCTTCATGATCGAATTCACCGGCTCACCGGACGCGGGAAAAACCACCTGCATCAAAGAGCTCGATAACTTCCTCTACCGAAGCGGACTACGCGTGTTCATCCCCCAGGAGGGCGCCGAAGTCATCCGCCACATCGACCGCGACACGCCGGAATATAACATCCGCACCGGCCTTTACGCACTGAATATGCTCATAGACTATGCGCACGGCCACGCGTACGACATCGTCATCTTCGGCTTAATGGTAAATTTGTGAGGCTAGACAGATACTCCAAGCAATGACGTGATGAGTTTTAACTTCCGAGCGCGCGGAAGTCCGGA
>MHLP01000011.1 GCA_001821435.1 Candidatus Lloydbacteria bacterium RIFCSPLOWO2_01_FULL_50_20 | reverse complement strand
AAGTTAAAACTCATCACGTCATTGCTTGGAGTATCTGTCTAGCCTCACAAATTTACCATTAAGCCGCAAAATACCGCTCACTAGGGCGGTATTTTGTTTGACCGCCAGCTGTGGAAAAGTATTGTCGAACACTTGAAAATGTGCTATAATTTTTTTGTGAAAAGATTTCTCCGTTTTCTTCATCTGCATTTCATACCGCACGAAAGAAATGCGTATCAACCGCATTTTTTGCGCCCGAAAGTTACTGCAGGAATTTTAACACTCGTGCTTTTTGTTGAGGCAGTTTATCTGGCGAACATTTTTGTTGTTTTGCCTCGAAGTGACTATTTTGCTGCGGTGTTTGCATCGGTGCTTGTCGATCAAACGAATGAAAGGCGCACGGGGAATCATCTCGCTATGCTTGCCCCGAATGCCCAATTGAAAACTGCGGCGCGGCTAAAAGCGGAAGATATGGCCGCGAAAGGATACTTTGCGCACGTGACCCCGGACGGAAAATCGCCATGGTATTGGTTCGAGCAGGCCGGATACCGTTATTCCGCCGCCGGAGAGAATCTTGCGGTGAACTTCACCGACTCTTCCGATGTGACGGAGGCATGGATGAATTCTCCCACGCACCGCGCAAATATCATGAACGGAAATTATACGGAGATCGGCATCGCCACGGCACACGGGACATACAAAGGTAGGGAAGCGATATTCGTCGTTGAAGAATTCGGCCGCCCTCTACCGATAGCCAAGTCAGCGCCTCTCGTCACTTCTCAGGTAAAAATCGCAACTCCTTTCCCCAGAACATTCACAGCGCCTGTCGCACAAATGAAACCGATCGTTCCGGCAACGGTTCCCGCTTCGACAACGAATGCCCCGACTGTTGTGGCTGGCGCCGAAACGGTAGCGGAAGAGACGAATGCTTCCGTGCCTGCTGAGACAATCATCCCGTCGGCATACGTATCGCAAAAAACCTCACGGATTTCCGAGCTTGTCGCTTCACCGCGTCGCGTGACGACGATGTTCTATATTTTCTTGAGCGCCATCCTCGCACTCGCGCTCGGACTCGCAATTTTCATTGAGATCCGTATCCAGCACAAGCACATCATTTTGAACGGCCTCTTGCTCATCGCACTTATCACGTCGATCGTCGCATTGAACGCTGCGATCGGTTTTGGCGAGGGGGTCATACTTGCCGGATCTTCCGTCTGACCTCAGCTCGCTATACCATCGTTGTCCTTTCTTTTGTTCTCCTGTTAAAATAAGGCTGGTTAATTTACATACATAAGCAATTTTTTTATATGGCTTTATCAAAACGGAATATCATCATCAGCGGCCTCCTTCTTTTGTTGGTGATCGGAGTGATCTTTTTTGTCCCGAAGAAAACGACCAATCCCAGTGAGTTGGC
Organism: Candidatus Lloydbacteria bacterium RIFCSPLOWO2_01_FULL_50_20; assembly: GCA_001821435.1. Taxonomy (GTDB): domain Bacteria; phylum Patescibacteriota; class Minisyncoccia; order Phycocordibacterales; family UBA6899; genus MHLP01. Next base: position 7,640 of record MHLP01000011.1, on the reverse strand, counting down.
AACAACGGATACCGTTCCGGCCGAGAATGCAGATTCATCCTCGGAAATACCTCTTGCTGAAGCGGGAGGCGTGCTTGGGGGAAGTAAAACAGCAGTGAAGAGCGCACCCACCCCGGCCCCCCTTCCTCAGTCAGGAAAAATGTATAAAGATTTCATCCGTCCGACGGGATTTGCCAATACGGCTTTTCTCGGATTGCTGAATACGGAGGCGTTTACGCTCACGCAGTTTGTCGGTCAAAAAGTGATCTTGATCAATTTCTGGACGACCTCAGCCTCGAATGCGCTCCGGATGTTTCCATATCTGAACGCCTGGCACACGAAATATAAGGACGACGGACTCTTGATCGTTTCGATCCATGCACCGCGATTTCTCTATGAACAGTCGAAAAGCGTTGTCGATGCCACTCTCTTTTTGCAAAATGCCTTGTATCCTGTGGTGCTCGACAATAATTATGAAACATGGAGAGCGTACGGGAATACTGTGTGGCCGCATCAGTATCTGATCGATATCAACGGCCGCATCGCTTATGACCATCCCGGCGAAGGGGCATACACGGCCACCGAGCTCAAGATCCAAGAACTTCTCGGAGAGCGGGCGCAAAAACTCGGCCTCCCGAGAGAAACATATGCCCCCCCTGTTCCGCCGAAAGATGCGGTGTCGATCGATCTCGCAAGGATAAAAAGCCCCGAGACCTATTTCGGCAGCGCAAGAAATAATACTCTCGGAAATGCCGTGCCGCTTAAAGACGGAAACCAGGACCTGGAATATCCCGCCATCGTGCTTCCGAATGCCCCGTACTTCAACGGAAGCTGGGGCTTCAGCAAGGAATACGCGCTCAATCTTGTGACGGGCACGGCGCTGCGCTATCAATACAGCGCGAAGCTGGTGCATATGGTGTTAAGCTCGGAAAAACTGATACGCGTAAAAGTGCTTCGCGATGGCGCCGCGCTCTCGATCGAAAGTGCGGGCAAAGATGTGCGGTTTGAAAAAGGAGAAAGTTATTTCTTTATTTCCGGTACGCGCATCTACGATATCGTGAATGATCAAGCGGGCTACGGTCAACACACCCTCGAATTTATCATTCAGGATTCCGGACTGAAAATATATACAATTACTTTCGGCTGATCACGCGCAAAGATCGCCCGTCGCAGAATCCTCAAAATACCTTATTTTTTCAGTGGTTTTTGGTTGTTCCTCATTAGACTTGTCACTTTCGTCGTATTTATATGTTATAATTGCGACACAACCAAATACGCAAGTTTATCGAGAGTGCGGGGAAGGGAATTGGCCCGATGATCCCGCCGGCAACCGTTCTGAATGACGATCAAGGTTTTGGAGAATCTTCATTGTTCGGAAAAATTCAGAAAAGCGGTGCGACCCGGTCTTTTATCAGCGCAAGCTGAAAGCAGACCGGAGAGCATACGCGGAGGTGCCAAATCCAAACCCTTAAAGGGGCAGATGACATTATGGTTGGAGGAAAACAACCAAAACGCGCTTCCCTTCAAACGGGAGGCGTTTTGGTTTTTATAAAACTTATTTCTTATTTTCATGCAAGGTATTCAGAATATTTATACCGTCGAGAGTGTGACATCGGGTCATCCCGATAAAATGTGCGATCAGATATCCGATGCGATCCTCGATGCCTGTCTTACGCAGGACCCCAAAAGCCGAGTCGCCGTAGAAAGCTTCGGGGCTCACGGCCTCCTTGTTATTGGCGGCGAAATAACGAGTGACGCATCAATCGATGCGAAAGCGATCGCCCTCGCAGTATATCGCGATATCGGTTATACGGAAAAATTGGAGGTGATCGAGCGGCTCGTCAAACAATCGCCGGATATTGCGATGGGTGTTGACCAGGACGGGGCAGGCGATCAGGGTATCATGTACGGTTATGCGACTGATGAAACGCCGGAATATCTTCCAAAAGGAATAACGCTGGTGCATAAATTGACGAAAGGGCTGGAAGACCTCCGGACGCAAGGGGAATTACCCTGGCTTCGTCCGGACGGCAAGGCGCAAGTGACTATGGATAACGGTAAGGTAAAGACCGTGCTTGTGTCCACACAGCATACGGAGGATGTAGAGCATGCTGAGATCCGCGAAGCGCTCATCGAAAAGCTCATTCGGCCGATCATCGGGGATATCAAAAATGTGAAGATATTTGTGAACCCGACCGGACGTTTCGTACAGGGCGGATTTGAGGCGGACACCGGGCTTACCGGAAGAAAACTGATGGTCGATACTTATGGTGGGCTTTATCCACACGGTGGAGGAGCCTTTTCCGGAAAAGATGCGACCAAAGTTGACCGCTCGGCCGCATACATGGCGCGTTACGCGGCTAAAAATATCGTCGCACAAGGTCTTGCGAAAGAGGCGCTCGTTTCTGTCGCGTATGCGATAGGCCATGCGGAACCGCTCATGGTTTCCGCTATGGACGAGAACGGGAAAGACTTAAGTGATTTCGTCCGCAATCGTTTTGATTTCCGGCCGAAAGCCATCATTCAAAAATTGGGATTACGCCGTCCGATCTATCGGCAAACGGCGACTTACGGTCACTTCGGCAAACCTGGTTTGCCGTGGGAAGACGTTGTGGCGATGTAAAAAGTGGAGATAAGCTCCTGATATGGAATCCAAGTGGCCGCCAGTTTCTGAACTGGAACGGCCGCGCTTCGTTCGCCTTGTCCTCAAGGCAAGTCATTTTGGGAAAGTTGGACTACCGTGGGAAGAGGTGGCAACGCTGTAATTTTCTCTCGACGCAAGTTTTTTGAGTACGGATATTTTTCTGCTGGGGTTGGGGAGACAGTCCCTCCAAAAAGTTTTGAAACGTGTCGTGGGAGGAGATAGTTGCTCTCTGAGGAGGGTAATAAAAAGAGCCGAATCGGATCGACTCCAACTCGGCTTCTTGCTCGCTTACATGACTTTTTCCGCGTGACTTGCGAGTCTTGAGCGCACGGAGTCTGAAAGTCTGACGTGCCCGTAATGCGGCCAGCCGAAACGCATTGACGGATCGCCTTTTCTGAAACGCTCGACCGCGTAGGTCAGCCCCGAGCTTCCTTCCGTCAGGTACGGTGTGTCGATCTGTCCAACATTACCGAGGCAAACGACTTTCGTTCCGGGACCAGCACGTGTGATGAGCGCCTTCATCTGCTTCGGCGTCAGGTTTTGTGCCTCATCGACCACCAAAAACTTGCGAAGAAATGTCCTTCCGCGCATAAAGTTGATCGACCTCACCTGAATATACCGTTTCAGTTGATCGATAGCGCTCGCTTTTCCGGCTGGATGCCCTTTGTTGAATACTCCTTCTTTTTCGTCCTCCGCATCGCCGAGCAATACTTCCAGACTATCATTCAGCGCACCCATCCATGGATTCATCTTCTCCTCCTCGTTTCCGGGAAGATAGCCGATGTCCTTGCCCATAGACTCCGTTATTCTTGTAAAAATGATATGCGTATAGAGCTCCGACTCTATCGCCTGCTCAAGTCCGGCGGCAAGTGTGAGGAGAGTCTTTCCTGTTCCTGCAACACCTAACAAGGTCACAAAGTCGACCTCAGGATCAAGCAGGAGTTCCAGTGCGAACGATTGCGAGGGGTTTAGTGCACAGATACCGAATACGGACCCGTTTTCGGAATTACGGCTGCGTATGATGCGCAGTGAGAGTGCATCCGCGGTATGCGCGGTAACTCGCGCAAGGAAAGGTTTCTTTTCATTGTTCATATACATGAACTCGTTCACGTACGCATTACGCAGCGATTTTGGAAGTGCGTGCTCCGGAATAGTGTAGACATCCGATCCCGCAACGTGTGCAGATTGAATATCTTTCATCGTTTCCCAAAAATTCTTAGGGAGTTCGCATATACCGGTCGGGAGCATATCTGCGTCATCGAGGGCCTTATCATTTTCATAGTCCTGTACCTCGATGCCGTGAATACGAGCCTTCGTCGCCATGTTAATGTCTTTAGTGACCAGGATCACATCCGCATCACCACTGATACTCTTGAAGAAAAGTACAACCTGGAGAATTTGGTTGTCCGCTTTTTTCGGGTCAAACTCAGATGACAGTGCCCCCCTCGGTTCTTCAATACGGATAAGCAAGTTACCCCTTGCCCTTTTGTCGACCGTAGAAAGCGGATAAGAAACAGCCCCTCGCTCGTCCTTATTTGTCGGCGACTTGCTGATGACCTGATAAATGAAGCGCGCCGCTTGTCGTGCGTTACGCGCAATCTCGCTCTGCCCATTTTTGTGGTTGTCGAGCTCTTCAAGCACGGTAATAGGAAGACAAACATCATGCTCTTCAAAACGAAAAAGAGCTGTCGGATCGTGCATAAGCACATTGGTGTCGAAAACGTATACCCGTTTTTTGCTCGGGATAGTTTTTTCGCCTTTCGCTTGTTCTTTTGCCACCAGAACACTCCTTGTGTAAAAATTTGCAATGTACTTACCTCTTCCCAAACTACAGCGATTCCGCATTTGTGCAAGCCCTGTAGTAGCCACCAGTAAATTTACGACAATGTACAAAATTGCTTTTTCGAGATAGATGATCGTATGCATCCATCAGCATGGGGTCACTACGGGGCAAGCCCCGCAGCCCCTAATGCGACCTTCTTCACATCTTCATATCTATTTTTCAAGAGAAATAATTTCTCGTGCTGTACACACAGGGTCATTATGGGCAAGCGGAATTATGCTAGAATTGTGAGATTGAGCGCCCATTGCGCATTATGGAAGAAGAACCTCTACAAACGGGAAGACGTATTTTGAAGAAAGGGGGCACTCCTCGCGGAGGATGGCTATTGCTTTTTTTCGCCCCTGTTGTGCTTCTTATCGGGAGCCTTTTGGTTGCGTGGACCGAATACTGGTTTCCGGAGATCGCATCTCTTGCACCCTGGACAACATGGACAATGCTTGTTATCGCGGCGTCAAGTGCGGCGGTCGTGATCCTCATGATCATTTATACGCTTCCGCCGTATATCCATTTTGCAAAAAAGGGCGAGGAAGCGATCGCCGCGACGGCAATAGGGAATGAACGCTACATCAACGCACTGGCCGGTTCCGGTCTTGGTTTTTGGGAATACGATCTTTCGACTGGAGAGGCGTTTTACTCCGCACGGATGATGGCGACTTTGGGATATCCCGACCACGATCAGATCGAGCAGATGACTTTTTGGTACAACAGCATTCATCCCGACGATGCCGAAGGGGTGAAACGTGCGATGGAGTATTATCTCGACGGGCGCACGAGGGAGTATGCGATCGAATATCGTATCCGGCGCGCTAACGGCGAATATCTTTGGATCATGGATATTGGTAAGGCAACGCGGGATGACGTCGGTAAACCGCAGAAGATCGCCGGTGTCATTGAGGACATTTCCAGCGTTAAACGCGTACAGGAAGTTCTTTCCGCCCGCACCACCGAGCTCGAGCTGGCGAAAGGAAAGATCGAAGAAGAAGTACGGAACGTCCGCAAATTCCAAAAGGCGGTGGATTCTTCCATTGAAGCGGTTTCCATCACGAGCCCGGACGGCGCCATTATTTATGTGAATCCCGCATGGGTTGCCCTCAACGGCTACAGTATCGAGGATGCCCTCGGAAGAAATTCACGGCTGCTCAAGAGCGAGGAAACAAAACCGGAAATATTTCAGGCGTTATGGGAAAAGATCTCTGCAAAGCTTCCTTTCCATACCGAAGATATCGTCAATAAGCGAAAAGATGGCACGACGTATCTTGCGGAGCTCTCCATCTATCCGATTGCCGAGGGGGATCAGACGCTTTTTTACGTCTCCGTCTGTCAGGACATTTCGCTACGCAAAGAGATCGATCGCGCAAAGACGGAATTCGTTTCGCTTGCTTCACACCAATTGCGCACCCCGCTTTCCGCGATCCGTTGGTATTCGGAAATGTTGCTCTCAAAATATGTCGGCGAGCTCAATGAAAAACAGCGCCAGTATGTTGGGGAAATCTACCAGGGCAACCTGCGCATGGTCGATCTGGTGAATGCGCTCCTCAATGTTTCCCGCTTGGATCTCGGGACGTTTGCGATCGAACCTGAAACGACAAGTCCGGTCGAGATCTGTGAGAGCGTCCTTTCCGAGCTCGCGCCGCAGTTGACCGAGAAGAAACAGACGGTCGAGCGCGTGTTTACTCAGGCCCCGAAAACGTATCTGGCGGATCCCAAGCTCATCCGCATTATATTCCAGAACCTGCTCTCCAATTCGGTCAAGTATACGCAGGCAGGTGGCGCGCTTCTCGCTGAGATCAGTGTTAAACAAAACAGTCTGTATATTCGCGTAACTGATAACGGTTATGGCATACCAAAAAGCCAGCAGTCAAAGATCTTCCAGAAATTGTTCAGAGCCGACAATGTCCGCCAAAAAGACACTGAGGGAACCGGGTTGGGCATGTATATCGTGAAGGCGATCATTGAAGCCTCGGGCGGTCAGATAGCATTCGAATCTGAAGAGAACAAGGGCACGACATTTCATGTTTTACTCCCGATTTCCGGAATGGTGAAGAAGGAGGGTTCAAAGGGTCTTACATAGACCGGAGCGCACAGTCAAAGTGCACTGAAGACTATTGCACAAATAATTAACATGCTAGAATAGAAATCGTATGGTTAAAAAGCAGAAACACACAATATTGGTACTTGAAGATGACCGCCAGCTCGTCTCAGCCGTGCGCGAAGCCCTGGGAGAACACGGATTTGAGCCGATCATGGTGAGTACTGTCGAAGACGGCATCAAAGAATTGGAGAAAGGGAAACATATCGATGTGATCTGGCTTGATCATTATCTCTTGGGATCGGGAAACGGTCTCGACTTCGTTGTACAGATGAAGAATCATCCCGAATGGAAAAATATCCCCATCTTTGTGGTATCAAATACCGCCTCAGCACCAAATATTCGTTCTTATCTTGAGCTGGGTATCTCTAATTTTTATACCAAAGCCGATCATGATATTACCCAAATTATCGGAGATATTGAGCGCTCACTTGAAGGAAAAAATTAATTCATCACACCATGCCAGAAAGTCTCAATAAAAAAGTGTTGGTCGTTGAAGATGAAACGCCGCTCCGCACGGCAATTGCGGACATCCTCTCTTTCGAGGGTTTCACTGTTTTCCAGGCAAAGAACGGACTCGAAGGTCTTGAGACGGCGCTCAAAGAGCATCCCGATCTTATTCTGCTCGACCTCATGATGCCGGTCATGGACGGGCTGACGATGCTCGGAAAATTGCGTCAGGATATGGAGTGGGGAAAAGACGCCGGTGTGATCTTGCTCACCAATATCAACGACCCCGAAAAGATCGCACAGGCGACCGACGCGAACACGTATGACTTTCTCGTAAAAAGCGATTGGAATATCGAGGACGTGGTCAAAAAGATCAAATCACGGCTCGGTGTCGCCTGAGCAGGTAGCTAAAATGTACAGTCGCACGCTTTGTGCGCACTTTGCTGTTGTCAGCGCTCGACCCCTGGGGCAGTACAAAAGTACAGCCCCAGGGGCACTGTGCTTCAGTCGCCAGCAAATTGCACCACAAGTCGATGCGGCGCTGGCGTAAATTAACTCGCTTTAAGAAATTTTCGGCTTAATAGTAAATTTGTGAGGCTAATATCATGATAAGGTGGCTCTATTAAGAGCTAGTT
>MHLP01000010.1 GCA_001821435.1 Candidatus Lloydbacteria bacterium RIFCSPLOWO2_01_FULL_50_20 | reverse complement strand
TTAGGCGCTGACACCGCCGAAGGCATTGGTCAGGACGATTCTGCTTTTACCGTCATGGATAGGATGACCGGTCACGAGGTGGCGAGTTTTGCAAGCAACGAAATCCCGCCAGATATATTCGCAAAAAAGATTATGAAGGTGGCGGAATATTTCAACAATGCGCTCGTGGTGCTGGAGATCAATAACCATGGCCTTGCGGTCTTAAACGAATTGACCCGGCTTGGTTACATGTACATTTTTCGTCAACGACACTTTGACAAGGTTACGAACGACTGGACGCGAAAGCTTGGCTGGAAAACAACCAGCGTAACTAAGCCGCTTATGGTTGATGAATTCGTGCGGGCCCTGCGCGAAGAAGAGGTCGGCTTGTCGTGCGCCGCTACCGTCAGCCAAATGCTCACTTTTGTCCACACTGATGAGGCAAACCGACACAGCATGGGAGCGGAATCGGGCCAAAGAGACGACCGACTCATCTCGGCCATGTTGGCGCTGCAGGGTTTCAAGGATTTGCCGTCCGAAATCACCGGTTGGTAGCTGTGGGCAAATCAGCTTGATGGAATTCAAGGGTTAGGATAGGGGTTGAGTTGAACCATAAAGGTCGATAAATACACGATTATGGAAACAAAAATGCAAGAAGAAAAACCGAAAAAAGAAAAATCAGCAGCGTACGCCCGCGTATCCTCAAAAGAGCAAGAGGAAACCGGTTATTCTCTGCCGGCCCAAGAAAAACTCCTGCGCGACTACACCGACAGAGCGGGGTTTTTGCTTGAGAAAGTTTTTTCCATCCACGAATCGGCGAACGGTACGATACAAAGAAAAATCTTCCATGAGATGATGCGATTTGTGGTAAAAAACAAAATCAACATCATTGTTGTGGAAACCACGGATCGCCTGACGAGAAACTTCGCGGATGTCCCGACAATAGACAACTGGCTACTTGAAGATGAAGCACACCAGATTCACTTGGTAAAAGAAGGCTGTATCCTGCACAAAAATTCGAAATCGCACGAGTGGTTTATGTGGCGGGTAAAAGTGGCCACGGCCGAATACTATATCCGGCTCCTCTCTGAAAATGTGAAAAAGGGCCAAAAAGAAAAATTGGCGCAAGGATGGCTGCCGACAAAGCCGCCGCTCGGATATAAGACCATTGGCGAGAAAGGACACAAAACCCATGTGATAGACGAAGTAGTGGCGCCGATTATTCAGAAAATGTTTAAGCTCTACGCCAGCAATAAATACTCCGTTCAAAAACTAACGAATGTGATGTATGAAAACGGACTTCGCGGAAGAAGCGGCCGCAGAGTATATAAGAGCCGCATCCATAAACTTCTCTCCAATCCGTTCTATTACGGAACAAATCAATGGAAAGGCAAAATAACCCCGGGAGAACACGAACCGATCATTGCCAAAGAACTCTTTATGCGGGTGCAGGAAATTATGCGCCACAACACGGCGCCAAAATACAGCAGGCATAACTCGCTTTTCAAAGGAGTATTTGATTGCGAAGAATGCGGCGGAAAAATCACTTGGGAACTTCAAAAAGGCAAATGGTACGGCCACTGCAACCATTACCGCAATTGCACGCAGAAAGTGTGGATCAAGCAAAATGAAATAGACGCTAAAATGGCCGACTATGTCTTTGAGGCAACGCCAAAAGATGAGCGCGTCTCCCGGCTTCTCGGTTGGGTCCAGGACGCCTTAAAAGAGGGGCATGCCGATGAGATAGGATTTCGAGACAAGGCCATTGCCGAACTCGAGCGGCAATACCAAAAATCGCTTCAGCGATTAGACCAGATATATGATGACAAGATAGACGGCAGGATCACCCAAGAGTTCTACGACCGAAAGTACGCGCAATACAAGAAAGAGCAGGAAGAAGTCATGGACAGCTTGAACCGGCACAAAAACGCCAACCTTAAATATTTTGAGATGGGCATTGCCGTGCTGGATGTCGCCAAGCGGGCCCGGGATATTTATTTGAACCCGAACCGCACGGTTGAGGACAAACGAACACTGCTCTCATTTTTATTTTCGAACCCCACGATAAACAACGGAAATATCACGATTTCTTACCGAAAACCGTTTGATTTGATCCATAATCGTCTCCAAGAGCTCATGACACTCGAAAAGACCGAAAAAAGAACTTTCGAACCGCCGAAAAAGCCCACCAATAAAGGGAAAAGCACCGCTTTCGGCGATGCTTGTCCCGTCATGCTCCGGCGGCAGGATTCGAACCTGCGACCAATGCGTTACACGTGATCCGATACTTTCGTAAAGGCGTGGACTATATCTTTGCCATTCCCTCGACGATGCTCGGGATTAGGCACTTTGGTATCTAGTCTCTACGGCGCTCCTTCGACAAGCTCAGGATAAATCCCAACTTATCAAAGGTTCCCTCGGTATTGCCATGCCCGATTGTTTGACGGGCGAAGGATTCACCGATATCCCAAAGAGTTCATCCTGAAGTTTCCCCCAAAAGCTGCCTTAATTGACAGCGCACTGCTCTACCACTGAGCTACACCGGAATATTTTTTATTCCACGTTCTCTCGTTGTGTCGTGAGGTTTTTCCTGGAAGCAGTGCGCTGTGCGCGCACCCTCTTACAGAGGCTGTCCACTTGTTGGGTCTTTAAGAAAAGCCCTCAACAAGTCTTGCGGGTCGGGTCCCTACCCAACCCTCACTCCACCACTGAGCTACACCGGAGCTCACGATACAATATTTGCATTAAAAAGAACGTAGGCCGATTTTAGCAGAAAACCGAGAGAAAGCAAACACAAAATGCTTTACCGCATGAGGCATTCTCAAGCATTGCGAGCCCTTATGCCGTCGGCAGTGCAACAGTAAAATTCGTTGAACCGAGGACCGAAGAGAACCATATCCGTCCGCCCATGAGTCGCGCAAGTTCGTGTGCAATATAAAGAGGCAGACCGGTACCCTCGCTTCTGTCCGGCCCGGCCGATCGCCAATATTGTTCGAACACATGCTCAAGATTTTCGGGCGGGATCCCTGGACCGTTGTTTTCGACTGCGATAAGGATCTCCTGACCTTTCTCTGTGACGGTCAAGGAAACCAAGGGGGAGACGGGGTCACTGTGCCCCACTGCGTTATTGATGAGGATCTCAAGCATTTCTTCGGTGTGCACCGGATCTGCGATAATCATCGGGAGGCCATTCGGAAGATTGACCACAACGTGTACGTTGCGTTCGGCGATCAGATCTTTTTCTTCCGCCAGCGCCTCCTCCAGCGCTTTCTGTATCGATATACTTTCTTTGTTTATCGGGAGAGTTTCACCGTCGATGCGTGTCACCAGGAGAATATTGCGCGCAAGCTGAAGAAGGTTTTCATTTTTTCTGCGCATTTGCTTCACGATCTCGCTTGAACCCCCCGCAGCAGTATTCTCGTTTCCTTCGAGCAATTTAAGACCCCATTTGATCGCCGTTCCTCCGGAGCGAAGATCATGAATGGCGACATATACAAACCGGTCGCGAAGCAGGAGCACTTCTTTGGCATGCGCGAGTTCTTGGCGGCGCGCCAGCACCACCTGCTCAAACGCCTGAACGATCACATGCATGAAGATGAGTAGGGCGATGGTGAGTCCGGAGACCAGTGCAATGACCATATCTGGACTCACGTAATATTGGCCGACGAAGTAGGTGGCGAGGATCGATACGATAATAACGATGCCCATCAAAACAAAAAGGAAACGCGGGCACGAAAGCGGCGAAACGTTCAGTTCGCGGCACTGTTGTATGACATTAAGGTTCGCAAGAAGCTTTTTCATGCCGTTAGAGGTGGGACGCGAACAACACTTCCCGTGTTCGTGTCCGATTACGGTTTGTAATGATCATCAGAATCATCATTTTTGTGAAGCGTATTTTGTGTCCGCGACCTCTAATGGGACTCATGCAGTACGCCGAGAAGTGAGATGCGCCCGTATTTTCTCGACGATCTGGTCGATCTCCCAATCCGCCTTGACGAGATATTCAAGCACACCGGTTTCTGCAGCGTCAGCGACGTGCTCCGGCTGGCTGAAATTCGTCAGAACGATCGCGGGCACGTTTACTCCTTCCGTACGGAGCGCTTTCAACATGGTGACGCCGTCCATCTTTGGCATATCAATATCGACGATAAGAAAATCAGGAGGTGTTCCCTGTGTTGCGGCGGACTTTCCCTCTTCGCCGTTTTTCGCGATCACCGCAGCGAACCCAGCAGCCTCGAGCGACTGTTTGAGCATGCCGGCAAGTACGGCATCGTCTTCGACGATTAAAATATGTTTTTGTGTTGGTGTTTCCATTCCGTTAGAGGTAGGACGCGGACAGCGATTCCGTCGTTCCTACTTGTTTAATATTTATAATGATGACCATAAATTAGTGAAATAATTGAAATATGGCGTCCGCGACCTCTAACGGGATCCATGGTGTGCTCATTATACTTGCAGCCTGAGAATTTGTCACAATGTGCATATATGCTTTCCGTGATCATTTGGCGCATTTATCAATATAGGGGAATGACTGTCAAGTTGTCGTTTTGCGGATACGTGCGAACATGCGGTTCAGTTGGAGCACTATTTTGGTGCTTTGAAAACCACCCGAATGGAAATTTGCAATGTCTCAAGTGTTGTTCTATTTTCGGAATGCCCTACTGGTGTTTGCCCTCTTTTTGTCTGGATGTGCATCACTCATCCTCGACAACGATCTCGACAATCCTCCTCCGCCCGATTTTCCCAAGCTAACCGTCGTCGAGCATTATGTTACTCAGAAAGAGATAAATGATCGGTGTAATAATGATGGTAAGTATGCCTTGATCCATGCGTGCACCGAGGTTGATTTTGAGCGCATGGTGGCCGATATCTGGTTCGACAAGGATTCTCCGCCGCCAAAAAGTCTTATCAAGCACGAACTGGAACACAGCAGGGGCCATGATCATTTTGGCGATTCCGTGATCCGTGATGCATGGGAAAATTTCAAGCGATCGAAGCGTGGCGATCTGCCGGATGGCAGATCGCCATAATCGACCAAGAAAGTAAGGCCGCTCCTTGAGGGGCGGTTTTTTTGTATTCGGCCGATTGTGGCAAAGATTGACAGAAATAATCTCTGATGTTAGTTTAAATACATATGCATAACCATGTCGCACAGCGCATGAATCACATCGGTTGCACGGATCCTCTTTCGTGCGGTGATTTTGTCGCGGGGCGATTCATGGAACTCTGGTAATTATTTTTTTCAACTGAGTTTTATCAACCACCCCGGGATCTCCCGGGGTGGCTTGTTCTTTATTGACCACAAAGGAATCGTAGATGAATGCGATGATGGAACGTCCGGTAATTTTTCTTGAGGGCAAAAAAGTCATTTTGCGCCCGCTCAATAAGCATACAGATGCAGAGAAACTACAGCGTTGGATCAATGATCCGGAGGTGCGCCATAATCTGGTAATGATCTTTCCTCAAACGCTCAAGAATGAAGAAGACTTCATTGATCGCGGGGGAGATGCCGCAAAGGGTGTCGTGCTTGGTATGGTGCTCAAGGAGACCGGCGAACTCATTGGGACAATGGCGCTTCATGAGATCGATTGGCCCAATCGCAATGCCTCAACCGGGGCGATGATCGGTGAAAAAAAATATTGGGGTAAGGGTTATGGTACTGATGCAAAAATGCTCTTACTCGATTACGCGTTTAATACGCTTAACCTGCACACGGTTTCCTCGACGGCATTCGCGTTCAATAAGCGAAGCATTCGTTACAGTATCCATTGCGGGTATAAAGTCGAAGGCGTACAGAGGTCTCGTCTTTTTCGTTCAGGCCGTTATTGGGATCGTGTCCACCTCGGTGTTTCGAAGAGGGAGTGGCTGCCGATCTGGAGACGGTATAAAGAGACTGGTTCCGTGCGGTAGCGATCACACTCGGTGGCAACGTGCCACCGAGTTTTGTTATACTGGGCGTATGGCAAAAGTACTGTTCCTGATCGCTCAAGAGGGATTTCAAACGAAAGAATATCACGACCCGAAACGGGTGCTTGAGGGGGCGGGGCATACGGTGCTGACCGCAAGTATGGACGGCGAGACGGCAACATCGAATACCGGAGAAAAGACCCCGGTTGATCTCGCGCTTCACGAGGTACATGCGGAGAATTACGATGCCGTGTTTGCAATTGGCGGACCGGGCGCGCCCAAATTTCTTGATAACGATGAAACCGCGCGCATCATGAAAGAAGCCGAGGCGCGTCCCGGCATGCCCTACGGTGCCATTTGTTTCTCGTCGCGCATTCTCGCAAAAGCCGGAGTGTTGAATGGAAAAAGAGCGACAGGCTGGGATGGCGACGGGAGACTGGCGGAGATTTTCGAAGAATACGGTGTTCGATATGAACGGCTTCCTGTGGTCACCGATGGACGAGTCGTGACGGCGGACGGCCCGGCCTCTGCGGAAGAATTTGGCAATACGATCGCACGTCTTCTTTAGCGATGGAATACAGGGTAAAAATAACAACAGGAAAAAAGAAAGAATCCGTGGCGGTCGGCCGCGACGGCAGGCTTCTTGTCTCCGTTCAAGCACCGAGAGAGAAAGGAAAAGCGAACGAACGGATGCGAGAACTTCTTGCGCAGTATTTCACTGTTTCACCGGATGCGATCACTATTCGCCGAGGTCAAATGAGCTCATCAAAAGTTATTTTTGTAAAACAGAAGAGCGCGTAATATGCGTTTGATTTCAGCGCCTATTGCGAGTATACTGCTACGCGCGGAACTCTTCCAAGCATGAAAGAACAGAATAAATCGGCAAACGGTGGCATCCAGCTTGCACGTACGCTCGGTATCCCCGAAGTTGCTCTCCTGGGTATCGGCGCGTTATTAGGAGGAGGTATTTTTACGCTCTTGGGTCATGCGGCAGGACTTGCCGGAGGTGGCCTCGTGCTTTCAATGATCCTCGGCTCGGCGATCGCATTCATCAATCTCAATTCGTATATTGCTCTCGCGACGACTTTTCCGGTTGCGGGTGGCGGATATCACTGGGTCACGAGCGGGCTTGGTCCCGTGCAGGGTTTTCTCTCGGGCTGGTTCTCATGGATGGCCTCGGCAATCGCGTGTTCGCTCTATGCAGTATCATTCGGCATCATCGCAGAGGAATTTTTATTTGATTTTCTTGAGTTTTCTCGCGGAGGTTTGAGTTCCGGGGTACTGAGCATACTCTTCACTCTGGGCGCTGTCGTGCTTTTCGGACTGATCAATTATCGCGGTGTAAAACTCTCCGGAAAGATCGGCGGGGTTATTGTCATTGTCATCCTCGCTCTGCTTGCGGCATTTTTCGTTTTTGGATTTAAACAAGCAGCGCTGCATCTTGATCTTGTCGCGTTTAATTTCTCGATGTTTTTACCGATGGGTATCGCGGGCGTACTGCAGGCGGCGGCGCTCTTTTATATTGCGTTTGAAGGGTCGGAGATCCAGGCACAAACCGGCGAAGAGGTAAAAAATCCTGCGAAAGCGCTGAAACACGGACTGTTTATTTCCTGGGGCGTTGTTTCCATGATCTATGTGCTGATCGCCGTGGTGATCATTGCGGCCACCGACGGAGGGGGAATTCCTTCATGGCAATTCATCGGAGTTGAAGCTGATCGTGCGATGGTCGTTGCGGGAAGCCAGTTCATGCCGTTCGGCTATATGCTCATGCTCGTGGGGGGTTTGCTTGCCAATCTCGCTGCCATGAATGCAACGATCTATTCTTCCTCGCGCGTCTTGTTCTCTCTTGGGCGTGACAAGCTGCTCTGGAAGAAGTTCGGCATCATGCACCCGATCTACTTTGTGCCGACGCGAGCGCTCCTGCTTTCACTCGGCATCATAGCTGCCGCCGCGTTATTTCTTCCGCTCAAAGACATTGCGGGCCTGGCGGACATTCTTTTTATCGGACTTTTTCTTCAGCTTAATCTCGCATATATCCAATTGCGCCGTGAGAAGCCCGAGGCGAAGTGGCAGTATGTCGTACCTTTCGGACCATATCTTCCTCTCCTTGGCGTCGTTTGCTATGTCGCGCTCGGTATCGCACTGTTTCACGTATCTCCTGTGGCGGTCGTGTTCTTCGGCGTCTGGCTCCTTCTCGGTCTCGTGAATTATCTCGGCTATGCGAAACGTGTCGAACGAGAGGATCACGCGCGCGAGATCGTTTATGAACATTCAGTGCGTTTTCATCCCAAAAGTGAATATCGCGTCGTGCTGCCTGTCGGCACGAACGGCGATTGGCATAAATTCCTGGACGTCGCTTCGGCAATGACCCGCGAAGAGGGCGGTGATCTCATTGCGCTCCGCATTCATGAGGTAAAAGAAGGTCAAAGCATTCGGGCTGCATTTCATTCAGATCAGGAAGAACACCTTCTCCACGCGATCGAAGATGATATGGCGAAGAAGCGGCTGAACGTCGATACGCGGATAGTGCAGTCGCAGTCAGTTCCTGAAGCGATACTGAAGACGATCGTCGAGGAGCACGCTGATCTCGTGCTTATGAATTGGGACGGCGACGTGAACACGAAAGGTTTTATTTTTGGACGAAAGATCGACGTCGTTCTTCATCGCGCGAAATGCGATATGCTTACGGTCAAATTGGGAAGTGTGGAAAAACTAGACCGTGTTTTTGTCCCTGTCCCCATAGACGCAAATCCCAATCTCCGTTTTACGGGCAAGGTTGCGACCGCACTTTATCGCACCTTTGGCTCGAAGATCACCGTAGCGATGATCGTCCCTGAAGATATTCGTGGTAATGCGGATAAATATTATGAGTCGATCCTTGAAAAGCATGTACGGGAACTGAAGATGAAGATCCCCAGCGGCGTTGAGTCAAAACTTATTTATTCCGATTATGTTGCTTCAGGCATCTTAAAAAATTCAAGTGAGGCCTATGACGCGGTGCTTTTGCCCGCGGCACGGGGCGGAATTACTCAAGTGATCAGTGTCGGATCCATCCCCGAGCAGGTGGCCAAGCAGTGCCGACGGAAAACCGTATTCGTCGCAAAAGGATATCGCGGCATCGCGAAGCCTTTCTGGGAGTATCTCGCCGAGCGATTTTAGGTGTATTGACAACGTGAACTGTAAACTTTGCTCCTCATCAGTGTCGTGCTAGTCTGGAGAATAGAAAGTCGGTAATCAAAATTGGAGGATGAAGTGAAAAAGCAACCGGAGCAATTACTCGCAACGATTGAGCAGGCGAAGCAGGATCTAAAAAACGATGGTTTATTCACCGCAGTTATTTTCGAAGCGCTGTCATTGGGGGCGGTGACTTCTCGCGAGTTTGCGAGAAAATGGGGGATGTCCCAAAGCTCAGTTGAAAGATGGCGCACTGGGTTGAGCGTGCCCCATACCGCGCTTCGTCCAAGAGTGTACCGATGGCTGAAAGAAAAATTTGAAGCCAAGTCTGAGTAATGATCTGTATAAATTCAATACCACACAGGAGCCCGCTAATCACCTCGGGCTTTTTTCATACAGAAAATAGCTCAATGAAGCGCAATCCCGAGAGGGGTTCTTTCGACAAGTGCTTCGACCCCGAGGACTTCGAGTGAGCCTCAGCCGAACTCCTCAGCACCGAAGGGCTCAGGAACCTCGGCTTAATAGTAAATTTGTGAGGCTAATATCATGATAAGGTGGCTCTATTAAGAGCTAGTTGAGTAAATAATTATGACGCAATTT
>MHLP01000009.1:3723-15012 GCA_001821435.1 Candidatus Lloydbacteria bacterium RIFCSPLOWO2_01_FULL_50_20 | reverse complement strand
AGCTCTTAATAGAGCCACCTTATCATGATATTAGCCTCACAAATTTACTATTAAGCCAAATTTTGGACTATCTCGAAATTTGGATGCAATCCGACGTCCTGGACTGAAGCAATGTCGTGGAGACGTAGTTAATTTATGTTGATGCGACTTGCTGAAGAAAGGACGAGAAGTGCGCCAAATTTACAAATACTTTGCCACCTCAAGAACGTGCATGACGAGCGTATTGGTATACCCCATCTCATTGTCATACCAAGAAAGCACTTTGACGAGATTTCCGTCGACGACGCGCGTCATGTCGAGGTCAGCGATCGCGCCATAGAGCTCACCGACGATATCCGAGGAGACGATCGGCTCATTCGTGACCGCGAATATCCCGTGCCATCGCGGATCTTTTGCGGCATCGCTTAAGATCTTATTCACCTCTTCGACACTCGTATTTCTCTTTGCGATAAAGGTGATATCGGCAAGGGATCCAGTAATGACTGGGACGCGCACCGCGATGCCGTCGAACTTTCCCTTGAGTTCTGGAATGGCCTCGGTCACAGCGACCGCCGCACCCGTCGAGGCGGGAACCATGTTCATCGCCGCCGCTCGTCCGCCGCGCATATCTTTGCCACCGGGACCGTCGACGATCTTTTGCGTACCCGTATATGCATGGGTTGTGTTCAAGAGCGCCTTTTCGATACCGATGGTCTCGTGAAGTATCTGCATGACCGGGGATGCGGCGTTAGTGGTGCACGACGCATTCGAAGAAATGTGTGCATGAGCAAGCTGTTTTTCATTGATCCCCATGAGTACGGTGACGCCAAAAATACCCGGAGCGCACTCAATGCACCCGTTCCCATTTGGCGCCACGCCCTCCATGCTTCCCCCTTTGACCGGAGCGGTGACGACAACGCGTTTCGCGCCGACATCGAGGTGCACCTTTGCCTTGTCGAAAGAAGTGAACATTCCCGTTGATTCGACGACAACATCAACGTTGAGTCTCCCCCACGGAAGTTTCGTCGGATCTTTTTCCTGCACCAAGACCACCTTTTTCCCTTGGACGATAAAACCCGGTTCCTCCTGGCCTCCGACAGGGACGACCTCCACAGCAAAATCCGCCCGACCATAAGCGGTATCGTATTTCAAGAGGTACGCCATGTTCTCAAGATCGCCAAGATCGTTGACGGCGACGATCTCAATTTCCGGACGCGTGCGCGCAAGTTTGTAGAATGCCCGTCCGATGCGCCCGAAACCATTGATGGCAATTCGCGTACTCATGAAAAGAATATATAACTATGAATAAATTTCTCTCCTCTCGCCCCGTAGGAAGCTTCCTGTCCCGTAGTCAGCTTTTGCTGTACTACTGGGATGCTTTCCTTCGGGGTGCGCCCGAATCCGTTTATCGCGACACGTACCTTTTTTCCCATGGTGATGTAAATTATTTATCTCTAGAACCTACCTCAAAATAAATGACTGAACAGAAGGTAGAAATTTCGAAGCGAAAAGTCGAAAAACTGAAGGAGGCGTAGCCAAAGCTACGACGACCGAGGTTTTACGACTTTGTAGCCGAAATTTCAATCTGCTGTTCGCCAAGCGTCGTTCGTGGTGGATCATGTTTTAAGCGGTTTATTTTGAGATAGGTTCTAATAGTATATGAGGAAATCCTGAGGGAGTCTATCGCCCGTTTCAGTTGGGCCCCGGACTTTTTGCCAACGAATGCGGCTCGGGGGTTGTAAGGTGATGCTCTTCAGCAAGTTTGGGGAGCGATGACGCAGTCAGGACAGGCGTTTGGGGAGAAATCGGAAGGGTAAAATGCAGAGGTCGTATCGGTTGCGACTCTGGAATCGGCACAGCAATTTTTTCAGTACTCACAGAAGTCGCCTTTTGTTCTACGGGAACATTTTCTTTTTTTAATGCGTTTTCTAGAGAAAATGGAAAAAGAGGGGCGTCATCGTGGTGAGGAGTAGGATCAACGGAAGTCCGAATAGGACGATACTCGGACGGCGTCTGATACAACGAAGGTGCGGGAGGTGTGATTGCTTTTTGCGGTTCAGGAATATCATTAACGCTCCCGAAAAGAAGCGCGTCCCATTCATCACTGTGTGAAACTGATGCGGAAGGCTTCTGGTCTGATTTTGCCGACTGATCGGAATTTTGCTGCGGCGTAATTGTTATCAGCCGAGGCGGTGGTATTGGTTCTCGCGGAAGAGACGGGGTGAAAACGGGAGACGGAACTTGCGAAGGAGCCGCCGGAGAAACAGGTGCGGAGATCTCTACGTCTTTCACAGCAGGCGGCGTTGGACTTTCCTGAGGAAGAGCCTGCGCAGGAGAAGTTCGCGCAAATGATGAAGCAAAAGGTGTGGAAACCGGTACTGACGTCGGTATGGATGCCGGAGAACCCGCAGGTCTGATCGGTGTTCTCTGGAGAGGTATCTCAATGGTTGCCCGAGAAATGCTCGGGAGACTTTCCTTTTCGCTTTGAGCCGCCGGCTGTGCTGCCTCCACAGCGGACTGGGCAGGCAATCTGGAATTTTGTTGCGGCACAGTTTGTGCGGACGAAGACGGTGTTACGGTTTCTTCACGCGGTCCGGTGAGTTCCCGTTTGTCGATAAAGTTTATTTCCTCGTCGGAAATAAGGAGCGTGTGGGTCTCACGAAGCAACGAATCAAGCTCCACAACAAAACCTCCTTTTATCCATGAGCGATGTTCGATCTTATTGAGCCGGCACAGGCGGTCAAGATAATCTTTCGTATATCCGGAGATCTTGCTCCCGACATCAAGCGTCACGTACCGCTTCTCTTTGGGCTCATGAGAAAGTTCAGCGAGAGTTTTTCCGTCAGTATCCATCCTGTAGTAGATTTTCAGTTTGATTAATTTTTCGACCAGTCCTCGTTCGTTGATTATAATATGCTCTCTTTACTGTTAAGTAAAATAACTTTCCATTACTGATATGGTTTGGTCAAAAAATTTAATCGGTGATTATGTTCTTAGTTCTTCTCTTAAAGTTGCGTGGGCACCTTAACATAAACCGGATATTTTACGCCTTGAGCGAACTGCAACAGAACATGATCAAACTGAAAGCTCACTACAGGATCCATCTCTATAGAATACAACAACAGCCGATAATCACAATGTGTTTATCGCATGAAAAACGCCCGTTTTTTCATCTATCCAAGCAGTTTCTTGAACAGATCTCCCAATATTTTCGGGTTCGCGCTTCCTTTGCTTGCCTTCATGCCTTGTCCGATCAAAAACTGAAGCGATGCTTCTTTCCCCGCCTTATATTCCGCAACCACTTTTTCGTTTGTGGCAATAACGTCTTTTACTATCGTTTCAAGAAAATCAGTATCGCTTTTTTGAATGAGACCACATGAACGGACAATCGTTTCCGGATCGCCTCCTTCATTAAATAACACGGTAAGCGCATCTTTCGCTCCACGCGAAGAAAGTTCACCCATGAAAAGCATCCCCATAAGTCCCATGAAGTTGCGTGCGGTTACCTTCCCCAGTGTTGAATTCGCGGTTTTCATAAGCGCAGCAAGATCTGATGAAATATAATTTGACGCTAGTTTGACAAGTTCTTGATTGGTTTCCATGCCACTAATTTCTTTAAAAAAATTACCGAGCGTTTGATCGCTGACGTACATTTCAACGATAGTGTCGGAAAACCCAAATTCCCTTTTCAGCCGCTCGCGTTTCTCCCACGGCAACTCCGGCAATGCGGGAAGCTTTTCGTGATCTTTTCCGAACACTTCGGTCACCATCAACTTCGGAAGGTCGGGCTCGGGAAAATAGCGGTAATCGTTCGCGCTTTCTTTCTTGCGCTGACTCCACGTCTTTCCCGTATTTTCGTCCCAGCCGCGCGTTTCTTGTACGACTTTTTCTCCGCGCTCGAGCACTTCGGCGTGGCGTTTGATCTCGAATGCGATCGCGTCCCCAACCGATTTGAACGAATTCAGATTTTTGACCTCGACTTTTGTTCCGAACGTATCCGTTTCGGAGATCGAAATATTCGCTTCAACGCGCATCTCCCCTTTTTCCATATTCGCATCGGAGGCGCCAAGAGAGCGAAGCAGGAGCTGCAATTCTTTCGCGAACCGGACAGCGATTTCCGCGTCATGGATGACCGGCTCCGTCACGAGCTCCATCAACGGCACACCGGCACGATTGTAGTCGATGAGCGAATAATCGCCGCGATCGTGTTTCGAAGTGCCCGTATCTTCCTCAAGATGGATGCGCGTAAGGAGAACGCCCGCAAGCGAGCCGCCCGAAACAAGCGGATATTTGTACTGGCTGATCTGGTAACCCTTCGGAATGTCCGGGTAAAAGTAATTTTTGCGATCCCATTCGGTGAAATCCGCAAGCGTCGATCCGAGCGCTCGGCCGACGCGAAGCACGTGTTCGACTGCCTTTTTATTGATGACCGGGAGTGTCCCGGGCTGTGCGGTACACACCGGACAGATATTCCAATTCGGGCGGCTTTCGTCGGGATCATTCTTGCAGCGACAGAACATCTTTATCGCCGTCTTCAGTTCCGCGTGGATTTCCAAACCAATTGTTGCCTTATATTGGGGCATAATGATGGAATTGTAGCACACAATGTGCCCAAACTTTTGCCGCTTGACAATTCGAGCGGCTCGTCGGAAAACTCGAATTATCCAAGGCGAATGATGGCAATGGCGACGAATGCGAGGAGTATCAATAAAACTTTTTTCGCAGTGAGGCTTTCTTTGAACAAAAATGCCGCGAACGGCACCGCAACAAAAAGGTATGCGGAATTAGTCGTCTGAACGAGGGAGAGCGGCCCCTTGGTGAGTGCCACCAAGAGCGCATACGCACCAAGAAATGAAAAAATGGCGATTGCCACACCGGCAAGGAACGATTTCCTGTGCCACATTTTTCCGAATGTTTCTTTTTTGTGTTGAATGAAAAGTGGAATAAGTCCCGTTGCAAAAATAAACACATAGAGCCAGATTTGAAAATTATAAATATCCCCCATGTCTGCGGCCAGTTTATGCACAATATTTGATATGGCCGAGAAAACAACAATGGCAATGCCGATGTAGGATTCCTTTTTTCCCCACTTCCACTTGCCTGATCTGTAGCTGAAGCAATAGATGGCAACTACCGCAAGGAGCATACCGAGCAATTGCAACATGCTTATCGCATCGTGAAAAAACGATATCCCCACCACAATAACGACAAGCAACGAGAATGTAGAGGTGATCGGATAAAGAGTGTTCGTTTCTACCTTTGTGAGCGCATACATTTGGAGCAACGTCAGCGCCGTAAATAATCCCCCACGCAAAAATGCAATCAGAATGGTGTCGCCGAGGACAAAGGTGAAGCTTCCATAGAAAAAGAGGCATGCAAGTAAAAGCTGAACGATGTTTCGCCAAGTGTTGAGTGCATTGGTGTCGATTGCTTTATCGTGCGCCGGCCACTTATAGAGCGCCATGGAAACACCAAAACAAAGTGCTCCGATAATCGAGTACGAGAACCAATGTGAAAAGAGGTCTGCAAAAGGCATGTGTTATTGGGATGCAGATATTTTTTTTCTTAACAACTTCACCAGCGCATCGGAGAAATCTTTGAGCGCGGCGTCGTCGTAGATCGAAAGCGAGAACAGCCGGTTCTTCAGCACCGATAATTCTTTTTGCGCCTTCTTTAGCGTCTCTCCGTCCACGAGATCGGTCTTCGTGAGAATGATGATCTCTTCCTTTGCCGTCAACCCTTCGACTCCGGTCAGGACAAGTTTCTCATCATATTGTTCGAGTTCTTTGCGGATCGTCCGGTACGCGTCCGCGACATCTTCGTTCTCAAGCGAGATCAAATGTGCGATCATCTTTGTCCGCTTGATGTGCCGCAAAAATTTGTGTCCGAGCCCTTTCCCTTCCGAAGCACCCTCAATAAGTCCCGGGATATCGGCAAGTATATAGCCGTAGAGCGCTCCGAGATTCGGCTCGAGCGTCGTGAATTGGTACGATCCGACCTTTGCGCTCGCATTCGTGAGCGCGTTCAAAAGCGATGATTTGCCCGCATTCGGAAATCCGACGAACCCGACATCGACGACAAGCTGAAGTTCGATATAAAATTTCGCTTCTGCGCCGGGATAACCCGGGGTTATTTTCTTCGGCCGCTGATTTGTCGCTCTCTTGAAGTGTTCATTTCCGAAACCGCCGTCGCCACCGGAGAGCAAAAGGATCTTTTTACCCTCGGTAAGCACGTGTACGGAATTTTTCGTTTTGAGGTTTGTTACCACAGAACCAAGCGGGAGGGGAATGACGAGATCTTCACCGTTTTTCCCGTGAAGACTATTTTTCGCTCCCGGAGTGCCGTTTTCGGCTTTGAAATCTTTTTTGTGGCGATAGTTGAAGAGGAGACCAAGATCGCGCGAGCCCACAACATAAACGCTGCCGCCTCTGCCGCCATCCCCACCGGAAGGTCCGCCGAATTCTTTTCCTTTTTCGTGACGCCACCGCTCCACACCGGCCCCGCCGTCACCGGCTTTGATGAAGATCGTTAATTCGTCAACAAAGGACATTTGTTTTTTGGTGAACACCGTCAAAACCATTCTCCTGAGACGCTGAGAGCGCGATCTGCGCGAGTTGGAGCGCGCTCTCCTTCGATTTTGCGACCGCAATATAGCCGGTGTTGTGGCAAAAGACCGCATCGTTGACCCCTGTCGCGCGAACAAGCTCGTCTCCGGAGAGCCCGCGCCAATGCTCCGGGAGTGATTTGCGATTCGTGAATGAATAGACGTCATCGCGTACGCATTCAACCTGCCAGGCATTGCCTTCGTGCCGCGGCTTCACGACGTAAAACGGTTCATGATGTTTCGCAAGTTCTTCCTGCCACGGATATTGTCCATCAATAACAACGACCCGCTTGTCCGATGATTTCCGATAAAACTCCTGAACGATCCGGGCGCCCTCCAGCCGGTCCTGCTCCATGACGATCTCGCGCTCGATCAAACGCCGCATGAGCGGAACAAGTTCCACAAAACGCACATCCTGTATTTCCCCCTCTTTCCACGTCGGCCGCATCGCCTGAACAATGCTGTGAAGAAGGTAGGGATGAACTCCATCAAGTGTGGGCGTGTAGACATCGACACCATTGTCCGCAAGATCGATCGGGTACACCATGCGGGACTCGACGCCGTCCGCCACTTCTTTCGATCTGCACAATTCTTCGCCGTAATGTTTCCAAACTAATCCGAACGAGGAGTAAGGGATGCCGTTGCGTTCGCCTGCTCCTCCTTTTTGATGATGATCGAAACGATTCGTCGCGGGATCGTATACCAGTCCCACGTCAACGACATAGTCCCCCGTTTTGATCACCTCCGGGTTGCGTGTGCGTATCACCTCATAAGGCGCCCCGTTCAGATGGATCTCCAAGGCGGCGACGGCAAGAAGTTCATCTGCGTGAAAGGAGCCGTTATGGGTGATGATGCGGATCTTTTTTTTCATAGATTTTATTTTATGTTCCACCGACCTTTCTATCCTTGCCAAGGAGAAGACGATCAAGCACGGTTGCGATGGCTGAGACAATGAGCGCGCCGAGCACCGCCCACCAGAAGCCGTCGACTGTAAAATTCTTCACGAATTGAGTTGCCAGCCAGAACATGAGACCGTTAATAAGAAATGTCAGCAATCCGAGCGTCACAATATTGATCGGAAGTGTAATGAGGAAAAGTAGCGGGCGGATCAGCGTATTGATGATACCCAAAACTAAAGCCGCCCAAAGCGCGGCCATATAGTCCAGCACATGGATCCCGGGGAGAAATTGGCCCACGAAAAGTATCGCCAGGGCATTGATGAGCCATTTCACGATGATCGTTGACACTTTTTTCTTTTAACATAAAAAAGGTCTCTGAGCAAGCATTCGTTGCGGCGGGTGCACCACCATAATATGTCTTATATTCTTTGTTTTTTGAGCGAATAAAACTTCATGGAGAAAGGTATAAGTGCGCCGCCGAACAGTGAGATGAGAAGGGCGGTGAGCATGCTCGTCTCGCTGGGAAGCGGCAGTGTGATGTCGAAAAAACGCAGGAAGATCGGTATTTGAAAAACACACCACAAGAGCACTACCTCAAGGACGCAAAGGAGCAGTGCGTTTCTTTTCTTTTGCGGTGCCGCGGCGGCGCCGTACATGCCGGGTGCAAGTATGAAAAATATATAGCTGAGTGCGATAAAAGCGATGATCACCAGCGTATTCGATTCAGCGGCTTTCAGATAGTCAGGACTCGTGATAAACACGGCCGTTGCCGCGGCGGCTGAAATGACCGATGCAATGAGCGGAAAAGGCAGGATGCGTTTTAAAAAGCGTTCCGTGCTTGCCGGCGGAATATCTTTTGCCGGACGTATCGCCCAATAAGTGATCAGCATTCCCGGTAATCCGACGGAAAAATAGTTGATCAATGTGATATTGAGCGGGGTGAGCGGAAACGCGTATCCAAACATACTGACCATCACAAAAAGGAAAAATCCGAGGAACGATCCGTGAAGAAAGATACTCGTAAAGATCTCGATATTCCTGATGAAGTTATCGGCCAATTTCACTCCCCCGGGAAGCGCGGTGAAACTGTTGTTCATCAGAACGACCGCCGCAAGCTGTCTCGTGGCCGGAGCTCCGTCGAACATCGCGATGCCGAGATCCGATCTCTTTATCGCGAGCGCATCGTTCGCTCCGTCGCCGACCATTGCGGTAAATCCGTCTTTTTTGAGCGCCTCAATGATCTTCACTTTTTGTTCCGGCACGATCCTGGCGAATATCGTATAAAGCGGAACGTTCAAAAGGTAATCCTCTTCGCTCCATTTTTCCATTTCGGCGCCCGTCACGATCTTGTCGGTCTCGTTCACCCCGGTTGCATAAGCGACCGCGCGAGCCGTAGCCGGATTGTCGCCGGTAAGTATTCGGATGCGGACGCCTCTGTCCTGAAAAAACTTTATCGCGCCGTGAATACCCTCGCGAAGCGTGCTTCTGAACACGAAGACCGCCGCAACCGAAAGGTGTATCTTCTTTAATTCACGCGGCAATGCCGTGCCGCTGAAACGCACCAGACAAAGCACGCGTTTCCCCTCCTCGGAATATGTCGAGACTAATTTTTCCAGCCACGCTCTTTCCTTCGCGTCCGCGATATTCCGGAGAAAGATATCCGGGGAACCGACCATGATACCCGCCTCTTTATATTTTTCTTCCACATCATTCATCAGCACGGCGCCATACTGCCGCCACGAAGAAAAAGGGAGTGCCGCTTTGACGTCACCGATATACGTGCGGCCAAGGAATTGTTCGACCGCTTTGATCGTCTGCGAAGAATCGCCTGATCCATGGATATAGGCCGCCATGAATTCTTCCGCTTCATGTTTTTGAGCGCCTTCGGCCAGGTGCATATATTCAACAGAAAGCTTGTTGTCCGTCAGCGTTCCCGTTTTATCCATGCAAAGATTTTTTATCCGTCCGAGTTTTTCCGTCGCATTGATCTCCTGAAAAAGCACGTGCCGGCGGGAGTAGCTCGCCGCACCGAACGCAAAAAGGAGCGTCGTAATGACCACAAGCCCCTGCGGAACGATCGTGCTTGCCAGCGCACCGGCATGTTTCACGATCTGCACCCACGGTTCGCCGGCGAACATGCCGCGAAAAACGGTGAACGCGAGCGAGGCAAGAAGAATATATCCCGAATAACTGATGATCTTATCGATCGCATGCTGAATGGGACTCGGATTTGCCGCGTATCGCTTGATGCCGGCGGTCATGTGAGCAATGCGGCTTTCCGAAAACACTTTTTCCACTCGGAGTACGCCGGTTCCTGCGGCGACGATGCTTCCCGCAAGAACTTGCTCGCCTTTTCCGCGGGGGAATGAATCGGATTCTCCGGTAATGAGCGCCTCGCTGACCTCAAAACCGGTCGCATCGATAAGCAGGCCGTCGCACGGTATCTGATCGCCAAGCCGCAGTCTGATGTGATCGTTTTTCTTTATTTCTTCCGTCAGCACGCGATCTTCCGTCCCATCTTCATTCAGGCGGATGACCCGAAGCGCCGTTAAAAGCTGAAGTCTTTCGAGCGCCACCCGTGCGCGAAAATCCTGAATGACGCCAAGAAAAATATTGAAAACGATGATGATGCCGAGAAAAATTGCCGCTTCCTTTTCTCCGAAGAGAAAAAGCAGCGCCACAACGGCAAAAATGACTCCGTTGACGAGGAGAAATACGTGACGAACAAGTATCGGCCCGCTTGCGGCAAACGCCCGTTTATAGGGTTCAAATAGTGCACCCATAGGAATACTCAGTATAGCAGTAACCAGCAACTATTTGGACTATCCCTCTTAACGACGCGGCAGGATAATTTTGTTTCCCTGAAACGCGACGAGCTTTTCGCGTCCGAGACCTTTGATCAGATCACCTACCTCTTTTTTTGTTCTGCCAAGATATTGGGAAAGTCCGCCGTTGGTCGCCGTCCCGTGTTCAACAAGAAAGCGGAGTATCTTTCCACGGTAGAATCGCTGCGAACCGGCAAACTTTTTTTGCGGTTTTTTATATTGAAAATCGCCGACTTTACCGTGGAGTTTTATAAGCGGGCAATCGCTCTTATGATTGCACGCAGTACACAGCGTTGCGCCGAGATCAAGCATGGCGTAATTCCACGCTCTTCCCTTCCCCAGAGGAATGAGTGATCGCGCAAAAACATAGAGCTCATCATCATTCGGAATATTTTTCTTAAAAAACGTACGCGCAAGGAGACGGCGGATATTCGTGTCGATCATCGGTTCATCTCTATTGAACGCAAAGACGAGCAAGGCTCCGGCGGTGGAAAGTCCGATGCCGGGAAGTTTTTTCAACTCATGGAGATCATCGGGAATCTTTCCCTGATGTTCCGCGGAGATCTGTTTCGCGCATTCATGGAGATATCGCGCGCGGCGATTGTATCCCAAGCCGGACCACGTGCGGAGTACATCACCGAGCGGCGCCCGCGCGAGCGCCGCTACACTTGGAAAGTCCTTCAGGAACTGCACATATTTTGCCCGCACACGATCGACCTGCGTCTGTTGCAGCATGATCTCGGAAACGAGGATGCGGTAGGGGTCATGCGTACGACGCCACGGCATGTCACGATAATGGGTGCGATGCCAGCGAAAAAGCAGCCTGTTAAAAATTTTTTTCTTCTCCGCGGAATTCATCGGAGCAATTCTATCACCACGCAAGAGTACTTCCAATTTCTACAGACATCACATGAGGTAAAGGGACCCCGTGGCACAAGCCACGGGGCATTGAGTGCGCTCGCTCTCTCGCCCAAATACGCGG
>MHLP01000009.1:0-3707 GCA_001821435.1 Candidatus Lloydbacteria bacterium RIFCSPLOWO2_01_FULL_50_20 | reverse complement strand
CCAAATTCATCTCCCTGCGGTCGTGAATTTTAGGTCGCTCGGACGCTGTGCAAAATCAGCATTTTTCACGCGCTCCTCGCTCGACGTAGTAAGAAATTTTGGTCGCACAAAGAAAAACCCCTCCTGCCGGGCGGGCAGGTGGGGTGTAGAGGTCATTTTGCAAGGTTCATTTCATGTCACTTAGGCCTCTTCAGCTGTGGCCGCCGCGATGAGTCCGTTCTGGCGAAGAAGTGCTTCGACCGAAGGCATCCGCCCCCGAAAAGCGACATAACTTTCCGACATTCTGCGCTTACCACCCGCTTCGAGAATTTCCTCCATGAATTTTTGACCTTTCACCGGATCATAGATATTGCCGGTCTCTTCATATGCGGCGAATGCATCGGCGGCCAAGACTTCTGCCCATTTATAACTGTAATACCCCGCCGCGTATCCGCCTCCGAAAATGTGTCCGAACGTGTTAATGAAACGATCCTCGGCATAGACTGGGGTTACGCGCACGCGGCGTCGGACATCTTGTACGATCGTGTCGATGTCGCATGGAATCCCGGCGGCATAGAGCTCCATGTCGATCAGTGCGAATTCGATCTGCCGGGCCATTGCCAGCCCGGTCTGAAAATGTTTCGAAGCGATCAGGCGGTCGTAGAGTTCATTCGGGATCTGTTCTCCGGTATCGACATGCAGGGAAAGCGCCTGGAGCATCTCCCGATTCCAGCAATAATTCTCCATGAACTGACTCGGCAACTCGATCGCATCCCACTCGACGCGCACCCAGTTTGATGAAGCATAGTTGGATAATCCAAGCATATGATGCAGGTCGTGTCCGAACTCATGGAACAATGTCTCAACATCATAATGCGTGAGCTGTCCCTCTTTTCCGCCAGAGGGAGGGGTGATGTTGCAGTTGAGATACGCGACAGGAACCTGAACTCCATCAGAAAGCTTCCTGCGGCTCATGCAGCCGTCTGCCCACGCGCCGCTGTTCTTTCTTACTTTTTCATCCGTCCGCTCATAGAGATCCGCGTAGAATGCCGCGCGAAGTTTTCCCGTTTTATCAAAAACGCGAAAAAAACGGACTGACGGATCCCAGACGGAAGGTTTATCTCTGCCAAGCGCTTCCTTGATGGTGAGCCCATAAAGTCGTTCCACCAGCTTGAACATTCCGTCGAAAACTCGCGTCGCCGTGAAGTAGGGGCGCAATTCTTCCTGTGAAACATTGTAGGTCGCGATCGAAAGTTTTTCTGAAGCGTATGCGACATCCCAGGGCTCGAGCTTTTCGATCCCGAGTTTTTCAGCGGAAAAACGCTCGAGCTCCGCAAATTCTTCTTGCGCACGTTCATGGCTTTTTTCAGCAAGTTCGTCGAGAAATTCAAATACCTCGCGAGGCTGCTTCACCATTTTCTTCTTCAGAGAAAGTTCGGCAAAATTCTTGTAGCCGAGAAGCTGTGCGCGAGCATATTGTGTCTCGAGTATCGTTTCGATGATCGGCCAGTTATCGAGCCGCTTTGGGCTTGGCCCGAGATCAGACGCTTCTCTTGAGCGGGCGATGAATACCTCTTTGCGCAGCGCTCGGTCATCCGCATGCGTCAATATGCCCGCAACGATGGAACTCTGCAATGAAAGCAGGTAGCCCTTGCGTTTTTTCTTTGCGGCTGCGTCTCGCGTCGCGTCTTTTGTAACCTTTGGTACACCAGAGAGCCGCGCCTCGTCGGTGATATGCTTTGACCACCGACCCATCGCTTCCGTTGCATTGTTTCGGAAACGAGTCGAAAGACGAGTTTCTTTCTTATTAAGCGCTTTCAGTTTTTTCTTTTCCTTCGGAGAAAGCCCGACGCCGTTCAGTTCGAAATCTTCAATGACGTCATCAATGATCTTGCGTTTTTCCGCATCAAGTGTCTGATATTCGGCACTCTCCCGATAGCGGAGATACGCGCGATAGAGCCCTTTATGCATGGCAATATCACTTCCGAAATCTGCGACAAGCGACGTTGCCTTTTTGTAGCCTTCACGTATTGCATTAGTTTGCATCGCGGCATTCAAGTGTCCGAAAGGCCCCAGGACACGGCTTATTTTCTCCTGAAAATCCTCGGATGCACCGATGAGCGACGCAAAGGTGTGAGACTCCTTTTTAGCGTCTTCATCAGCAAGTTTGCGCCCGAGGATGAAAAGCGACTCAAGTTCTTTGAGCGATGCTTCCGGGTCAAAGGTTGACCAGTCAGGCAGCGTGAAATAGAGTTTTTCCACGTTGGGACCATTTTCGATTGTTGTGGTGTAGTTCATCATGGATCCTTAACAAAATGACAGTGAACATTGTCCACTGCTCATCCTTAGCCTGTTACCGATTAAAGTCAATCCGCCAATAAACTGGCCCGATGCGGATGCCGTTATGTCGCCTTCGTCTCATCGATCGTTCGCCCCTTTATGATAAGCGGGTAGATGTCGAGCATCGCAAAAAAGAACGCGAGCACGATCGGACCTGCGAGGAATCCAATGGGGCCGAAATACACTAAGCCCCCGATGACCGAAAGAAAGATGACGAAAGGATGGATATCCACGCCGCGATGGATCAGCATCGGGCGGGTGACATTATCGATAAGCCCGACAAAAAGAAGCGCCCAGAGAATAAGTCCTATGCCGCTCAATGTGCTTCCGGAGAGAATAAGCAAAATACCCATAGGAACCGTGATAATGGCGCTTCCGACAACCGGTACAAACGCTGCGATCGCCGTGATGACGCCCCATAATATCGGATTTTCAACACCGAATATGAGAAAGCCGATCCCGGCCAAAAATCCCTGAAGCAGAGATGTTGCCAGCGCCCCCTTCACCACGGAGTCAACGGCGATCTTCAATTTCGTTATAACTCTTTCGTCATATTCATCGGAAAGCGGGCTCCAGCGGAGCGCAAAATCATAAAGTTTTTGTCCGTCACGATAGAAAAAGAACATGGCGATCAGAACAAGCAAAAGCTCAAAGACAAAGGCGATGATCCCCGAAAGAAAAGCATTCAGGTTCTGACCCACCCATCGCAGTCCGCCCTCGATGATCATGTAGACATTCGTATGCAGCTCGAATGACGGAATGTATGCTCTGATGTATTCCTCGATCACACTCGTTGCCTGGTCAATGAATTCAAAACCACTCTTCCCCTCCGAAAGTGTTCCGTAGGTCGAAAGCACCTCTTGTGACATCAATAGCCCAAGAAAAATAAGCGGGATAAGAATAAGGAACAGCACGAGAAGCACGGTCAAAAAAGCTGCTAACGTTCCATTGCCGCCGACCCATTTGCGAATATGCACGTGAAAAGGAGAAAAAAGGATCGTGAAAACCGCAGCAAGAAAGATGGGTGTCAGATACGGGCTCATCACCGCAAAAGTCAAAAGCCCCGCCACGCCAAAAAGGAGCCAGAAGAATATCAGTTCGCCAAGATGCGGCTTCATCATATGGGGTATATTATACCCCGTAGCAGGCCAAAGCTCCACTACGTCAAGCGAGGAAGTGGGGTGACCTGGGTGGTAGCATTTCGGCAGAGCAAGTACTCTCTATGAAGAAATGTTCTTAATGCCTACCCTTTTGCGAAACTCGCGAAGTACGGAAAAATAGGTGCCGCACCAAGACCCAAGGATCATGGGAAGGATGTAGAGCGGAATTGGCTTAATAGTAAATTTGTGAGGCTAATATCATGATAAGGTGGCTCTATTAAGAGCTAG
>MHLP01000008.1:9922-14660 GCA_001821435.1 Candidatus Lloydbacteria bacterium RIFCSPLOWO2_01_FULL_50_20 | reverse complement strand
GGCGACAAGCGCAACCGCCTTCGGTGATTTTGATGTACGGGTCATGTACCTATTATCTCATGAGTTGGGGGTGTTTTCTACAGAGCAAGTCAAACCAGATATAGGCAGACTGCTGTACGTAAACACTTTTGCAGATGGTGAAAATATTCAACCGATCGAATTCTTCTTCGAAATAACAAACGGAAGAGATTACTTAGATGTTCATAAGAATACTCGCTCGCACGCCCACGAGCTTTCGGAGATCTTTTGGGCAAGTCCGACTGATATCATAAAAATTCTTCCGGAAAAACTTGGAGAGGATCTGAGAGCGGGAAAGTTATTGTCTCATGAGGTTCGATATATCAAAGGTGGCAAAAGATAGGTGAATATACGCCCAAGGCACATGACGTTTGCTGTCGACCGAAACCCCAGATTGCCTACTGAAATACTAAAATAATTTCCAAAGAAAAATATGCGCGCTGTGCGGAAGTATGATAAAAAGACTACATGATCGGTTTGATCCTTGTTTCGATCGGCACGTTCCTTGATGAGATCTCGACGCTCATTGGGAAGACCGAGGTGCAGAATAAACGTGAGTCTGTCTACTCGATGGCTTTTTTGTGTCTCATTTGGGGCACACTCTGGTTCTTGCTCATCATTCTCTACAAAGGGCAATTCATTTTTTCAGCCGCGTCGCTGCCGACGGTCATTATCCGCATTCTCACGGAAATTGTACTGGTCTATGTCACCACGCTTGCGATCGTCAAAGCGGACCGGAGCACATTCGGTTTTGTGCGGACGGGAACGATACCGCTTCTGCTTTTCGCCGACCTTTGGCTTGGCTACACACTGACCCTCCCGCAGTTGACGGGTATCGCGATACTTGTGCTGGGGCTTGCGTTCGCTTTTCTCAACCATGGCCTCGAGAAAAACGGCATCAGGCTGGTGGTCATCGCAACCATACTTCCCGTTATCACCATCTCGCTCTATAAATATAATATTACGCACTACAATTCCGTTGAGGCGGAACAGCTGATCTCGCATGTCGCTCTGCTTGTCTTCACATTCTTTATGGCGCTCCGATTCGGAAGGGAAAACCCCATCAGGCTCCTTGCTAAGCGCGAATTTTTCCTGCAGTCCTTCGCGGGCGGAATAGGCGGAGTGCTCATCAGTTTCGCGTACCTCTTTTCCTCGGCGTCGACGATTACCGCCGCAAAGCGCGCGGTCTCGGTACTCTGGGCTATATTTTCCGGAAACAGATATTTTGAGGAGAAGCGATTCCTCTTTAAGATCGTTCTGCTGCTGTTTGTCGTCACGGGACTTTTCCTTTTGACTTGATCCATTGGATTTTTCATAAAAACACCCCGCGTTGAGCGGGGTGGGGCAATCATGCACGAACAGCGGGCGTATGTTGTGTTTCGATCCTCTCCACGAGCTTGCCCAGCGTGAGACCCTGGACGAGTATGGAGAAGATCACGACCATGTAGGTGATGAGAATGAGCGCGTCTCTGCTCTCACCCGGCGGAAGTGCAAGCGCAAGTGCGAATGACACCCCCCCGCGGAGTCCTCCCCACGTGAGGAGTGTGATCGCATGCGCGCTAAATTTCTTGAGCGGCCGCGAGATCTGCGCAGAGACGTATACACTGATCAGTCTTCCGACAAGAACAACCGGGGTCACCAGAAGTCCGGCAAGTGCATACTCCCACTTCACGTTGATCAAGAGCGCCTCAAATCCCACGAGCACAAAGAGGAGGACATTGAGCACATCGTCGATGACCTTCCAGAACGTGTCGAGGTGATGGCGCGTCACCTCCGACATGCCGTACTTTCTGCCATAATTGCCGATAAAGAGACCGGCAACGACGATCGCGAGCGGACCGGACACATGAATGAACGATGCGAGTACATAACCTCCCGAAACGAGCGCGAGCGAGAGTAATATCTCTACGCAGTAATCATCAACGCGCCTGATCAGCTCATATACGCCATAGCCGATTGCGAGACCGTATAGGACCCCGCCGAACGCTTCGCGGATGAAAAGCATTGTGACGTTTGCCGGGGACACTGCAACTTCTCCAGCAAGCAGTGTGAGCACGACGATAAAAAACACGACACCGGTTCCATCGTTAAAGAGCGCTTCACCTGCGATCTTCATCCTAATGCCTTGCGGCACACGTGAGGTCTTGAGCAGTGCAAGCGTGGCGATCGGGTCAGTCGGGGAAATCAGCGTACCGAACAGGAGACACAGCAGAAAGGGGAGGGAAAATCCCACGAGCGGAAAAATAAAGTAAATGCCGGTGCCGATCACGAATGCGGAGACGATCACTCCGAGCGACGCGAGAACACCGATAGACCATTTCTGCTCAAGGAACTCACTCATATCAATGTGCAGTGCACCGGCAAACAACAAAAAGCAGAGCACACCCTGAAGAAGCGCCTCGCTGAAATTGATCGACTGGACTGCAGTAGTCGCAGGCGTGATCATGTCGAATCCAAGCGACCGCAAACCGAAGAGCCCAAAGACCGACACGAGTGAAATAAGCACCATTCCAACTGTTTTCGGCAACTTGAAAAATTTGTAGTTCAGGAAACTGAATAACGCCGAGACCGTAAGGAGGAGCGCGACCACGTTGTACCAATGCATAGAGCTTCCAATGAGCAAAGGAACTCAAAAATTTATACCAACAAAACGATGAAATGTCCATAGCTCCCCCTTAAGTCGCTTTTGTGCACACCGCTGCCGCGTTTTTTATAGCGGCAATGACTCAAACAGTATAAACTGACAACATATGTTGAGATCAAAACAAGCGCTCGCTTCAATTTTGATCGCCGTCATGGCTATTACCGGCGTATTTTTCTTCGCTTCATTCGGAAAAGAAGAAGCTCCTACCGCAGGTCCTCTCACTGCCACCTCTCCGACCAAGGAGTTTCGCTCTGCATACGGTTTTACCGTGACGTATCCCGAAAACTGGCTCGTTGATAATTCGCGAAAAGACGCTCCGGCAGAATTCATCCGTGAGCCGAATGGTCGGGCATTTTTTGCTATGCAAACGCACATAGATCCTCGCATTACGAAACCCGGTGAATTGGCCCTTGTCTACAAAGACCTTGAGGACGCGTTTAGGAATGATGGGCGCTATCTTCTGGAAAAAGTCGAGTGGGAGAACAAAGACAAAAATACACCCGAAAACAGTTTTTTCGCCGCCGGATCATACGCGGAGGGCGGAAAGAACTGGAAGTTCAAGGAAATCACGATCATGAGCAAAAGCGGACTTGTGCTCACCTTGCGCGGAATGACGCTTAAAGAATACGCGGGGGAGTACGGGCCGATGATGGACAGGATCTTTTTTAGTGTTGCGCCAGCTGAAGGAAAGGCTTCTCAGGATGTTTCAGTGGTGACAAAAGAACAAGCCGTAGCGAAAGTCGGTGCATTGTCAGAGGTCGTTGAATATAAAAATATGCTTATCGAGGCGGGGAAAAAAGCGCTGCTGGAAGCTGAAGACGGAGAAAGCGATTGGAATGTTCATGTGTTCGAAATCGTCGGTGAAGGCGAGGACGCGCACACTGCGACTTTCGGCTGGTATCGGGTGAATAAGAAAACGGGTGCGGTAGAGAAAGAAATATGATCTTTCGTTGTTCTCTTTAATATGTAGTCTGTCGCGTATATGTTGTACACAAGAAAGTTAGTATATATCTACGCTGTCGCGATATTGTTGTCGTCTACATCTGCATATGCCTTCGAAAAGCCAGAGAATGATGCTGATTGTGAGAGAATAGTGGCAGAAATCGGTTGGAAACTTGAAAATCCAACGACGTGGCCTCAATATGGCGTCTGCGATGCCGCACCGCCGAAAACAGGAATCCATGTTCAGGATATGAAGGTCTCCTTGGATGTACCTTCGTATGACGGTCTCACCCTTTTTTCTATGGCAGGAACTAGTGTGATGGCACGCGAAGTGCTTGCGTCGTTCGTGAGAACGCGAGAGAAGTCAGTCGGTACCCGAAACAATGTTACCTATTTGCCGACCGAGTATATCGCAGTGGGCGATGAGGCCGTTCTTTGGTTGGACGAACGTATGACCGACCTGTCATATTATGATTCTCTGCTCGCTCAAAGAGATGAAAATAAAGTTCGCAACTACGATGGCGGTACTATTAGTCAATGGTCCGGAGAAGTGAAATTTGCCGAAGGAAGATGTGTTGTAAGGGTTTTTGGAAATTCTTCATTCAACACTACGTGGGGGGATAGTACGAACGACCCTCAGTTTTTTGAATATTATCATCAATTCGAGCCGGATCTTGACGCAAACGGCAGAGTGATCATCGGAGGTGGAGGAGTAATTATCAACCGTCATCCCGATTTTGATCATGGAAAAGCGGGGCTTCGAGATTTTTTGATCACAGAAGCGAAAAAAATTGATGCGGCTGTTAAGCCAATTTGTGGCGATACGACCACCACGACCGCACCCCCCGAGAACGTGCCGGAAGTTGGAGCGTTGGTTGAAAAACAACCCACGGACGCGGATTTGCAGTTACGAAAAGATGACATAGCGCTGCCCGTCATTAAGATGGTTAAGCTAGATGGTCTTGCGGATTTTCAGTTGCCGGATGGCACATGGATGCCGATAGAAGAAGGGGACACGATTCCTTCAGATGGCACACTGCAGACTCAATATGGTTCTACGGCAGAACTGCATTTTTCGGATGGCATCATTATTCTCGTGGGGCCGCTGACAGAGTTCAATATCAAAGAGTTCAA
>MHLP01000008.1:0-9910 GCA_001821435.1 Candidatus Lloydbacteria bacterium RIFCSPLOWO2_01_FULL_50_20 | reverse complement strand
TCCGGACTTCCGCGCGCTCGGAAGTTAAAACTCATCACGTCATTGCTTGGAGTATCTGTCTAGCCTCACAAATTTACCATTAAGCCGCAAAGTTATCGAACTCGTCTTGACCTTGGGACGGGCGAAGTCAGATTTAAAGTCTTGGAGGGAGATTTTGATACTGATATGCAGGTTTCTCCGCCCAACAGCACTGCTTCTCCTGCGGGAACAGATTTTGCAGTATCGTATGATAAGAACACCGGTATAGCGATTTATGAAATTTATGACGGATCTTTGAATATCACAAGCAACTTTACCTCTGAACAAAAGATGATCTCTTCAAGCTACGGGCAACCGATCGAACGAATTGAAGTTGATAAAAACGGTACGATGACCGAACAGGTTGCTATTCCGCAAGACGAATGGCAGGCCCTGCAAGCAGAAGTAGGAGCACAAACTATGCAGGAAAAGAAACAGAGTAGCGGATTGCTCGGGGTTTTTATCCTCGTTATTCTTCTCGGCGGCGTGTTTATCCTCCACAAGAACAGAAAATTTCAACTGATACTCCAGAAATTAAAAGGGGGTAACTAAATAGAGATATGATGAAACATAAAAAAAAGTTTCCACTCCTTTTTGCAATTTTGATCGGAGCGATCGCGAGTATTGTCGCCTTCCAACTGAGTTTTGCCGCAGGAGCATTAAATTGCACCGAGATATTTTCCGGGCTCTCTTCTCTCGGTTCCCGTGTTGAGGTAGAGCAGGATCGATGCAACTGGTACGGCGCTCAAGCATATACACTAGGCTTGCTAGGGAAGATCGATACCGTGAAGGAATCAAATTACATACAATTTGACTCTCTTTGGGTAGATAAACAGGGTAACATAGAAAACGCCCGCTTTATTGTTCAAAGAGAAGCTGATACTTTCAAAACGCCGCCAAAAATTTCTCTGACAAGCGGGGAAATAGGGGAAAATTATATAGGCGGATATGATGACAATTTCAATTTCTCTTTTTTGCCTGATCAGGCAGATGTTCACCTCGTAATCAACACCAACCCAATAGGCGGAGGACAAAAGGGTGTCACAGGGTCTTTTGTTGAAAGTTTCAGAGTAGGCACGTGCGTTATTTCAATGAGTGGGGACTGGAACTTCGATAGCAGAGAAAGAGAAGTTGTTTCCGGCGTTCCTCTTTTGATAAGTAAACAGATCGGTGACACATTCAGTCAGTCACTTTTCAGCAAGTTGCACGCCGCTTGTCCCTCGGGCAACCCGAGTCCTGTGACCATTAGTGAGAACGCCATGATCGTCATGAAGCCGAAGCCCACACTCATCCAAGCGAGCGATTCCTCAAAACCGCAGGATGTGTTAAGCTCTCCGCAACAACCCGCTAAAGTGTCCCTGGCTCCACCCACCGAAAATACGCCGGAGGTTCAAAAACCGATAATGGTTGGCGGCAATGGGAACTTCGAGCGAATATTTCCCTTACCAGTGGTTGATAGTCGTGGCGTAGTGGTGATTCAGGGCATAGATGTGTCATCAACATCGAATGATGCGTCAGACCTCGAGTTCGCTTTGTCCGGTGGGCGTCATGTTACCGTTGCGAGAAAGGATATTATCAGGGACGATTTGCCGCTTGATGCGGCGGCGAGCACTTCCGTTAGTGCACTGAAGAATGTTGATCAGACATTGCTCGACGCGGCGCACCTCACTGTCCACCCCATAGAAACTCATCTTGTTGTCGGGCGTACACCTATCCCCGTGATCCATTTTGTGCTTGATGAAAACGAGACTCGTTTCGTTGAACCCGAACCGTCACATTGGGAAGCGAAATGGATCGAAGAAAAAGATGCAATAGGGCGTCAGGCGATGCTTTGGGGAAAAGACCAAACAAAATTACTTTCTGAGTTAAATGGAGCTCCGCTTCAACTGCCGATCGCGATCACCAATGAGGGGAATATGACGATCATGAAATTCGAGGATACGGCGGTTGCCATTTCGCCGGAGACACAGTTGCAGGTATCGGAAAAAAACTCTATAAGTCTGGAGCAAGGTTC
Source organism: Candidatus Lloydbacteria bacterium RIFCSPLOWO2_01_FULL_50_20 (assembly GCA_001821435.1). Lineage (GTDB taxonomy): Bacteria > Patescibacteriota > Minisyncoccia > Phycocordibacterales > UBA6899 > MHLP01. Next base: position 7,878 of record MHLP01000008.1, on the reverse strand, counting down.
AGTCGCCGTATCCCATCCGACAGATCCCTACGGAACGCGGTTTACGATCCATACGCCTTTTGGTGACGTGACTTCCGATCACACGCGTTTCTGGGTCGCGCATAATCCGGATATGGGTTACACGCTGGTCGGTATCTGGGAAGGTCGGGTGGCCATCGTCGCCTCTTCCGGAGAAACAATGACACTTGAGCCGAACGCGAATGGTCAGCCGAACATTGCACTCTTGCTTCCAGTGCAGTCTGAACAGGCGAGGGAAAAGAGTAGCATCTTTTGGGTCATTGGAGTTATTGTACTGCTGATCATCGGTGGCAGTGCGCTTATTCTTCGTAAGAAGGGTAAGTTTTAGCCCGTGCTCCCATAAATGTTTGTATTGGTGGGTAAAAATTGAGGTAACTAATGATGAATAAGGAGCTATAATTACGCAATGGATCAAAAAACGACAAAAATGAAGAGCGGCGCAATCATTGGTTTACTTGGTATAACCGTGATCGTATCAGCTGGAATTTTGTTACCGTCGCCCGCATTTGCACAAGATGTATACGACAGAGTTAAAGCCCGTGCCCAAGAAGATTGTAAAAAAATCGCTGGTCAGCTTGGTAAGGAAGTTCCCTATGTAAGCGTCGATACCGATTCCCGTATTCTTTCCGGTCATGCTGGTTATTGTCTTTTCACCAGAAAAAGCTCTTCGGAGACATACGCGTCTAAGACTATTGAAGACATAAAAGTTGTTATCACCGAAATTGACTTTTTTCGTTATAATACGGCAGAAGACGCCAGAGATAATCTGCGCAATAAAGAGGACGACGTTTACAAGCAGGTCACGCTGGGAAACAAACTCAATGCTGATGCCCCTAGTTTTGTCCGAGAAATCCCCAATGGCCACGTTTTTATTTCAAAATATTACAATGACTATATAAACGATAAACTTATAATAGGTCAAGGTTGGGTGAATATCGTGAAAGGCAGTTGTCGCATAGTGGTCTTTGGCGGCAGTTTCTACTTTGACCCGGAAGGTACATACCATTCGTATAATAATGACATATATAACAACGAACTCATTGATCACCATCCTGGATTTAATCACGATCGTGAAGCAGATCTCGTAGATTTAGCAGGGCAAAAGGCTGAAGAACTTTTAAGCATGCTTGATTGTGGCGATACGGCCATTAAGACTCCACCCGTCGAGAATGTACCTTCAGTTTCTCCCACTCCCATCGACTGGCCGGAATGTTTTTCGGAATGTTCGGCCGTCAGACGTTCAAAGGATTGCGTCATCACCGTTGGCGTCCGTCCGAGCGAGACCCAATGCTTGCGAGATCTCTTGAGTGAATCCCTTGCCTGCCAAAATACTTGTCTTGTAAAACTGCCGCAGAGAGAATGCTCGGCAGACGCTCCGCCCATGCAGTTTCCTGAAATAAATTTCGGCAAGCGTTCGTATTTTGTCAGCGATCCTGATCTGATCGATCTCATTGTCCCGCCTGCCATAGAGCAAAATTATCCGGAAATTAAGGATGTCTCAAAACCGGAGCTTGATAAGGATGCTCGAGTGACAAACCCTGTGGGCAGCAGAGATAATGAGCGCGATTATGGCTATAACAGTCTTTCGGGCACACATGATTACATTGGTGATCTACTGAAAAACAACGGTGCGCGCGAAATGGACTTACCCGAAGTTAAGGATATCAATAATAAAGTATTTGATAATTCGGCTGAATCAATTTCGGATCCGCTTAAAAATCAGGCCAGCGTCTGGAGTACCGAGGGTCAGGCCGTTGACATCCTGCTTCCCGGAGAAACAGAGTGGCGCGAACTGAAAAAGGGCGATCCGATTCCCTCCGGCTCTCGTATTTTTACCGGCATGGATTCAGACTTATTGATTCATCTTGGTTCCGGAGGCGTTGTTAAAGCGAGACCATTCACCGACTTTATCTTTGATCAAAATCTCGTTGATGAGTCCTGTGCGGCAGGATCGCGCACTCCGCTCATACATCATCTTGATCTGCGTGACGGCGAGGTGGAGGTACAAGTGGAAAAGGGGACATACCAAGGGAGCTTGCAGGTCACTACTCCTTCCGCGACCAATGGGGTCCGCGGTACGCATTTCTGGGTATCCTATAATGCCGAGAAAAATATCTCCACAACCGGTGTGTATGAAGGTACCGTAGCGGTGACCGACCGGACAACCGGTGCCACGATGGATCTTCAGCCGCGACCCGACGGAAAGCCGGGGATCGCGATCATTGGTTCCGCTCCGGAAAAACAACTTGCAGAAACACGGCAGAAAAGCGACGCCCTCCTATGGGCAATCCTTGTTCTCGTTGTCGGTGGTGGCGCTTTCTGGATATACTGGCGACGCAGGGCGATCTAAGAACGAGTCGGCATCCTAACAGAAAACCGCTACTTAGGCGGTTTTCTGTAACTTGTTTGAGAAGTACGTGCTTCGGGGGCATATCCGGGAAACCTCATGCTTCCATCACGTAATCTTTCTTTGTCTGCTCTTATTTCGCGGTAACAGTCACTGCTGCAGAGTTGCCGGAATTACCGGCAGCGTCATATGCTTGAGCGGTCAATGTGTAGACTTTGTTGCGCGTATTCGGTACTTTCCAGCTGCACGAATAGCCGGTCGCGGGGTCCGAACACAAGAGCGATCCGTCGACGAAGAACTCGACTCGAGACACTCCGACGTTGTCGGAGGCATTCGCGGTGATGTCAATAGTACTTCTCCGTGCAACAATTGAACCATCTGCCGGACTCGTAACGGCGACGGTCGGAGCAGTAACATCCGGCGGGGGAGGCGTGCTCTCGTCGTTATCGGAGGCATCCGTACAATCAGGGTCGGCGAGATCGATCAAACCATCACCGTCGTTATCAAGAGTATCCGAACATTGCGGTGTGGGGGGCGGAACTGGGTTCGACGCGGTAATCGTAAACTGATCCACTATTTCGCCGTTGACATTCTTGAAGTAGCCAACCGCCTTATTTGGATCGCCATCGACGTTGAAGGTGATGAAGAGTGCACCGTATTTTGCTCCCTGGTTGGTTGTGTAGATCTTTGCCCATTCGAAATTGCAGCCGTAGGGATATGTTGACGGGAAACAGCGCTCTTGATCACGGATACTGCCACCTCCTAAACCCGACACAAACGCAAAGGTTTTACCCGCCGCAACGAGCAGTTGGTCAGGATTTCCAGGGACGCCATTCGCGTCAAGGGGATGCTGTACGGTGTCTACGGTTTGCAACTCTATGTTGGTGAGCGTTTTTGTCCGGTGATAAGAATGCTCATGCGCGGTGGCAATGATCGCACCGTTTGCTCGGCATGTCTCATAGACATTCCAACCCATCTCATCTGATTTACCTCCTACCTGCAACGCTTCCTGGAGCTCATGCCATGAACAGACCTTCCAGACATGTGGGTCATTCTCCAGCTGTTGCGCAAGGTAGGGAGCGTAAAGCGTGTCACCATTGGTGATGCCATCGAGCCCAACAAATGCGACTTTCAGTCCCTTATAGTCAATACTATACATCTGATCGTTCAGGTTCGGATCATCCGGCGTGATGCCGATGCTTGCCATCCGGTTCTTTAGGAACGTGGCGTAGCAACCATCCCTATCGCCACAACCGTCATTCCACGCACCGTCATCGTGGTTCCCAATAGACGCGAAATAGGGAAAAGTTGGTCCGAGCACACTGTCGATGACCCCAAAAAATGTGTCGGGCGCATCGTGATAATCAAAATCTCCTTGCTGGAAAACGGCTTCCGCGCCCTCGGACTTTATCAGGTTGAGCACGTCTACGAAATTACTCTGATAACCGGTGTCAGCGATGAAAGCAACCTTCAGATTCGCCTGTGTTGCAATAGGCTCAGCAGCCTCCGCAGAACTTCGGCTTGATGGCCATAATTTTGCCGCTCCTAAAGCCAAGACCATTATGACAACTGTAAGCAGCACCGGTTTCGAAAGGCGCCACCCCATACTATTCCGTTGAATTTGCATGAAAAATAATAATTAATTGATAAATACGGGTTGTATTATATCAGGTGAGACCGATAAATGCCAAACCGCGTTCTGGATTCGGGCGGTTGTTCAATAAATCCTTGACGATGGCCTGTGGGCTGTCCATATAACATGAAAACGTCAAACGATCTTCTTTAGACGAATCCTCGATCAAGGATGTGTAACGTCCTATATTCTATATCGATCAGAGACGTGTGAAAGCTTTGTATAAAAGTGCATAAGTGGCTATGAGTGCGCAAAAAGGGCGTATAATTGGTCTAATGGATGTTTTTTTTCAAGGGAAAAGGTCTCTAAAATTTTTATTCACGTTGGCAGTCGCGTTTTTTGTTGTCGCTTCGCCCGGCGTTGCAAGCGCGGATACGCTCCAAGTATACTGTACTCGTTTTAATGACGCCTGGTTCACTAATATGTCGTTCGGCTATGGTTTTTGCTTTCCGGGTACGTACGCAGATATGCCGATCACCACGTCGGAGGCAACCTTCGGCGCTTCTTTAAGTATCGGACTTATCGGTGAGGGAGAATCGATCGAAAAGATGGATGAGCAATTTCGAACGGACACCGTCGGAAGCAATATCCCTTTTGGAGCAAACCGTGACGTGGGGGACAGGCATGAAGAATTCAATGCGGTTCCGTTGGGAAGTTTCGCGACCCGAAGAAGCATAAATTCATGGGAGCCTGTTTGGGATAACACAGGTAAGGAAATAGGACACCGACAGAATGTTTCCATCACGTATATCATTCGGCTGGGCAGATGTTACGCAACACTGGGAGTGCATGGCGAGGGGCCGCTCAATTCTACTTTGTATTATGGAACGCTCTCGGAAAAAGCGAGTGGGGAGGCAGGGCATGTTACCGAAACAATGGTCGCGGCGATAGGGATGTGCGGAGGTACTGCTCAGCGAAGCGACGCTTTTCCGGTCGGGAGCTTCACCAGCTCTTCTCTAGACTCGATAGAGGCACCGGTGAATGCGCCTACAAAATCTGTGCCAGCTTCCGCTCCTGCCGTACCTCCTGTGCAGCCAGCACCATCCCAGTCTGTTGCGCCAGCACAGCTTCCCAGGCCAACAAAAGAAGAAGTGGAACAATTTGTCCGTGATCTGGGAGAATATTCTCCACCCGACGAAAGTGGTTTTGTTTTTGTCGATTCCGGCAATGCGGAAGCTGCACAATTAATCGAAAAATGGTTTCCTCCCATAGATTTTTCTTCCGAACCGTACAAAACTCTTGTCGAGCGGATGGAAAAAGAAATGCCGATGACGAACATGCCTGTTGTTCGTGGAATGAGCGGCGAGACATTTAATGTTGTACTGGTCGGCGATGCTTCATTTTATCCGTTAAACAAGCCGACAACCACAACGCCAGAGACGCAAAAGGTAGTGGTCTTCCCAGATAATACAAAAATGTTTGCGGGTGTGGATGCTGAATTTGAGCTTTCCGGTAGTGCCAGCACTTCCGACTTCTTTATCAAACTCAAGAAAGGTACCGTGGAAATACTCAGGGGGGAGAACACAGCATCTTCCCTGACGGTGGAGACTCCCTCTGGATCAGTCACTTCAAAAAAGACTCGTTTCTGGGTTGCTTATAGTTCCGGTTATGCCATTGCTGGGATTCGGGAGGGCGAAATTTTAGTGACGCACGCGCTTACCGGCGAGACCGCAACTCTGGAACCCCAGGAAAACGGCCAGCCGAATGTGGCGCTCTTGGTCACACTAGAAAACGTTGTCGCCTCATCCGGTTATGACGGTGCAAAGACGCTCTTTTTCTGGATCCCGTGGTTTTTGATATCATTCTTCGTCCTGCGGACCTTTTACGCAAATTACAAAGCGACTTATGTCCGGGCGCTTCGCCTTACGGCACTTGGCATCAATGTGCTCGTACTTGCCCTCTTTTTCTTTCCATGGCTTCCGGAAAGCGGCACGACGGGGTGGCAGATACTCACCGAATGGAACCTTGGGGTTATCGGTATGTTCATTCTCCTTCTCGCGGCGGCTTCCACCTTTCTCGCCTCCCGCCCGATCGTGATTAAGACCGGCGCGGTACTCCAGATCATCGCGGGAATTTCGTTCATTGCCGTCATGGCCGGTCTTCTGCCAGGCACAACAACACTTACCCTTCTTTATATCGCGCCGATCATTGCGTCGTTGCTTCTGCTTGTGAACATTGTTGTTGTACTGCTCTTGTGGCACCAGTTGCAGCTTGGAGCGGGTGAATGAAAGTGCATTATGCCATCATATCTCTACTCACTCTCCTCGATCGATCGTCCGTCTCCCCGGTTTGTCTTGGTATTCTTATTGTTGCACGGCTTATTGTTCCTCGGTGTCGAATATATTCTTTTCCAGTATTTTCCGATATTCACATTGATCCATGCAGTCATGGGTATCGTCATTTACCTTATTTTTTGGCGGGGTTGGTTTCCTAAACTTTTCCGTGATGTCTTCATCGGGGCGCTTATTGCGATCATTTCGGGCATGATGTTCGGTGACGCCATTCTTGATAATTTTTTTGTTCTGTACGATGAGGCGCCGCGCGGATTGGTCTCGAGCATATACAGTTCGTTAGTTGTTTTCTATATTTATTTCTATGTCACGCTCGTAAAACGTACCATGAGCCGAACGATATCTTGAGTTCACGAAAATATCACCGATCTGGTGAATAATAAATGCTACGTCCGAAACCAAAACCGGAGAGAGTCCTCGAGGTAACGGCGTTCGACAACGATCATGCGCCTTTCGTTGACACTTAACATGAGCAGGCGGTACACTCCAACAGGAAGATTAGTTACGGAGATCGAACAATGCTTTCGTTGTATGATGCTGCGCGTTGCAACGAGCTCATTCTGCACATTCGGGATCGTCTCATGGATAACGAACATATCGATGTTGTTCCGCGCCATCTTTATCTGCATAAAAACGGCACATGGTCTCAACGCTACGAAATGACCGGATGTGACATTGGAACTCCCGACATCGAAAAATTGCTCTGGAATTTCGTATTTGCCACCAGTGGCATTGAAATTTCTCCTGAACAACTGAAATCGAAAGGTCCGCTCGTACTTGGAGAGCTCCTCAATTCCCTCGAAGAAACACTGTTTCGCCTGCAATCGATCCAAACCGCATGAACTTATGCGGTTTTTTTATGTTCACAAAAAAAGCACGCCCGAAAGCGTGCCTTTTGTTTTTTCGATCGTCTCAAGCCTCCTGCTCACGAAGGTCGTAGAACGGCCATTCCATGGCGGGATCTTGCTCGAGCGGCGGATCAAAGATCTTTACTTCGCATTCCATTTCCCCGTAGACGGCTTCTTTTATCGGTGCAAGTATCTTCTGTATCATTGCATCACGACTGATGCCGCCTGTGAGACAGATACTCACGTGATATGGGGTCACCGTGACCCCTTCAACGCCGACCATTTTCGTGACCGTGCGGAGTGCATCGTAAAGTGCGCAGGGCTCGAGTGCATCTTTCTCTACTTGCAGTCCGCCACCATCGTTCATCACCCCAAAAACCTCATTAAAAATCTGTGACCTAAATGAATAGTTCAGATAATCACGATTGGGGCAACGCTCGACCGCAATTCTGTGGGGCATAATAAGTCTTGCCTTGCACCTTTTGAGGCACCCCTTCATGACATGGGGCGTGTCGGTCGTCACAAGACGATGCATGAAGTACTCCTCGAGGAAAGGGAGGAATTCTTCCCATTCGTAGGCCGGTGAAATTGCGACGAGCAGTTTCTTTGGCGAGAAGCCGAGATGTTCGATGCCATTGATAGAACTGAGATCGTCCTGCTCTGTAGAAAACACCCCCAACTCATGAGATAATAGGTACATGACCCGTACATCAAAATCACCGAAGGCGGTTGCGCTTGTCG
>MHLP01000007.1 GCA_001821435.1 Candidatus Lloydbacteria bacterium RIFCSPLOWO2_01_FULL_50_20 | reverse complement strand
CGTTTTTTAAAGCTCATTTTAGTTTTTATCAAAAGTGGCTCTTAATAGAGCCACGGTATCACGAATTCAGCCTGATGGATTTTCCTTTAACTCACATTTTTCTGATTACGTGTAAATTATCCACAGCAGTATAAACCCACAAGGAGGCATCATGCGCATATTTGTTCCGGAACAACCCGCTAGCGGGAAGTATCTTATTCTTTCCGCCGTGGTTCACGGCGTGGACAATCTACTCGTCGTAACACGCGGTAAAAAGATCCAGTTGGTGAAAATTCCGACCGAGATTCTCAAGATAGACATTACCATTGTCGATTCGATGGCAAAAGGTGATCCCTATCTGCTCGAGATCAAAGAGGTCGGCGGATACAAAGTGCCGCTCGTGCGAAGGACATCGGAAGCCGAAATCGGCCAAATTCAATTCTCCGCCGGACCCGAGGGTGCGATACGGTATGGAAGGGGCGGCATGGAGACAGGTGGATAGACAGAAGGCCTTGTAGAATTGAATTTGGTTTTCATTCATGACCTCGCGGTCCCACAAACGCGAAGTCGCTTTTTTATTACTGCTTCATGGACACAACAAATTTTACGTGGTAGTATAGCCGTACTTTTGACTTTGCACCAAAAGATCACAAAACCCCCTCAAACTCAATGGCGTATCGTTCAATTTTGGATGACATGCGGTTGCGGTATCGAGCAGTGTCGTGGGGGCTGTACAAATTGTACTGCCCGCGACCCGCGCAGATACCAAGACCGTAGGGCGACAAAATTGGACGATGCGCACCTGTAAATTTATGCAAATCGAACGACCGCCGATCATCGTAATAATGGGTCACATCGACCATGGCAAGTCGAAGCTTTTGGATTACATCAGAAAAACAAACGTTGTCGAAGGCGAAGCGGGCGGCATAACGCAGCACATCTCCGCGTATGAGGTCGCGCATAAGAGTGCGAATGGTGAACAAAAGCGGATCACCTTCCTCGACACGCCCGGGCATCAGGCATTCCAGGGGATGCGCGCCCGCGGAGCGCGAGTGGCCGATATCGCCGTATTGGTCGTTTCCGCCGAAGATGGGGTTAAGGCGCAAACGATCGAAGCATATAAGTCGATCATGGAAACGGAGATCCCCTATATCGTTGCGATCAATAAGATCGATAAACCGAACGCGAACATCGACCGCACCAAACAAACCCTCGCCGAAGCGGGGATCTACGTCGAGGGCTACGGCGGCGATATACCCTCCGTCGCGATCTCCGCAAAAGAAGGAACGGGAGTGAGCGAACTGCTCGACATGATGCTTCTCGTTGCGGAACTTGCCGAGCTTACCGGTGATCCGAAAAAGCCCGGAGAAGGCGTCGTCATTGAATCGCACATGGACCCGAAAAGGGGCATCACCGCGACAGTGGTACTGACCGATGGGGCGCTGACACGCAGTATGTTCGCAGTTGCCGAAGACGCACTTGTTCCCGGGCGGATGATGCAAAATTTTACGGGCAACGCTATCGAAACGGCGACGTTTTCATCCCCCATCCTTCTTACCGGCTGGAGCAAAATGCCTGAAGTCGGAGCGATCGTTACCTCCTACGCGAAGAAAAAAGATGCCGAACAGGCGCTGGTAAAAGCGAAAACTCATCCGATCAAACCGAAAGAGGAAACGCTTCCCGAAGGCACGGTCATCATACCTATTATTCTTAAAACAGATGTCGCGGGAACGCTCGAAGCGGTCGAACACGAACTCAAAAAACTTACCCACGAGCGCGTACACATAAAGCTCATTCAGTGCGGGGTCGGCGCAATATCGGAGTCGGATATCAAGGTGGCGCTCGGTGCGACGGATCCGCTCGTCATCGGTTTCCATACGAAGACCGACGCGCTCGCCGCAGATCTTGCTTCACGGAACAATATAGCGATCTACGATTTTGATATTATCTACAAACTTACCGAGTGGCTTGCGGAAGAAATGCTCCATCGCGCGCCCCATATCGAGGTCGTCGAAGAATTAGGCCAGTTGCGCGTGATACGATTTTTCAGCCAGCAAAAAGAACGGCAGGTGATCGGCGGACGCGTCACAAGAGGAAAGATCGCGAGCGGAGCAAAATTCAAGATCATGCGCCGAGATACGGAGGTCGGTGAAGGAAGGATAATTGAACTTCAGGCGCAAAAGATCAAGGTCCCGGAAGTCGACGAAGGCAACGAATGCGGACTGCAGGTCGAGTCGAAGATCACCATTGCTGAAAGAGACGTCCTCATTCCGTATACCGTGGTAAGCAGGCAATGATATGACGATACATAAAGAGGAAAAACTACTTTTCCATTTGAAAGATCTTGCCGGAGAATTCCTGAACCGTCATTCGAATCGTACTTCGCTGATTACGGTGACAAATGTAATCCTTTCTCCGGATCTTAAGCGCGCGAATATCCTTCTCTCCGTACTTCCAAAGAACAGCGAGCATACCGCCGTTCTGTTTGCCAATCGTCTTCGACCTGAATTCAAGGAATATTTGAAGAAGCATTCACGGATGCGTGTGCTTCCGCAGGTCACCTTCTTGCCGGACCTCGGTGAACAAAATCGCCAGCGCATCGAGGAGCTGCTGGAAACGGAATAATAAAAGCAACAATACTGAGGCGTGGGCGGGAATCGAACCCGCGCATAACAGTTTTGCAGACTGCTGCGTTGCCACTTCGCCACCACGCCATTGAAACAGAAAGAATATAACACGTTTTTTGGTATAAGAAAAGTTTCAAAAGTGCAATGGTAGAGACATCTATGACTGAGTATGTGATATCCCACCAATATGTCACGGCACAAAAAATGGGATGAGGCGAGTTTGCGTGATGCCGTACATCTTTCAACCAATAGGCGTCAGGTTTTACATCGACTTGGGCTTGTGGAAGCAGGGGGAAATTATGAACAAATAAAGAGACATATCAAGGAGTGTCACATAAATACTGATCACTTTTTAAGTGTAGGAGCAAACAAGGGCAGGAAGATCCCCCGCGAACCGGTTTACTCCCTTACGCAAATACTTACGAAAAATAACAACTTCCAAAGTTATAAACTAAAAAAGAGGCTGTTCGCTGAAGGAAGAAAGGAGCCAAAATGTGAGCAGTGCAGTTGGGCGACAATTTCCCCTGATGGACGGCTCCCACTTGAGCTCGACCACATCAACGGCGACCGTTATGATAATAGGATTACTAACTTAAGAATACTTTGCCCAAATTGCCATAGCCTGCAACCCACACATCGTGGTAGAAATAAAAAGAGGGGCTAGTGACAATTCAAGCCCGGGTGCTGAAACTGGTAGACAGGATTGACTTAAAATCAATTGTCCGAAAGGACGTGTCGGTTCGATTCCGACCCCGGGCACCACGTAGGAAATTGCAAGTTTGAAAGGTTCGCCTCGCTTCGCTCGGCGACTAATTTGTATTCAATTTTGGGGGAAGAAACGAATTGGCGGTTTCGCATTTTGGGGGAAGAAAATTTTTTAATCCAATACTGAAACCTAGAAAAAGCCTAGAATAGGGGCTTTTTCTATTGAGCTTGACTTTCAAGCTCATATATGCTATATTGGTAATATTTCCAGAATCGCAAGAAACTGACAATCTCTGGCTAATAGTGCCGTAGAGAACTGTACCTTAAAGGAGAAAAGATGATGAGTAGACTTTCGGGTAAACCCAACACGATGTGGTTTCCCGGAAGATTCTGGGAGGCCAACACAGTCGCTGATTTCTGGAGCAAGTGGAATCCGGCGATTCACTACATGTACTTCCTGCTTCTGCGGTGGATTCGCCGCAAGACGGGAACTCGGATCGCTGTCTTGCCGACGATACTGGTAATCTTTCTTGTCACGGGTCTGTGGCATGACGGATTTATCTGGCTCGTATACTTCGGCAAGAGAAACTTCGAGTACGGCTCCACAATCTTTTTCATGATGAACGCGGTTGTCGTCATCGTGGAGAGATTCAGCAAAGTGAGTATTCCTCTGCCGACAGTCGTCAAGAAGCTCTTGACACTTGGTTGGCTCGTCGGCTCTCTCTGGCTCGCGTTCACAATCGACAACATGTTCCGTTAGGTTTGCCACTTTCCCTTGAAAAAGTGGCTTTTCATTTTGTTGATTTATCTCATTATTTTTCATATAATCTATTTGTATTCGCTTTGCGAATTCTGAATTGAATGCCGCCAAAGAAAAACTTGAAATTGTCAGCGGTGCGGCTCCGCCGCCTTTCGGATTTTTCGCGGGGGGACTTCCTCGCCGCCGCAGGCGGCGAAAGCGGTTCGGACTAATTCAAGAATACTGCACTATGAATAAGAACTTCCACGGGGAACTTAACAAACAAAATTCTTCCATATGAAAAAAAGAGTAATTATTGCCCACGGATGGGAAGGAAGCCCCAAGGAGGGATGGTTCCCTTGGCTTACACAAGCACTTGAGGCAAGAGGTTTTGAGGTACACATTCCAGCGCTTCCCGACGCCGATAACCCGCGCATAGAAAAATGGATACCGAAACTTCAAGAAGTGATCGGAACTCCCGATGAACAAACATATCTCGTCGGGCATAGCATGGGATGCCAGGCTATTGCACGATATCTTGCAACGCTTCCTGAGGCGGCGAAGGTTGGCGGTGCTGTATTTGTCGCCGGATTTTTCAAACACCTTACCGGACTTGAGAATGAACCGGACGTACGAGAAACTGAGCAGCATTGGCTCGACACGCCGCTCGACCTCAATAGCGTAAGAGCGCATCTTCCCAAAAGTATCGCGATATTCTCCGACAACGATCCTTACGTGCCCCTCGATAATCAGGACGATTTTCGTGACAAACTCGGTTCAGAGATCGTCTTAAAAGAACGCATGGGACACTTCAAGGGTGGCAACGACGGCATAACGGAACTTCCCGTGGTACTAGAGTCCTTGCTCAAGATCGCTTAATAGATCATGAACATGAAAAAGGAAAAATATACGTGGGAAGAATTTGAAAAGGACTGTAAAAAGATCGCCGCATGGGCAAAAAGTCGGCATGTCAAAAACATCTATGGCATTCCCCGTGGCGGCCTAGTCGCAGGCGTAAAACTTTCACATCTTCTCGACATTCCGCTTGTCTTAAATCGCGACGATATCACGAGGGATACGCTCATTCTTGACGACATCATCGATGAAGGTAACACCATCGAGCGTCTGCTCGCATCGATCGGAGAACATCATCACGTCGCCAGCATTTTCTACAATAAAGCGGCAAAACATGCGCCGCACTTTTTTGTTCGCGAGAAGAAATGTTGGGTGATCTTTCCGTGGGAAACCGAAAAGACGTCGACATACGACGGAACGGTCTAAAATTTGATTGCATTTCAAGCTTTATTTGCTAGAATACAAACACAATTAATGTGCCTGCCTTCGTAGCTGTTTTGGCAGGTCGTTAGCTTAACAATGCCTTCGTAGCTCAGTTGGTAGAGCAGCTCGCTCTTAACGAGACGGTCGGAGGTTCGAATCCTCCCGGGGGCACAATCACAAAACGTTATAATAACGATGTCTAGAAATTAACATAAGTTCTTTGTTGTATAATTTATGAATAGAAAAATTTGGGTTTGGATAGTTGGTCTGATATTTGCTGTTCTTCCGATATTATTTGGCTTAACTGCATCTCTGTTTAATAACGATGCTGCAGCAGGTGCAGGTGCAGGCTTGGGGTTATTTTATTTATTTTTAATGATGTTTACTGTTCCTGTCGGAGGAGCTTTGACCGCAACTGGTTTAATATACAGTGATAATAATAGTATCGGGGCCACTCAGGCTTCGGACATTGCTACTCGGCACACAAAACTCGCAAAACGTATAATGTGGCGCGGCGTTGCATTTATCTTTAATTCCGATCGTTGTTCAATCTATTGTTTACTCACTTGTAGGCGGTTCTAATATGCCCACTGCTTCTTATGACACGAGATCAATCACAATGATAACAACCACTTTTCTGTTTGGGTTTTTTCAATCATTTGGAGTCATTTCGCTTATTGTTGGGGTCATTAAATACGCATCTGCAAAGGGACAATCGATAGTAAAGTAGAAATTGCACTACTGCTTTGTTGAGTCTATATACGATATACGTATACTTGACACCAAACTAAAAATTTCGTAGTTTTGTTTCAGAGAATCCAACCAAGGAGCAAGTATGGCCTCAGCAAGAAAAAGCCTGCGAAATACTGCCGAGACAGTGCCTGTAGCAGAAGCAGAAGACACACTGCAGAAGATCGCCGAAAAACTCGGCGTGAATTACTACGCTGATTTCGAGGTGGTTCAAGTAAGGGTCAGCGAGTTGATCGGTCGTTTCAACTATTATTTCCCCATGGCAGAGGTATATGAAAAGGGCCGTTGGAGAAAAGTGATAATCGGAGGACGACCCTACCGCAGCGAATCAATGGCGAACTCAGTCAAGGAAGATTCCGAAACAGCACAGGGTGTCTTTCTGAGGGCTTTCGCAGACGTCAAAACTCCACAATGTTTTCGCTTGTCCGGCTTGAGCAACCCCATTGAGCACTGGGAGTACGAGCTCGAACTTTAGCACACCCGACGCCGCACGGAACTCCGCTGCGGTGTTTTTCTTTGCGCAAGACGAAAAACTTGGATACCATTCATAGCGTAGTAATAAAAGGGCAGGTGGCGAAATTGGTAGACGCACTGCGCTTAGGACGCAACGGGGTAACCCATGGAGGTTCGAGTCCTCTCCTGCCCACCAAACAAACTCACACTTGGGAAACCTTGACTTTTCCTGTGTTTTTTGTTACAGTTTTTTCAGAAATTCGTTGTAATATGCGGCAAATCACAGAAGGAGCGCATTATGCTTATCGCACTCGGAATGCTGATGGGAATGTTGCTGGCGATCGTTTTGGTCGCACATGCTACCGTCTCGATCTGGCTTCCCATTCTTGCAAGATTCTTTGAAAATGACCCGAATGATCCCGCCAAGTTCGCAGCCACGACCAAGGTCGGACCGAACAAATTCAAATTCAAAATGAGGGGCGGGAAAGTAGTGTCTGGTTTGCTCAATAGTGAGCAATTCAAGCAGCGCGGGGGTGCAACAGCTCCAGATAAATATGAAATTGTTCCACTCCAACAAAACGAAGCGCCGCCTCAAGAGGAAATGGGAAGCATTGACGCTTACATCTATCGTCATTCGGGGTATCGATTCTTCAATCCGTTCAATGAACACATCTACATATACGAATTTGCACGGACCAAGGAGTTGATGAGCAGTGACGGTCACCTCAAGGTTATCGGCGTCACCGATAACTCTGACTATTTCCTGCTTTCCGAACAGACATACTCCATCACTATCACCGATACGGACACAGGTAGACAGGAAAACGTCAAGGCAACTCTTCGCGGAAAAGTGACTTTCCAGATCATCAATCCCTGGAAATCCGCATTTGGTGATATTAAGTGGCTTCAGCAGTCCATCGCTGCGATACAAGTCCGCGGAAGAAATTTCGTGAGAGCGAGAGACTTCGATACACTCCTTGGAGAACTGGGGAAAGATGTAGAGGAGGGCTCAGAACTTCGCGAACTGCTCAATGTTGACCTCGCCAAAGTGAGTACCCAGATCGACGAAGGCCCGGGTACCGAAAAACTTTTCGGTGTTCGAGTTTCTCGCGTACTCATCGAAACAATGGAGATGTCCGACCCGGAAGCCGATAAGTCGCGGACGTTGAAGTACACTGCTGACCGTAAGGCCGAAGTGGTAAGAATCGAAGCTGGTGCCGAAGCCGATAAGAGAAAAACTCTCCGAGCCGCTGATGCCACTGCTGAAGCGGGTTATATGCGCGAATTGGCAAAAGAGGCACGTGCACAAGGTGCATTAGGCCTCAAACTTATCGACCAGCAAACGCAAGTCAACGTCGCAAAAGAGGCGGGTACAGTCATCATGCAAGTTGGGGGAGATCAGCAGGTCGACCCCATTAATGCGCAGATCCTTGAGGAGATCAAAAAGAATGCTCCGAAAACTCAACGTTAAACAACGTTTGGTGAAGTTCCAGAAGGCGCTTGCGGGGACAATGAAGTATCTTGCAGGCGTCACCATGTCCGCCCTGCGTATCTTCCGAAAGGAAAAGGGAATAAGAATGAAACGTTATAGGGCAGGGATCGTGTTCGGTCTTTTGATGATCTCACTGCTCTTGTTGTCCTACTTCTTTTCCGGAAACACCGTCGGCAGTCTTGCAAAAATCATTCTGTGGAGCTTTGCGGTGACACTGTTGCTCATCATGTTCATCGCAGGCGTCATTCTTCTCAGGAAGCTTCCACGCAGGAAAAGGCCGACAGTAACATCTGTAACACCGTCGTCGGGTCCGGCAGCACTGACACAAGGTACGATCACCAAGACGGTGCCCAACCACACCCTCGGAGATGTTTTCCTTGATTCACTGACGTATCCCGTTACATGGATATTGTTGGTGACAATGCTTGGGGCGATGTGGTGGTACAGTCCAAAACTGATCACCACGCCGAACCTGGTGTGGATCTCGGCAGTATTATGGGTGCTCTATCTTTTCGTCGCAAGGGCGAGGATGGCATCCAAAATAAGGAACGGCGGAAAAGAGAAAGCGGCATATCCTGGTCTTACGACAACAACCATGCTGCTGTTCCGGCTTGCGTTCCTGTCTACCCTACTTGTCGGTGCCTACTATGTGTTCATGGCTCCCGAAGGAGCATGGGAAGAATTGACCGGAAAGAAACTGCCACTCTCCGGACAAACATTGGGCGGACCAAAGGATCCGCTCATCCCACCGGGAGTACCGAGGGAACCAAATTTGACGTCGAAGGATCTCGGAGAAAATTGGTGGGTGGAGTATGTTGCGGCGAATCCGCAGTACGTCGTTCCGCAAGGAGCGTGGAACGGAAAAAGGATCCATATCCTGCCAAAGCCAAGACGAGAAGTGACTGATGCGGCAAACTTGACGCTCGGTTTTGGGGAAGCATTCGCCGATCTCGACATCGAACTCAAAAGTACCCCGGGGTCATGCGGATATGTCTCCCACAAGCGGGCGTCAAAGACCTGCGTGGGTGATTGGAAAGACCGCGGCGGAAAGATCTCCGGTTACTATTATCTGGAGGTCGACACGTGGGGTACGGCATTCACTGCGTATCTCTACGGCCCGAACAGCCTCCCCAATCGTGATAACTTTGGGATATGGAGTTCGCCGCCGATCCCGAAGATAATGCTGCGATTCTTTCGGAAAAGATGACTCAAATTGTACATTAGCACCATCGAGGGTTCACCCTCGAACAAAAGTGCAAAACCCTGTAGTAAGTCCGCTCGGAAGCGGCCTACTACAGGGTTTTTTTATCGGAAAAACGAGGGTGAGTGGGGCCTCAGATCGCGGGAATGACCGTCGGTGCGGACGGTGCCGTTCGCGAAGGAGTTACAAGATTGAGGCCAAGTGACATCTGTATATAGCCGACCACAGACCAGAGCGCAACAATAACGAAGATGCCGATCATTCCCCAGATCATCAGCTGTTTCCCTTCCTGAAGAGCCTTTTCATCGC
Organism: Candidatus Lloydbacteria bacterium RIFCSPLOWO2_01_FULL_50_20; assembly: GCA_001821435.1. Classification (GTDB taxonomy): domain Bacteria; phylum Patescibacteriota; class Minisyncoccia; order Phycocordibacterales; family UBA6899; genus MHLP01. The sequence continues at coordinate 57,160 of MHLP01000007.1, read as the reverse complement.
CGGAATGAGCGATAAACTTGACCACTCCCCAGAAAAAAACCACAACCGCAAAACCGACTAAGACAGGTATGATCGCAGATATGAGGGCGATGACAATATCAATGACTCCGAGTATTCCGTTAGACATACTTCATCAGATTAGGATCGGCACCGATGGATCTGATAAGAAACTGCATAATGCCGAAGACCGAAACCATGATAAACATGCCGATCACACCCCAGAGCATTCCTCTTTTTCCCGTTGTCCGCGCTTCTTCATTTTCGGGATTCCAGAGGTAGGCCGCAACGCCATAGATAAAATACGCCAGCGCAAGCGAAAACATAATGGCGATGATCGGATTCAATATCTCTGTGGAGATTTTTCCCACCAAAACAAGAACGGAGTCGGGCGGCCTAGTCTGCGCATGCGCGATGTTCGGAAGTAATATATTCATTATGTATGCAGTATAGCAAGAAAGTATTGCCGAACAAAAAACATAGGGGGAAAACTCCTCTTAAAAGAATTAAAGAATGACAACGGTTCTCTATTCGGACAAGCAAAAATCCGCCCCTAACGGACGGATTTTTGTATATCGGCAATAACGGTAATTACGTCATCGGCACAATGCTCACTGTCGGAGCAGAACCGGTATTGATATTCCCGCTGACGCCAAGCGATGACTGAACGTAGCCGATGATACTCCAGAAGGCGACCATGACGAAGATGGCGATCATACCCCAGATCATCAGATTTTTGCCGGATTCCCTTGCCGCCTCGTCAGAAGCATTGGCGATAAACTTGACCAGTCCCCAGAAAAAGAGTACAATCGCAACCGCCAGAAGGAGCGGAACCAATAAGCTGACATAGTAACTGATGATACTCAGCGTGTTTCCAAAAGGAGTAAACATGTTCAGATAAATTAGGATGCAGGGACAACATTCACGACAGGCGGTGCGGTGGTCGTAACGCTACCCGTGACACCAAGCGACTGCTGAACATAACCGATGATCCCCCAGAAAGCGACCATGACGAAGATGGCGATCATACCCCAGATCATCAGGGTTTTGCCTGACTCTTTTGCCGCCTCGTCAGAAGCATTGGCAATGAACTTGACCAATCCCCAGAAAAAGAGAAGAACCGCAACCGCCAGAAGGAGTGGGATCAAAAGACCCACGATCTGACTGATCTGATTTACCGTATTCAGGAGAGGTGTTCCCTGCGCGAAAGCCGTCATCGGGCCGAGAAACAGAGCACCAGTAATAATTTTCTTCATATTTAAATGAAAAATAAGTTAATAAAATTGCAAACAACCTCCTATAAAACAATAAATTTATAATAGCCCACTTGTTGAATTGGGGCAATGATTATTCGCAAGGCTCTGTGGATTACTCAAAAACGGACTTTTTGTTGATCTCAACTAGGCCGCCATGTAAACTAATTGGCATGAACACAAAAAAATCCTTATTTAAGGCCATTTTTCTAATCACCAATAGTAAGACTGTGACCAGCAAAAAATCGGCTAATTGACGATATTGCCGGTTTTATCGACATATTGCACCTGTCCTCCCGGGGTGATGTTGAATGTGTCTGAGAGAACCAAGTTCACAATGCCCCAAAGTGACGTCAGCACCACAAAAGCAATGAGTCCCCAGACAATGAATTTCTTTCCCTCTGCATGCGCAGCCGAGTCGCCGGCATTGCCGATGAATTTGACGATCCCCCACACAAAAAGCATCACTGCTAATATCCAGAAGAGCGAACCGAGCCGTACGAGGATGTTATAGGCCAGCGTCGCAAGCCCAAAAACGTCATTCACCTGCGCAGAGCCGATAAACGGGAAAGCGAAAAACAGGGCGCCCGACTGGATCAAGGTAAGATGTCTGTATTTCATAATGCGGGAGGCCTCAACTGCGGAATGCCGACAGCACCGGGACCGAAGACACTGACACTGAGTGTCTCAAGAATACCCCAGATACCCATAACCACGATGATACCGATAACACCCCAAAGCAGATATCCCTTGATCTCCATGCGCTTTTTTTCGTTATCGGCATTCGCCAAGAACAACACCACGCCAAACACGAGGCCGACGGCAAGCGACACGAAAAGAACGGCAATAACGCTCTGGAGCATTCTGACAACAAGCGAGGCAAACTCCCTGAAATTTGTCGGCGCCTGTGCAAACGCGATAACGGGCATGAAAAGAGCCGCGATCGTGAGGAGTATTTGCCGAAATTTTTTATATCGTGAGATCATATATGGTTAAAATACGCTTGCCGTACCAAAAATGATATTGGCAACGACGCGAGAACCGAGAATGATCGCCGCTCCGACCAAGGTCCAGATGACCCAGAGCTTCCCCTTGGTGATCTTTTCTTCATTGCCGCCGGCGGAAACAAGGATAAATCCAGCATGGATGATACAGAGAGCCAAGATGGGAAGCGCCACCCACTGGATGATCTCAATAAGCAGATAAACGAAATCCTGAAGTGTTGATCCCGCACCGGGAGCGGGATTGGAAAGCGTCACCGTCGGCTGCGGGAGCTGTGCAAAAACAATTGCGGGAAAAAGCAAAACCACGGTCGAGGCGACAAATGGAAGTACGCGATATTTTTTTATTGTATTAATGATCATGTCGCGCCAAGACTTAAAATAGTACTCTGTATCGCCGCGGAGATCGCCTTGGCGCCGAGCAATACGAGCGCCCCGACAACCGTCCACATGAACACCGTCTTCGCTTTCTTGATATTGGCTTCATTGTCTCCTGAAGTCACAAAAAGAAATCCTGAATAGATGATAAAGATAACGATAATGGGAACGGCGATCAAAAAGACCAGATCGACGATGGCAATAAGAAGATCGGGTATCGTCCGAATACCGCCGTAGGTAATCGGATTTTGGTACATTGACGTCTGCGCATGAGCAACAACGGCCCAACCGCTAAACAAGAGGATGAACGCTGAAACATTTGAAAAAAAACTTTGTTTGGACATAGAGCAAATACTACTGCGAAAGATAGTGTATGAGCAAAAGGTCATCTTAAGAAATTGAACGCCGAGTCTTGACCGAGGAAAAAAGTAAGGATGAAATTCATGGTGAGCCATGCGGCAAGCGCGATGACCAGACCGATGAAGACGTTCCAGAAGATCTCGTGTGCCTGCTTGATCTGCGATTCATTTCCGCGGTTGGTCACATAGAGAAATCCCGCGTAGGCGAACATGACGGCGGCAAGCGGGGCGGCGATCTTGAAAAGCGCGAAGTCGATCACTACTTTTACCTGATTGATGATGTCATTAAAAGTACACGGCTGACTATCAAGGCCTTGATTTCCGCCGCTCGTATTACCACACACGACAATGCCTCTCCATTGTCCTTGCGCAGATACAACAAGAGGAAGTGAGAACACCATAAGCATGAAGATCATCGGGAGAATGAAATGTAAATTTTTTTTCATGGCAAAAGATTATTGATATGGGGCGAGTGCGGCAACCATATCCCCGTGAAGTATGGCGATCGCAATGCTCACGTCATTCCGCCCGGAGGCAACCGACTCGACCATTCTCCGGAACGCCTTGTTGCTCACTTCAGGCTTCGGATCGAGCCACGTTCTGCCGCGGATCGCCGCATCATAGAATACCGCAAGCGCTGAGTCTGTCGGTGGCTGAGCCAGATAAGACCGGATAACGGGGGGAAGATCGAAAGCGGACGCAAAACTTCTTTCCGGCAACGGATCTGTGAGCAGGTGCTGTACGGCAACAAAAGCCGTCTGTTTGTTCCGCGAAGATTTAAGCACCGAGAGCCCGTACACTTTGGTGAAGGTGATCTCCGCGTTAGTGCCGCGCGGAAGCGGTACCTGCGCAACGGCGAAATTCAGATGCGGATTTTTCTCCTGGATAGGCTTGTATGCGCTCGCATAATCGAAATAGATCGCGAGATTCCCGTTGATGAATTCGTCGCGCGAGTTTTGGCGCGCGCGTCCCCAGGTATAATTCGGCTTTTGGGGGTTCGAAAAGTCCATGTAGAAGCGGAACGCAGAGACGATATTCTGCGCAGGAACATTTTCCTTCCCGTTCGATGTAACGATCTTCGAGTAGGGTTTTCCATCCTGAACGGCTACCAGCGGGTTCCCCACCTGAAGGAAAAGCATGGCAAGAATATCCTTTGCAAAAAGCACATTCTCGTATTCTCCGAACGAGACAGCGCTCTGTACGATATCGGAAGTCTGCGGATCGCGTTTCGTCAATTTCGGCGTCATCGTCAAGAGCTCGTCCCAGTAACGCGGCGGTTCGGTAAGTGAGGCGTTGTTGAACAGATCGCGATTCCAATACATGACCATCGGATCGATCGCGAACGGAAGCGCGATCAGCCCTTTGTCGCGCATGTAGATCTCCGCCGCCTGAATGAAATTCGACTGAAAGACGACCTGCGGTACGGATTGATACGAAATAAGCTCGATCTTGTCGGAATGGCGAAGCACGAGATCGTCGGGAAGAAGAAGAATATCGGGACCGCGCCCCGAGGCAAGCGCCTCGACAATGTCATTGTCAAAAACGGCGGGATCGTGAAATTCATAATTCACCGCAAAACTGTCTTTATATCCGGCATTGAATATCTCGAAGACCTTGAGCAGCTCTCTCGTCGACGGGAAAGTTCCCCAGATCGTCACGCCGCCCACCGCACCGACCGTTCCCTGGTTCTTTGAACTATTTTTTACCGGAACGACCGAAAATATAACGACTGCGACAACCGCTACGACACCGAAGATCGCAAGGAGTATGGTTTGAAATTTCATATGGATATGCTTATGCGTGAATGTGTTCTTCTTTTTTTGCAGCCGCGGAGATCACTTTTCTCATGACGAGCCCATAATGGTAATTCCCCGCGTTGATCGAGCGGTCGAAAAGAAATCCGGATCCTTCGGTGAGTTTCCGACTTTCCGCTTCCGGAAATACCTGCTCCTTCACGGGGCCCATATTATTGAATGATGCAGTCCAGTCTATGAGCAGCAATATTCCGCCCGGATGCAGGACACGCCTGACTTCGTCTATGACCGCCTTTTTATCAGAGGCCTGCGAGAGGACATTCGAGAGGATCACCGCATCGCAAGAATCATTGCGCAACCGCGTCCCCTCCGGCTTTTCCAGGTCGCCCCAGATAAAGGAGATGTTCCCCAGACCATATTCTTTGCAGGTATTTTCGAGCCGCGTGAGAATGCCTTTCTGGACATCGACGGCATAGACTTTTCCCGTGCCACGCATCGCTTTTGCCGCCGCGATAGCATACGCGCCGCTTCCGGTGCCGAAATCGGCAACGGTCTGATTGGGAGCAAGGTGCAGCTCCTCGACGTTTTTTTCGGGAACGGAAAACATGCTTTCAGTATAGCACCATGAGCTCTAAAGCGAGAACCGCAGAATCCCCAGTTGTCTCGTAATGCCCTCTTCACTACAGCACCCTTTACAGGCTGCGGGACTATGGTAGACAAAAGTAAGAGAAAGGCCCGTTCATAATCATTTGGAGAGCATCATGGAAGGTACGAAACAGTTCGCCATCAACGCGGCGATCGAGAGTGCGGTAAAATGCGGCATCGTCATTACACTCACCCTGTCGTCCGAGGAAGGCGGTTTTCACCGAGTATCCGCACGTTTCGCCAGCGACACGACCAGAAAACCCCGCGTGTTCCTGCGCACCGACCCGGTGATGGCGATACAAAGCGCCGTTACCGAACTCATGAAAAAGCTCGAAGTAAAGATCTAACGGTTAGAACCGACAGAGAAAGACAACAATGAAAGAGATCGGGAAAGCCGTCGCCACTGTTGCGATCTGGGCGGGCATCATCGGACTCGCCTATCTGTTCCGTTCACACGGCATACTGAACGGACTGGGGGCAACAATGCTGACGATCGGAGCATTCTGTCTCACACTCGTGGTGTGGGAAAAAGACGAAAAGAAAGAATAATACGCAAAACAAAACGACGGGACGCTCATCCGCCGTTTTTTTATTTGCACAAGCGCAAATCTTATCGCCTGCCCGGAGATCGCCCACCGCGAAGGATAAAAAAGTAAATAGGAAATGCCAAGAGAAGATAACCTACCGCCAAAAGAACGAATCCCGTCCGGTATGAAAAATAGCCGATAGCAAGTCCAAGGCCGTAGCTTGCAAGCGCACTCACGAATTCATTAACCTGAGACCGCACGGAAAGCAATGTCGCCTTAAATTTGCTTTCTTTGATGACTTCGAGCATAAAACCCGTATTGACCTGGGAATTAGAATTGGAATTGGGGGACAGGAATTGGGGGACAGTCCCTCCAAAAAGTTTACAAACATGTTATTATTTTTTCTTGCCTCGATCAAAACGGTAGAGAAATTCTTCCGCCCCAAACGGGATACCCTTATTGACGGATTTGCGAAGTTCATCGAGTTCTTCAGATTTTTCCGCACCGTTGATCCACGCACGATAATGATGCGGGAGTGGCGTTGGCGAGACCGCAAGTAACGCTTGTGCCTTTTTTGTCCCGCATATTCTGCGGTATGCACTTCCCCATTCCCAATCCTCAGGATGTACAACAAGTTTTGCCCGCACTGGATTGCGTTCAATGTATTTCAAAACAGTGAGGAGATGTGTATCAGTGTCCATGACAAAAGATTTGTATCTCCCTTGGTAGAGATGGCCTTCGCCGACTGTCTTGGTTTTGTTGCGGAATTTTGCCGCGTGCGTCGTAGAGAGCCAGCGCACAAAGTCGGGCATATCCGTGTCTTCTCGCGGATAAAGGAGTAGATGCCAGTGGTTGGGCATAAGGGTATAAGCAAGGATGCGCATGTGAAATTGCTCATTCGCCTCACAAAGTAACTGCTCAAACTCCCTATACGCTTCCGGTGTGTGAAATATACGCGCCCTGCCGTTGGCACGATTAAGCACGTGGTAGACATATCCCCCCAATGCGATGCGTGGTTGCCGTGGCATGAAAATACTATAACACAATAAATTACTTATTCGAGGGACTGTCCCCTAAACCTGTCCCCTAAACCCTAAAACCGTTTTTAACTAAGCGGTATAATCAAAAAGTTTTATTCCTTCTTCGCGAAGTACGCTCGGAATAAGTTCAACCATATGCCCGCTGCCATGATCGAGAACATCCTTGCATGAGATGTCCACCTGTCTCCACGAAAACTTGCCGGATGCCCTTTTCGGCATTTGTTCGATCATATCCTCCCGAGAAACCGAAAAAACAATAGTTTTTATTTTTGACCAAAAAGCGGCCGTGGCGCACATCGGGCAAGGCTCGTGTGTGGAGTAAAGGGTGCAACCTTCAAGATAAGGTTGTTTCAAAATTTCCCGGGTTGCTTTGCGAATAGCGTCAATTTCTGCGTGGCCATTCACAGGATCGTTTGCCGATTTGAGTGTTTCGTATCCACTCGAAATTATCTCTCCATCTTTAACGATGACTGTCCCGATAGGATAATCGCTCCTGTGCCCTGACTCATGCGCAGCTTCTATCGCTTTCATCATAAATCTCTCATGTTCATTCATATTGAGGCAAGCAACAGGAGAAGAGTTACAGAGCTGTTAACGATGCTATACTATCACCTGGACGAAGCCTCATAATTCGAGAACCCTGTGTCGAACGCCCCGAAAGCGCGATCTCTTTCAAAGAAACACGAATAACCTGACTCTGTTTTGAAATAGCGACAATTTCCCCCTCGCGGTCCGGGAGCACCATGCCCGCAACGACTTTTCCGGTCTTGGGTGTGACATTCGCAGTCTTGATGCCTGAGCCGCCGCGCCCCTGCGTCTTGTATTCCGACATATCCGTCATTTTGCCGTAACCCTGTTCGCTGATGACGATCAAGAGCGGTTTGCTATAGACATGGCGAACAACATCTGCCGTCACGATGTGATCGTCGGCGCGCAGTTTCATGCCGCGCACGCCCCCCGCGTTGCGTCCCATTTCGCGAACGTCGCTTTGTTTGAAACGGATCGACTGGCCTTTCGAGGTCACCAGCGATACGTCGTCTTTGTCTTCAACGAAGCGTGCGGCGAGCAGTTTGTCTTTCGGATGGAGTTTAATTGCGAGCAAGCCCGAGCGTCGCACATCTTTGAACGCATCTGCGGCAGTTTTCTTCACGACGCCTTTCTCCGTCACCATGAGGAGCGAAAGCTTGGCGACCTCTTTCACCTCGCGCGGCATCGCAAGCATGGAGGTCACGTGTTCATCGGAGCCGAGCGCGAGATAATTTTGGATGGACTTGCCCTTGGTCGCACGTCTCCCCTCCGGCAGTTCGTATGCTTTGATCTGATACGCTTTGCCTTTGTCAGTGAAGAAGAGAATATCCTCGTGCGTCGAACAGGAAAGAAAAATGGTCACGAAATCTTCTTCTTTCGTATCGAGATCGACAACGCCGACTCCGCCCCTGCGCTGGACACGGTACTCCGACGGATCGGTGCGCTTGATATAGCCGCCCGCGGTAAAAACAAGGATAGTTTCCCGCTCGGGGATCGTATCTTCGACAGAGATGGTCTGTACGCCGCCCTTCACGATCTTGGTGCGACGATCATCGCCGTACTTCTCTCGGACCGCGAGTAATTCCTGCTTGATGACGGCGATCATCTTTTTGACGCTCCCAAGTACGCTCTCGAGTTCTGTGATGAGCGCCTGTACGACTTTCAGTTCATCCTCGACTTTCTTGCGCTCAAGACCTGCCAAGCGCGAGAGTTTCATTTCCAAAATTGCAGCCGCTTGCCGATCGGAGAACTTGAACTGTTTCATCAGGTTCACCTGCGCCTCGGCCGTATCTTTTGACGCCTTGATAGTTTTGATGATCGCATCGATATGATCGAGCGCTTTTTTGAGGCCGATCAGAATATGCTCGCGGTCTTTGGCTTTGTTCAATTCGAACTCGGTACGGCGCTTCACGACCGTTTTGCGGTGTTTGATGAATTCCTCGAGGAGCGACTTGAGCGAAAGCGTCTGCGGAACGCCGTCGACCAACGCGACCATGTTGTAGTGATACGCGCTCTCAAGCTCGGTGTGTCGATAGAGATAATTAAGCACCTTTTGCGGAGGAACTCCCGAACCGAGATAGACCGCGATGCGGATATCGCCTTTTGCTGATTCATCGCGCAAGTCTTTGATGCCTTCGATCTTTTTCTCGCGCACGAGCTCCGCGATCTTGGTCAAGAGGTCGGCCTTGTTCACGCGGTACGGAATGCTCGTGATGATGATCTCAGAATGCCCGGCTTTCGGCTCGACGATCTCCGCTTCGCCGCGGCAGATGACGCCGCCGCGCCCCGAAGCATACGCATGACGGATATCGCTCTTATTGTAAGCGATGCCGCCCGTCGGAAAGTCCGGTCCCTGTACAAACTGGAGCAAGTCTTCGCTTGTCACATTGGGATCCTCGATCAGGTGCATGAGCGCGTCGACGACCTCGCGCAAATTATGCGGAGGAATATTCGTCGCCATGCCGACTGCGATACCGAGCGTGCCGTTCAGGAGCAGATTGGGAACAACCGAGGGAAGAACAGTCGGCTCTTTGCGCGAGCCGTCGTAGTTGGGCACCCACTCAACCGTATTTTTTTCGAGATCCTGTAGCACTTCGCCCGCGATGCGCGACATTTTCGCTTCGGTGTAGCGATAAGCGGCAGCGGAATCCCCGTCGATCGAACCGAAGTTTCCCTGTCCGATGACGAGCGGATAACGCATTGAAAAAACCTGAGCCATTTTGACCATCGCGTCATAAACAGATGAATCCCCGTGCGGATGATATTTTCCAAGCACGTCACCGACGATCGTCGCGGATTTTTTGAACCGGGCGGAAGCAGTGAGCCCCGCCTCCTGCATCGCATAGAGAATACGGCGGTGGACCGGTTTCAATCCGTCCCGCACATCGGGAAGCGCGCGCGCAACGATGACCGACATGGCATAGTCGAGGTAGCTCTCGCGCATTTCCGTCACGATGTTAGCCGGAATGACGCCGGTCGGACGCGGGACAGGGACGGCTGCTTCTTCTTTTTTGTGTTCTTTGTTTTTCGCCATGATCGCTGAAAAATCTACTCTACCACATCGGTCTTGGGAACTAATTCTGACGGAACAGCCGTCTGATACGTTCCTGGCCGCGTCCGGATCATCTCACCGCTGTTACCCCCTGAGGAGGCATCGCTCGGCGTGCTTTCACCGGAGACTTCCGACGAAGAGGCGTCGAGGTCGTAGGGGGCAAACGCTTCGTTTCTCGAATCTTCACTTGTTTCCGCTCCGCTCTCCCCCTCAAGCGTCGGGTCATATTCTATGTTATCTTCCGCCGCCCGCTGCAACTGACCCGTCAACTGCCCAACAGCAGCCATCGTATCTTTTTTCGCATCCGAAATCATGTCAGTGACGACACCCCATGGCGAAATGATCGAGGATGCGCTGCTCGAAGACAGGGTTTCCGGCTGACTCTCGGTATTCCATGTCGCCCACCACACGCTGGCGACCAAAAAAGAAAGGATGAACGTCGAGAAGAGTGCGATGCGCTGTCGCACATGAACAGGTTTCGCGCGTAATTTGTCGAGATGATCGAGGATGTTCATAACCGTTTATGCGCGGGAAAGAGGCTCAAGGACGATGACCTCTCCTTCTTTACCCTCAAGATCTTTTTTCTTGAGGACCAATTTTTCGATGGCCGCCGTTCCTTCCGCACCGGCCTCTTTCAAAAAAAGTTTCAGCTGTTTTCCTGCCCGTCCGAAGTCGGACGCAGGCGGGTCACCGCCTTCATCCCACGCGATCGGAATGACGAGTTTTGCATCAAGGAGAACCGCCACTTTTTCCGCTTCCGCGGGTGAGAGCACATCGCCGCCCAACACAGGAACAAAAAGCACATCAACTTCCCCGATACCCTCGACAACTTCCGCTGAAAGTTCGGCAGTGGGCATCGCGCCGAGAATACACAGATGGATGTTTTCAAGTTCGATGGTGTAGATGGTATTCAAGAGTCCTTTTGGTCCGACCGGCTTCGGAGAAGGAAATCCGGATATCGCGATCCCGCCGATCTCGTACTCGCCCGGACCGGAGATCACGAAAGGAGTCTTGTCGCCGTGCGAAAGATTCTCGACGCCGTTCATATCGGGATGATCCATCGAAACGAGTGCGATACGCGTGCCAAAACGAATAGGTTTCCTGGATGAATTTTTGCCAAAAGGATTGGCCGCAATGACCGTGTCCCCTTGCGCGACCTTAATAAAATACCCCCCATGGTACGTGATGATCATGTGTAGAGTATAGCAAGTCTTCTCAAAAATAGAAAGCGGGAAAAGGCTTGAAATCACTATGTTTTTTGGGCTATTTTGGAGATATGAAAAGCATATTGACAGTATATTAATGACATGCTATTGTGAATTTTAATCTTTCGCGCTCTTTTACTTACTTGTACGCATAGATAAGGACCTATACGCCAGGAGGAACGATGCCGTTTACGTAGAAAAGGCCTCAAACCACCAACAACCTGATAATGACGGTGGTGCGGCTCATCGATGCACGGTTGCGCGCGGGGATCAGAGTAGGTTCAATTCCGCCGCGTCAGCGTAAACCGAGCCGCGAATGTTGGAGCGGCTTCATCGAGTAGAGTGCCCGGCGTGCTGGCGAATAGTTTCATCCACGCCGCGCTTGCCCGGCCGAGCCGCACCGTTTCGCTCCGAGACGTCGGAGCTCTCTGGCCACAGGGTCCATCGCTGGACCAGTGAGCCGCCTTTCGCCAGGAACAGGAGACGCAATGCACTGGCCGTAGTGCGATCTGAAACCAATAATCGCGCCCGAGGGCGCCTCTAAGGTGGTGGCAACTCATCGACATGCGGGATAGCGCCGCGCGGAGGAGGAATCGATCCCGCCGCGCTTGCCTCGCCAGGAGTGTCACCGTTTCGCTCCAATTCGGAGCTGTCAGGCACGGGTCTCCTTAATGAACCGACCGACCCGTCGCCGCACTCGCCCACTGCCGGGCAAAGGAGATAAGCGCACAATGACGCCATTTGTCGACTGAACGGCCGCTCGGGGCGGCCCAGACCGTATATCAAACGGTCCACTGCGTACAAACGCAAAGTCCTGCGGACTCCATTCAATTGGTAACGCGATAGGACCAACAAGAAGGTCGGCAGTCCGCCGACCAGGCGATCGACGAGAGAATGTTCTTCCGTTGGGACCACCGACCAGTGCGCACGTAGTTGCTAGCCTGCGTACAAAATCCGGCTTTGCGTCCCTCGAACAACACCAGCGTCCATAGCCCAACGGCCTCGTCGGAGGCCGTTTTTATTTGCGTGGCAAAATACCAAAATACATAGGTAGCGGTACATAGGTCGGACTTATGCGCCGTGCATAAGTCCGACCTATGTACCGCACATGCTTGACAGAAATTCTGCTTCGTGTAAGCTAAAGAAGCACGGAAATGGCTGAGCTGATTGTGGTCAAATTCGTGATTCTTTGTACATTTGTTTTCCCACAACAAACTAGGAGAGGAGGCCTATCGGTGAAAACCATCGCGGTCGCACAAATCTTATTGAACGACTAGCTGCTGCTCGCCGGCGGCCAGGCCTTTAACAAGGCGGCAACCCCCACAGTGCTTCATCGTGGAAACCGCCTCACTGGCCAATCGAAACACCCCCCGTGCACAGCGCGGGGGCTTCTCTTTTTTCAGGAAATGAGATGCATCAGTCATTTAAAAAATACATAGGTCGGACTTATGCGCAGCGCATAAGTCCGACCTATGTATTGTATTCGACCTACGTAATTATGCGTCGCCTTGCGCCGAAAGACGCTTTCTGTTAATCTTTTCAGGACAATTGAATATTATCCATGCCATTAGGGCTAACCCGTTTGTGTCCGTACGACTAACTTTTCTTAGAGGTATTTCTCTTAGAAAAATGGTAGCACTCGTCGCGGTGACATACGGCCCCTAGAGGTCAGACAACATGAAAGTCTGCCCTGCGGCAGTTTTTTATTTCCTCAATAAGTGGGGAAAAGAAACGCATGCGGCATATTTTCGATTTTCATTATGACAACAAAAACAACCGAGGAAGAGATCATCATTGTCGGCGGAGAGCACATTCCCTCCCCTGATCACGTGATGGCGAAATACATGGCTGAGATCGGGAAAGTTCCCGAACCCGGAGAGCTCGTCGAGGGCGCAGTCATCAAAGTAGACAAAAAAGCCGTGTATATAGACATGGCGCCTTTCGGTATCGGACTTATCTTCGGACGCGAATATCAGAATGCGCGCGATCTGATCCGGCACATGAACGTGGGTGACAAGGTGACCGCAAAGGTCGTCGACGCGGAAAATGAAGACGGGTACATCGAACTGTCGCTTAAAGAAGCGCGTCAGTCGCTCATCTGGGCCGATGCGGAAGATCTGGTCAAAAAGAAAACCATCGTCGAACTTCCCGTCAAAGACGCGAACAAGGGCGGACTTATTCTTGACTGGCAGGGCATTTCCGGATTCTTGCCGGCTTCGCAGCTTTCCGGCGATCATTATCCACGCGTTTCCGACGGCGACAAAGACAAGATCCTCGATGAACTCAAGAAACTGATCGGCGAGAAACTTTCCGTCGTGATGATCACCGCAGTTCCCAAAGAAGGAAAACTGATCTTCTCCGAGAAAGAGCACAATCAGAAAGAGAAGGAAGAGATCGTCGCGAAATACCAGTTGGGAGCGATCGTTGACGGCGAGATCACCGGCGTGGTGGACTTCGGCGCATTCATGAAGATCGAAGAAGGACTCGAAGGATTGATCCACATCTCCGAAATGGACTGGGGGCTCGTCGATGATCCGCGCAAGCTCTTTAAGGTGGGCGACAAGGTGAAAGCGCAGATCATCGAGATCAAAGAGAACAAAGTTTCGCTCTCCGTGAAGGTCTTGAAAGAGAACCCGTGGAAAGGCGCGGAAAAGAAATATAAGAAGGGCGATACGGTTCGCGGCGTCGTCATCAAGTTCAACAAATACGGCGCGCTTGCGTCGATCGAGGAGGGCGTTGCGGGACTCGTACATATTTCTGAATTCGGCACCGAAGAGAAGCTGCGTTCCGCCCTTGAGCTCGGCAAGACTTACCCCTTCACCATCACGCTCTTTGAGCCGAAGGAGCAGAGAATGACATTGTCATTCAACGTCGAAAAGAAAGTGTAGTTCGCACAAGGAGACAAAAACCACGTTGTCATTTCCGGCATACGCGAGTGATGTGTGTTGTGTGCGCTTGTGATAGAGTAAGTTCTGGATTTTGTTCAATATATAGGAGTCGGAATGTCGCTTGGAGTTGAAACCCAAAAACTCGAATGCTGCAGCCACTGCCTGATCGGCAGTGTCATACTCAAAACGAAAACACGGAATGTCTCGCCGATGATCGGAGGGGAACCAGTGTGGAAAGTACCGCAAACGTGTTACTGCGATAATTGCGGAACACTTTTTCATGTCCCGACGATGCTCAAAAAACTGAGCGAAAAAAAAGACATAGCAGACAAAAAGGAATAAAAAAACCACCCTTCGAGGTGGAGTTTTTATTTGTTGATGCATCAGCTCTTTTGCAAAGCATCCATGAACGGGAAGGTCGTGCAGATCTCGTCAATCAGGCCGTGTTGGCCGTACTTTAGTGCCTCTTCAGCGCCAAGCCAAAAATCTTTTTTCCTCACCTGCGTGGTAAGGTCAGAGAGCGCCATACCACTACGCTCGGCGATCGCGCTCAAGTACACGTGGTTGATCCGCTTCATCTCGTTGGAACGTTCTTCCGCTTCGGTGGTCTCCACCCGAAGGAAGATGTACTCTTCGCTCACCTGGTGGAGAAGGAATTGCGTATTCGGGGATGCATAACGCCGCGTGCCGGCCATGAGAATCATCATCGCGACCGATGCCGCCTCACCCAATACACAAGTGTTTACAGTGTATCCCGCGGCAATAAGAAGGCGTATGGTGTCGTGTATCGCAAAACCCTGATCCGCGTGGCCGCCCGGACTATTGAGAACCACCCACATCGGTTTTTCCTTAGCCCAGCCTGATGCGACCAGGAAAAAAATATCCCGATAAAAACAACCTGCCTCATCTCGATTGACCTCTTCGGCATCAAGAAAGAATACTCCGTGCCTCCGAAGCACCTCTTGACGCTCGTCCTCGGGACCCATCGAAACTCTTCGAAGAATGTCCATCGTCTTTCCTTTCGTCATCACGCCTTCTCCTGAATAGGAAGTACCTCTTTGTTCTGTCTATCTTAGAGAGCAAAAAAGCGCAAGGGTTTTTTCTTGACATAAAAAGCTTTTGTGATTGCATTAAGTGCGGATTCCGCGGGATGCGGAACCACTCTTTGAGAAGGTTCGGGATGAATCGGATCGGAGAGTTTTCTAAACCCTTAACGCGGCAGGAAGCCGCAAAAGGAAAATGATGAGTGTGTTTCACGTTTCTGCGCTGATTGAGGAATTTCCCTGGCTTGAGAAACTAAAAGATCTCGCTCCGGAACATTGGTACCCCACTGATGCGAAGGTTCAGCGACTCGATCATAACCTTATGAATCTCGTACCAGGTAAAGAGATATTCTATAATTTGTTTGCTGATCCCGAGACCGCATGCTTCTTTTTTTCTCAGCAAGGACATTTTCTAGAGCAGGTCAATGTCGAATACCGCAAGGTTTTTGGCAAAAGATACCGCAAAATGTTCAGATTTATCAAGCAAGACTGTGTCGGGGTGGCGATAGTCAATTGTATTGTCGAAAGTGTTCGCGCAGGAAAACAAGAACCCTATTATGTGGTCACGATCAACAAGGGGCCGGGTAAACTCTTGACGTTCTATAAGCCGCCTCATGGGTATACCCTCGAAAAATGGATCAATCGAGAATGCCTCGACGCGAAACAAGAACTTACTTTCCGATTGACCCAGGTGAATAAAATCTATTAATACAATCGTACAACGCACAGAAATCTTGTGCGTTTTTTCTTTTGCTTTTCCGAAAACCGATGACGGATGCCTGGAAAAAGGGGTCACGACGAAGCTGGGTGCGCAGGTCAACAAACGAGCTCTCAACGGGAGCCCATTTTTATATTGCCCGCCCAAGGTCCGGACTTGGGAAGTTGCCTTAAGGCCGGACCTTGGGCTCAATTAAACTCGCCCATTGCTTTGTCCAGACCATCTCTTACGAGCGTTTCAAGCGCTTGGGAAATTTCTTTGCTCATCTTCCGTAGTTCGACAAGCTCACTATTCGTGAATTTTCCGAGAATGAATTTCACCACCGCATCTTCTCCTTTCGGTTTTTTCATTTTGCCGAAGAGCGATGTGGGGGAGATCCCGACGCGAACCCGAACGAACGCTTTCGTCTTGATGGAACGCGCGATCGACTCGATTCCCCGATGTCCGCCCGATCCGCGATCGAACGAAAATTTCCACTTACCAAGCGGGAGATCGAGATCGTCATAGATGACGACAAGCTGTTCGGCTTGTTTTTTGCTCTTCACCAGCAAGGAGAGAGACTTCCCGGAATTATTCATCATCGTTTCCGGCTCGATGAGAAGTACTTCGCCGCCGGTGACATCGCCTTTCGACACCAGCGCATTGTACGGCTTTTTCATCTCCCAATCGGGGAGATCATGCGCTACACGAAATTCTTCAAGGACGATGCGGCCCGTATTGTGGCGCGTTCCGCCATATTCCCCTCCGGGATTTCCCAGACCGACGATAATAAATTTCATCCCCGTAGTAAGTTAAGACTTCTCCACGTCGTCGCTCGGACGTCGTGTAAAATAAGAATTTTACACACGCTCCTCGCTAGCCGTAGTAGATCTTCAGTTTGATTAATTTTTCGACCTATTTTCATAAAGATATTTACTTAACCTTCGCTTGATCATTCCCCTGCCCTGCGTAGTTTTGAGATACACTTCTCTTCGTTTCGCGTCCTCTTGGTTACAACATGCCTCGTCATAGATAACTTTCCATGGTCGGTACGGTTTGGTCGAAAAATTCAATCCGTGATTATGTTCTTGCAGTCTTTGTCTTGAGGTCAGTGGTGTATCCGATATACAATTTATCATTTTTCGTACTTTGCAGAAGATAAGTAGAGAACATAATCAAACTGAGAGCTCACTACGGGGTCATCCCCCTAGTATAACGCAGTAAATTATCTTTTTATAGACTGGAGCAGTGAAAGCTGAGCCGGGATCATTGAGCGGATGCGGAACATCGCCCGTACGGCGCGAAAACTGTCGGCAAGTTTCAGTTTGCTTTTTCTTTTCGGATAGCGGTGCTCGTTCCATGTAACGGGAATTTCAAGGACCGACAGTCCCACACCACTCAAAAGCGCAAAAAATTCGACATCAAAAAACCAAGTGGGCTCTCTCGTCGCAAGCATGACCGTAAGCCCCTTTGCGTTCATCAACTTGAGCGGACACTGCGTATCGCTGACGGCCACACCGACGATCGCCCGCGCCAGCAAGTTGAACACATGCGAACTCCATGTGCGCCACCATTCTCTCCCGATACTTTTGCTCTGAGGAAGAAGACGTGAGCCGACGACCACATCAGCTGCATTGTTCATGATGAGTTGAGCGGCCGAAATGATATCCACCGGCGCGATGGGAAAATCGGCGTCGGTGAATCCGAAGATATCAGCGTCTGTTTTTGCGAATGCTCTCCTTATGGCATTCCCCTTTCCTTTCTCCTCGACGCGGAGCAATTTGACGTTCTTATTTCCGAAGTCAAGAACGGCTTCCCTCGTCCCATCAGTAGAACCGTTGTCGACAACGAGAATCGTCCAATCGATATCATAAAAAAAACGAAAACCGTCGCAAAGGCCGGTGAGCGTGGGGACGATCACCGAAACTTCGTTGAACGCAGGGATGACCAGTGTAAATTTCATTCAGCTAAAAATAGGACGCAGGCAAAAACACCCTGCATCCTGCTCGATTATCGTTCATAATATTCAACTGTTGCATTTATAAATAGTTATTCTTCACGTGTCCGCGACTGCTCATGAGACTCACCATAATACCCTGACACCAATAGAGTTTTCTGTTATCATAGAATCCGTTCGAGCGTCCTTTCCGTCAGGATGATATCCAGTATAGCACGGGAAAATGGCGGACAAAAAAATAATCTATGAAAAAACTTATCGCGCTTGCGCAATCAATATTGTTCCGGCATAAATATTTTCATTTTTTCATGACTGGCGTTTCGGGTGTCGCGATCAATCTATCTCTTACGTGGTTTTTTACGACGTTCGTATTCGGACTTCCGGGATATTTCAAGGCATATCTTATCGGCGCAACGTTCAATCTCCTCTATAATTTCACCCTGCATACGCTGGTCACATTCAAAACCACTTCGCGTCATTTTTCACGCCTGATCGGCTTCATCGCCTATAGTGTCATCCTCACGCTCTTCCAAGCCGTGATCGTCAAATACGTCACCGAGGCGGTCGGGCTCCAATATTATCTTCTGGTCATCGCGACAACGATCTTCCTCCTTTCAACGGTGACATTCGTGATCTTTAAATTTTTTCTTTTTCACGAATCTTACCGGAAAGAAAACAATGCACCTCCGGAGTACATTTGAGCCGGTCATTCGGTTCGCAAATACGGTCCGTGCGTGGTTCCTGGCGCACACGGTAAAGGACACCGGTATCGTTCTTTTTATCATTATGCTTGCGGTACTTCTTCGTGTTCCTTTTTTGAGTCATCCAAACCAGACACTTTTCGATGAAGTGCTCCATGCGAATTTTGCCATCAACATCATTGCGGGTGCGCCTTTCTTCGATATTCACCCTCCGCTCGCACGCATGCTCTTTGCCGAGGTCGCAAGTTTTTTCCCTTTCGAGGTTTCGACGATCCCGATAGCGATCAATCAGTCCTTTCAGGATTTTCCGTATGTCGCACTCCGTTTCTTCGTAGCACTCTTCGGCATACTGCTCGTGCCGCTCGTGTACGCTCTCGCGCGAACCCTAGGCTACATTCCGCGCATAGCAATGATTCCCGCGCTTTTTGTCGTATTCGATAATGCACTGGTCTTCTATTCCCGCACGATGCTTCCCGACACGATCCTTCTCGTCTGTGTATTCTCCGGATTCCTGGCCGCTTTTGCCGCGACAAAAAAAACTGCCGGGTGGAAAAGATACGCGCTAGTTATCACCGCCGCGCTCGCACTCGGACTTGCCGTTTCGATCAAATGGACGGCGCTCGGTGTTGTCGGCGTCGTCTTCATCGCTTATCTTCTTGCAAAAATGTACCGCGAGATCTTTATCTCCGGGATAATTGTTGCCATTGTTTATACCGCCATATTCACTGTTTTTCTTTTTTCTTTCCCTGGGGGCGGAAAAACGGACCCTGTACTTAAAACTTACGACGTTCCCATCGTCACTGAGCTCGAGTTTCCAGGGGAACACCGCCCGGGATCGATCGCGTCATTTTTCTTCGCCCATCATCGCGTCATGCTTGAGACAAACCGCGACCCCGAGATCACCAAAGGGATCACCAGCGCGCCCGGCCCTCTTGCGTGGCCGCCCGCACGGAGTGTGATCGCGGTCTGGAAGAATTCCGAAGGGAACAAGTTCATCATCCTCACCGGAAACTCCCTTCTGTGGATCGTGACATTCTTTGCGCTCATCTTTGAACTCATCTGGATCGCCGCCCATTACTTTCGCGACCGTCGTTTTCCGATCGACCGCAACGAATCCATTCTTCTTCTCGGCTACCTCATGAATTATCTTCCCTTTTTTCTCATTCATCGTCCGATGTTCCTCTATCATTATTTCACTTCACTTATCTTTCTCTTTCTGCTCTTCCCTCGCATCGCGCCGCGCATCGTGAACTGCATCGCACGGGTTTCCGGCGACAGGATGCTTGCGCTTACGCTCGCGGCGTTCGTCGGACTGCTCATACTGGTGAATTTTATTCTCCTCGCGCCGTCCACTTACGGATTTTAAAAAATTTTCATCTCGTATCCTCATAAAATACCGCTTGCGTCAAGGGATTTTTTCACGTATGATGGGCGCAACTGGATCCCATTAGAGGTAGGAAGTGCCATGCACTTCCGGACGGAAGGTGATGCGCAGGTATGATATTCTCACTATGGCGAAAACTTGCATGACAATCCTTATTAACACGAATAACCTCTAACGGGATGGAGACTGAAAATCAGCCAGAAAAGAACCCTTCGACAGGCTCAGGGCAGGGGGGAGAAATGAGTGGGGGCAGTATATGGAGCGTGGTCTGGGAAACCCTCCGCTATGCGCTGATCGCCGCACTCATCATCATCCCCATCCGGACCTTCATCGCGCAGCCTTTCGTTGTTTCGGGAAATTCCATGTATCCCACTTTTCACAACGGCGAGTATCTTATCGTGAACGAACTCGCGAAATATCAGGACAATTATCAGCGCGGCGACGTGGTGATCCTGCGTTACCCTCTCGACACTTCGAAATATTTCATTAAGCGCGTGATAGGACTTCCGGGAGAAACCTTAACGATCGTCGACGGCGTAGTGACGATCACCGGCCCCGGGCATACCGCTCCGCTTACGCTTTCCGAGCCTTATGTGAAAAGTCCCAAGCAGGAAAATTTATCCCGAACGCTTGAGGACGGACAATATTTTGTCATGGGCGATAACCGCGCCCAGAGCTCGGATTCCCGTGTCTGGGGTCCGGTGCCAAAAAATATGATGGATGGCAAAGCGTTGTTGCGCCTGTTCCCGATCAGCAAAGTCGGCCTGTATCCGGGCGCACTCTCGGAATTCGATCTCGACACCGGAGAGCCTGCGGAAGCGAGCGCTCGCGGAGAATAATTATCAATGGTAATCGGGCGCAAAAAAAAATTTCTATGGCAAAAAAGGGGGCAGCGCGTAAAGATGTTCCGACAGCGCCAAAGGGCATGCGGGATATTGTGGGAAATGAGCATCACAAATATCAGGGATTTTTTGAAAAAGCCTCTGAAGTCGCACTCTATTACGGTTTTCAGCCGATAGAGCTTCCCATGCTTGAGCGCGAAGATGTCTTTCTTTCGACGAATAGCGAAGATACCGATCTTGTCGGAAAAGAAATGTATACGCTGAAGACCAAAGGCGGCGACAAACTCGCGCTCCGTCCGGAAGGAACCGCCCCCGCCATGCGCGCGTATCTTGAGCACGGCATGCAGTCACAGCCGCAGCCGATCAAACTCTATTATTACGGATCGTTCTTCAGGCATGATAATCCGCAGCGCGGGCGCTATCGCGAGTTCAGACAATTCGGCATCGAAATGATCGGTTCGCCGAAATCGGTCTCGGACGCCATGGTGATCTACCTTACGGCGATGATACTCTCCGACGTTGGACTCAAAAATATCGTGATCGACGTGAATTCCATCGGCGACAAAGATTCGCGCGTGCCATACCTCCGCGAACTGACCCAATACTACCGCAAACACATCAACCATCTCTGTGCGAACTGCAGAGAGCGCATCAAAACCAATCCGCTTCGCCTCCTTGATTGCAAGAATCCGGAATGTCAGCCGTATAAGGAAAAAGCTCCGCAATCGATCGCCCATCTTTCTCTCGCATCGAAAGCACATTTCAAAGAAGTACTGGAATACCTCGACGCACTCAAGCTGAATTACCGCATTAACCCCTATCTTGTCCGCGGGCTCGATTATTATACGCATACCGTTTTTGAGATCGTCGAGGTGCCCGACGCCAAGATCCCGGATGCTCCCGCTGAAAATACGACGCAGCTTGAAGAGACCGTCGAAGAAAAGGGAAAGAGAACCGCAAAAGACGAGCGGGAAGCGGCGGCAAACGCACCGCTTGCGCTGGCTGGCGGAGGACGCTATGACTATCTTGCCAAACGTCTCGGAAGCAAGAAGGATGTGCCCGCCGTTGGCGCATCGATCGGAGTGGACCGCGTGCTCATGTCGCAAAACTACAAGGCGGTCACGCCGCGCATCGTCAAAAAACCGAAGATCTATTTTATTCAGCTGGGTTTTGAAGCGAAGCTGAAGTCGCTCGAGATCATCGAGGTATTAAGAAGCGCGCGTATTCCGGTCGCGCACTCATTGAATAGAGACTCGCTTTCGGGGCAGTTGGGAACCGCCGAGAAACTCGAGATCCCCTATGCGATCATTTTTGGACAAAAAGAAGCGCTCGACGGAACGGTCATCGTCCGCAACATGCTCACCCGCTCGCAGGACACGGTGAAAGTGGCAAAACTCGCGGACTATATAAAGAACATAAAATAGCGCTCTGGTTTTTTTCTTTTGAAAAACGCGGATATTCGCCTGCAGTTCGGCCCTGAGCTCACTGCCGAAGGGCTGGCGAATTCCTATGCTCGGCCCGTTGGCCTCCGCAATGTTTTTCAAAAGAGGAAAACCTTCGCTTGAGAGGAAAATGCGAGTGAAAAGTCAATCACCGCGGACAGGAGTCCGCGGTTTGATCGTAGTTCTAGAGCTCGAAGGTTAGCTGTGGCAGCAACGAAGACGTTGCTGAGTTTGCGCCACGCAAAGCCGTAGGCGTAAACTGCGGTTCCAGGCCCGTGCAGAGCACGCGGTTGTATGCCCGCCTAAAATACACAAGAGAGTCCTATGATAGTCCACAAGACTGCCTTATGTATTTTTTGTATAAGTTTTTCTCCTTAATTTTAGCCATTTTATGAAGCTTGACAATTTTTGTGAATCTACTACACTTTCAAAGGATCGGTTGAACCGGGCTAGACCGTTTCGATTGTAAAGATGCCCGTTGCGCCGTTGGCCTCGCAATACTCCCCGCGTAGGCGGGACCAGCGTGGCCACGTGCAAACCCGAGCACTCCGCAATTGCGGCAAATGGCGGTGTTTTCCGGAAATCGCCGCCGCGTATAGTCACAGCCGCCACTGGAGTTGCTCGAAATGGCTCTCCCCTGCAGGGGCTACTTAATTCGATGCAGGGTGCGCGGGAATCCCGGCGGCGTGGTGTGTGGCGGCGCGAAAGTGATGCCCTCAAAACGCTCGTCGCCGGGAACCGACCAAAAGACGATGATAACGGCCACAGTGGCCGTTTTTTATATTCTTGGTTGCAATCGAGAATACCCTGTGCTAGATTTGGACGCACATCATGAAAATCATCGCCGAAGTGAAAAAACAGGGGAATGAATCCGGAGCGGCGCTTATCCGCCGTTTTACGAAGCGCGTTCAGGGAACAAAGGCACTCATGAAAGTCAGAGAAGAGCGGTATTTCAGCCGAAAACTGTCCAAACTCAAAACAAAGCGCCGCGCTCTGGTCTCCATAGACAAACGCAAGGCCTATGAACGGCTGAAGAAACTGGGGAAGATCGTGGAAAAAGTTCCCGGAAGCAATGGCCGTCGCCGATAAGACATCAGGATTCGCGATCACACGACTCACAAAGGGGAGGATGCCCGTCCTTCCTTTTTTGCGCATGAAAGGGCGAGTGCTCGGAAAGAAGTACGTCCTCTCCCTGGTCATTGCCGGGGATGCCTATTCCCAAAAACTCAACCGGACCTATCGCAAAAAGTCCTATGTTCCTAATGTCCTCTCGTTTCCGCTCGAGAAACAGAGCGGGGAGATCGTGCTCAATCTCCGGCAGGCAAAACGGGAATGCCGGTCGCGGAATGAATCTTTCCGTTTTTTTACCGCACTCCTCTTTATCCACTCGCTTTTGCATTTGAAAGGATACCGTCATGGCGGTACAATGGAGAGACAGGAACAACAATTGCTCGCGAAGTTTCACATCAAAAATAGCTCCCGGCCATAACGGCAGATCTGTTGCATGAGTGGAACGGAGCATGCGTTCCCCTTTATGGCAAACAAGCGCATCATAACCGGGATCGATATCGGCACGCACACTGTTCGTGTGGTGATCACGGAATACACGCCGGGCGCAGGGCTTCCGCGCATCATCGGCATGGGGAAAGCCGAATCGCGCGGACTAAGACACGGCTATATCATCAACATCGCCGATGCGGTGAAGGGCGTCCGAGCGGCGGTAGACGAAGCGGAAAAAATTGCGGGAGTGCATATTCGCGAGGCGTATCTCTCGGTGGGCGGCGTTGGTCTTGAGGGAGCAGGAACGACCGGGGCAGCGATCATCTCCCGTGCTGATTCCGAGATCGGCGGGAATGATGTCGATCGCGCCCTCCGTACTTCTGAACAAAATCTCCCGAATCCCGCCAATAAAAAAATACTGCATACCATTCCGATCGAATATACGATCGACGGAAAAAAAGTATACGGGCGACCCGAAGGCATGCGCGGACTCAAGCTGGAAACGAAATGCCTCATCGTTTCGTGCCTTGATCAGCACTTGAATGACATGATCCGCGCCGTCGAAGAAGCCGGCGTCGAACCCGTCGATGCATGCGCCTCCCCTATCGCAGCTTCATTCGTCGCACTCACGAAAGCGCAAAAGATGGCGGGCTGTGTGCTCGCGAATATCGGAGCGGAAACGCTTTCCATCGTCGTCTATGAAGAAGGGATCCCGATCTCACTGGAAGTCTTTCCGATCGGTTCGACCGATATCACGAACGACATTGCACTCGGCCTCAAGATCCCCCTCGAAGAAGCGGAACTCGTCAAACTCGGACGCGGCGGACAGCAATTTCCAAAAAAGAAACTGAACGACATCATCGTCTCCCGTCTCGAAGATATGTTCAGTCTGGTCATCGCGCATCTGAAGAAGATCGGAAAACACGAGCTACTGCCTGCGGGGATCATTTTGACCGGCGGAGGATCCGGCATCGAAACACTCGAAGATTTTGCGCGTGGCATAATGCGCCTTCCTTCGAAAGTTCCGTTCATTAATTTGGATTTCAACGCAAATGCAAAAAATAAAAAACAGATCAAAGACACCTCATGGTTCGTCGCGTACGGACTTGCGATATGGGGGGTGACGAACGACCGCAGCGCGCTTGTCGGCGGCGATCATATCTTCGGACGAATCAAAGAATCTTTTGCCCATTTGGTCAAACAGCTCATGCCTTAAACAAGCCCTCTATTAAGCCGTTCTATCGCGACAAGTTCCCTGCGGAATCGGAATGCCTCACATTTCTCTTTTACTTTGCTTTGCAAATCTTTTTTGTTATACTCTCGTTATTATTTGAGAAGAGAACTAAACTCGAATTCCGGAAAGGCCGGATCGTTCCAGTGAGGGTCTCGGATACCGCACCACAGGAGTACTTCCAAATCTCTAAGTCGCCATGCTCGAAGAGATTTTGGTCGCTTAAGGACGGTGTCGCTAAACTTTTTTTATTATGCCAAAAGTGAATCCGCAGATCGAAGCCTTCGCACGGATCAAGGTTGTTGGTCCTGGCGGATCGGGACGCAATGCGATCAACCACATGGTCCGCTCAAAGGTGACTGGTGTTGAATTCATCGTTGCCAATACCGATGCGCAAGACCTTCATAATTCGCTCGCCTCGAAAAAGATCCATATCGGAAAAAATCTTACCAAAGGACTCGGCACGGGAATGAATCCTGAGCTGGGACGCCGGGCTGCAGAAGAAACGAAAGAAGAAATTCAGGAAGCGCTGAAGGGGGCCGACATGGTTTTCATCGCCAGCGGCATGGGGGGCGGCACCGGTACCGGCGCATCGCCCATCATCGCAAAGACCGCGAGAGAGCTTGGGGCGCTCACGATCGCCGTGGTGACGAAGCCGTTCTTTTTTGAGGGCGCGCAACGCATGCTTCTTGCGGAGAAAGGACTTGAAGCGCTGGAAGAAGAAGTAGATGCACTCATCATCATTCCGAATGACAAACTCTTGAACAGCGCAAAAGACACGACGCTCCTTTCCGCCTTTGCCCAGTGTGATGAGGTTTTGCGCCAGGCGGTCGAGGGGATTTCCGACCTTATTACGACTCCCGGACTCATTAATGTCGACTTTGCCGATATTCGCGCAGTCTTGGCGGATGCGGGAACGGCGCTTATGGGCGTCGGGGTCGCATCGGGAGAGAACCGCGCGGTGGAAGCGGCGCACATGGCGATCAACTCCCCACTCCTCGACATTTCGATCAATGGCGCCCGCGGCGTGCTTTTTGCGATCGCCGGCGGAGAAGACCTCACCATGAACGAAGTCCAAGAAGCTGCGAAGGTCATCACGGAATCTGTCGACGCAAACGCACGAGTCATTTTCGGCGCGATCATCGATCCGAAACTCCGGAAGGGCGAGCTCAAGATCACGGTGATCGCATCTGGATTTCCGGAAGAAGGACGAAAAGGCAACGGCATGCGCGAGCGTTCAAATGAAACATTGAGACGCGAAAGAAGCGATGAAACACTTTTCGCGGAGCCGGAAGAGAAGTTGGTAGACGCCGTCCGCAAAGACAAGGCCGGCACATCACGTGCGATCTTTAATACCATGCCGGACGAAAAAACGCGTGCTCTTGATGGCAACCGCGATGATGGCGATCCCAAAGAAAAAGAAGATGACGATCTGGGGGTGATTCCGTCCTTCCTTCGCCGCTCGAAGTTACGCTAAGGACATACGCCAATGGCGAACTTCATCGTTGCGGAGCCTCTGCGACTCGAATTTCATCCATTTGCGTAAGTCCTATGAGGAACTGTGATATTCTTAATGCAAATATAGTATAAAATTATGTACGACCTTGTTATCATTGGTGGCGGTCCGGCCGGTGTTGCCGCTGGGGTTTATGCCGCGCGAAAACGTCTGAAAACTCTTCTTATCGCTTATGAATGGGGCGGGCAGTCGACTGTTTCTGAAGGAATACAAAACTGGATCGGGACGATAGTGATCTCAGGAGCTGAGCTCGCCAAAACTCTACGCCAACATCTTGAGGCATACAAAGACGAGATCGTCGACATCAAAGAGTCTGAAAAAGTGACGAATATCGCGCACCGTGGGAAAGGTTTCGCTGTTACTACCGGTACCGGAGGAACATACGAAACGAAAACCGTACTTATCGCTTCGGGAAGCACGCGGCGGAAACTCGAGATCCCCGGTGCGGCGGAATTCGAAAACAAAGGCATCACTTATTGCGCATCCTGCGATGGACCGATGTTCGCCGGCAAAGAGGTCGTCGTCGGCGGCGGAGGTAATGCCGGTTTTGAGACTGCGGCACAACTTTTGGCGTATGCCAAGAGCGTCACGCTTCTTCAACGCGGACCGGAATACAGGGCAGACCCGGTAACGGTGCAAAAAGTGCTCGCAAATGGGAAAATGCGCGGGATAACAAATACGGAACTTGTCGAAGTGAGGGGCGACAAATTCGTCACCGGGATCGTTTATAAAGACCTTGCCGATGGACAAAACAAGGAGATTCCCTGTGAGGGGATCTTCGTCGAGATCGGCCTTGTGCCTTCCACGGGGTATGTGAAAGATATCGTAGAGCTCAATAAAATCGGGCAGATCATAACCGACCCCAGAAGTCAGCAGACAAAAACACACGGGATCTGGGCTGCCGGAGACTGCACCGATGGTCTCTATCATCAGAACAATATCGCTGCCGGCGATGCCGTCCGTGCGCTTGAAGATATCTACATGCATGTGCACGCGCGCTAGCTCGCCGCTTTTCCGTTCATAAAACAGGTCGCCCATCTGATGTTTCCAATAAATGACCTCCTCCCCGGACTCCGCTATGCTCTGTCCGGGGTTTCCTCTCTTGGCACATGCTCCGCATGCGTAATTGCCGGATTCGCGAAGCGCGAACCGGTCTAAGGTTCCATTCATCCCCGCACTCGCGACGGGCTATGTTCATCGTCCGACGCCCTCTCCGTGCGGGGTTTCCTGGTATTTAAAAACTACCCGCCGAAGCGGGTAGCTGTACTTACTGGTGTGAGCCAGAATGCCACGGACGCCTGTCGGCAGGCAGGTAAGGACAGGGATAAACAGGTGGCATGTTTTACTCTAATTTCTCGAGCAACTTGATACGTGTTTCTTCTTCCTTGAGTTTCGGCAGACGGTGGAGCTTGAATGTCTCCAGCATTTCTTCCGCAGCACGATGAAGTCCCGGCTTCACCTCTTTGATCGGAGGGTGTTTTGGTGCGTCCTTCATCGGACCTCCGGAACTGAGCCGTCCGCTCAACTCACACTCCTTAGGACCCTTGCGTGACTTGATGCCGGGATAGGCGAACAAAATATCCGGGGTGACACCAACACATTGTATGGGAACCCAATCATTCATTGCTCCGATCAGGCATTCGGCGGTAGTGGCCTTTGCCATTTCCTCACCAGGAAGACTCATGAGCGACTGAACTGAACATTTCCCGAAAGTCGTTTCGGTGCCGGCGATGACCGCCCGGCCGAAATGCTTCAGTGCGCCGGCAAAGATCTCCGACGCGGACGCGCTTCCGCCGTTCACCACCACAAGGATCGGGAGACCGCGGGAAATATCACCGGGAGTTTTCATTCGCTGGAGAAGACCAGGTTCATATCTTACCGTACCCTCATTCGTGCGTTGCAGCAAAAAAGTTTCCGCATCCATAAAAAGATCGACGGCGTTGTAGACCTCGTCAAGACGGCCTCCGGGATTATTTTCCAGGCTGATGATGAGTCCCGAAAGTTTGTCGCCGGACTCCCACTTGAGTTCAAGGTATTTTTGCTTCATTTCTTTCGCAAAATACTCATTGAACATCCTTGTGGTGAGCAAGGCATACGTTTTTCCGTTTGAGCGGAGCAGTTTCGCTTCGATCTGAACGATCTTGATCTCTTCACGTACAAGAGTAACCACGATCGGTTGAGGGACACCCTTGCGTTCGATCGTCAGTTCGACCGTCGTGCCCGGATCACCCCTGATGAGTTCTACCGCTTTCTGCGTCCCCTTCAGCGATGTCGTCGGAACTGTACCGATTCGGACGATGACATCCCCGGAAGCAAGTCCTGCTTTTTTTGCAGGTGTATCGGAAAGCACATTAACAATGTCAACATACGATGTTCCCGTGGCCGGTTTGAAAATCTCGATCCCTATTCCTCCGAATCTCCCGCGCATATCCGCTAACAGTTCCCGAGTTTTTTCCGCGTTAAGAAATCCGGTATGCGGATCAAAAGAGTTCCCGACCCCTTCTTTGACGTTGTTCATGCAGTCTTTAAATGTCAGTTTGGGATAAATTTCTTTGCAGAGAACGAATACCAAATTTAAGAACTTAGCTAATTCTTTCCTGTCCTCTGCCGAGCCCTCGAAGTCTACCGTAATATTCGACCGCGATGCGCGGGCTTCCTCTTTGGCATCGTCAGAAGAGGAGGCCCAGCTCGAAGCGGTACCGAATATGACGAAAAGCACCAAACATATTGTCCTCAGAATCGCGTTCATGAGGTTTCCTTTTCAATGTAAAACCGCGTCTATTTTTAAGTTACAGAGTTGGCGAAATAATGCAAGCATCATTGAATATGCATATGGCAAACCGCAGATTATTGTTGAACAAGAGTAGGTATGCTAATATCCGACATTATGGGCGGTTAGCTCAGTTGGTAGAGCGCCACTTTGACGTAGTGGATGTCAGAGGTTCGACTCCTCTACCGCCCACATTGATGAACTTTCAGCATAGATTTGTTTCATCCGCCCATTGTTTTCAACACCCTTGGGAGGTTCTAACGAATCCATCAGTTGATTGTTCACGGAAACCACTTCTTGAAGCACAAGGAGTGGTTTTTCCGTTTGAATGTGAATTGCCCTGTCTTTAAGGATATGCTCGGTTCCAAGTGCTGTCAGAATTTGCCTTCTCTTGGCAATGTCACCATTTTTGAACTCCTCTCTCGCCCTCTCCGCAAAAGTGAGAGTACTTTCAAGCCGAACGAGCCAGTCATCTACCCGCTTATCATCCCCGTCAAGCAATCGCTTCAGATCTCTTTTCTTCTCCAGAAGTTCCGTTTCTTTACGCACATACATTTCGTCCGGGACAACCGATCTATTTTCCAGCACAAAATGCCGCTTGCCTCTCCTTTTTCTATCCTGTCCATCATTTCGCCAAAAAAAGGACGACCCGGCTGTTTGGCTGATTTTGTAGAAGTGATTATACTTAAATAATCATGTTCTGTAAATGGTGCAATTAAAAACACGCCGTGACCAAAGCGTGTTTTTAATTATCTATTATTTTTTATTCCCCAGATATTCTTTAGGCCAGTTGCCGGTCAGCGTCTGTAACTGGAGTAAATTTATCGATGAACGCTTCGGCGGATTTTTTACTCAACATTCGTGACCAACGCATCCTGCTTGGCTTCCACTATTTGAAAAAACAAAAAAAGAGCCGGTATACCGGCTCCTCTCAATCAGCTGAAAAATGTTTTCTGGATGTAGGGTGGCCGCTCCGCAACAAAAGCGTGCCAGCGCGCGTCGTACCAGGAAAGCGGCAGAAGTCCGCTGACGCTGATCCTCCGCGTAGGGATCGAGCTCCATATCCCCTCTTTTACCGCGACTACGATCCCAAAAAAGCATCCGAGATACATCATTGTCGGGAGTGTAAGCATTCCGGTCGAAATCCGGCTAAAAATGCTTCTCACAAGTTCAAGTGTTTTTTTCACCTCATCTTCTTGGAGAAACACCGATCCGGCAACGCGCACCATGACCCCGCCTTTTGTGAGCACACGATACACTTCGGATTGAAATTTCTCTCCGAAAAGCGGTGTCGCGACATTGACTTCGTCCGTCGTGTCGAGGACCACGATATCGTAATGGCTGCTCACCGCCTCTTTGATGAAACGCGCGGCGTCGACATCGTATTTGTTCACACGAGGATCGGTCGCCGCGTGTCCTGCAATGTGCGGAACATACATGAGCGTTACTTCGCGCACACATGGATCGATATCAACAACATCGATCTCTTCGAGCATCGGATATTTGACGAGCTCGCGTGCAACACCGAGATCGCCGCCGCCGACGATAAGCACGCGCTGGGGCTCTGCGACCGAATGCATCGGCCAATGCGCCATCGTTTCATGGTAGATCGCCTCATCCTTTTCCATCCACTGAATGTTGCCGTCGAGCACAAGGATGTGTCCGAGCTTGTCGTGACGATAGAGCGCAAGTTTCTGCCCGAATGGCGTCCGGAATTCCGGAACGATGGCCTCACACGTGAGGCCAAGCGAGATATCGGTGTACAAACTTTCCCGAAATTTCTTTTTTCTGCTCTTCCGCAAACGAAATGTGTTCATCATTGTCGGTCTTTCATTTTTTGTGCCCGTAGTGCAGCGGAACGGAAGGCGCGAAGCTCACGCGAAATAGCGCCCACTTTTTTCATGCCTTTGGGCGGCATGATGATCGACGGCTGTTCCACCACAAATACTACTGTTCCCTCCCATGGCCTGATGAGTTCATGGAATCGTTCAAGTTGAGCTTTCACACAGCTCAACAAATCGACATATGTACGATCCTCTTCAGGAAATGTATGCATGGAAGAATGACTCTCGCTCAGTAGAAAAGCATCTACGGAAAGCTTTTTGTATGAGCTGTAGCCTTGAGGCTGAAACGGCTTCAGAAGACCCGAAACGATCTGGAAACCTGCGCCAACCAAAAAGGCGCCAAAATCTTTCTCAAGCTCTGCGGGATCGGTGATCGGCGTATACAGTCCAAGATACCACATCGTACCATCCATCGGTGTTTTGGTAGTGATGATAGTTCCCCTTTGTGAAAGAGCAGAAATTGACTTACGGAACTATCGCAAATTTTAAAGAAATGTCAAATTTTTTTTCACAAAAAAGCTCGCGGCTGCAACAAATTCCTTTCTCTACCGCCCACCATTTCTTTGTGTTAGTATTTTTGGAATAACGGACGATGTGCTCCCCGGTAGCAAAGAAGACTTGCTACCGGGGCAAGCAGTTGGTTACCCGCCCGAACGTGCCGTTCGGTACGGGCGGGGAGCATGGCATTCATCCGTTAGGTATATTTTGATCACCACAAGGACGGTTAGCTCAGTTGGTAGAGCACAGCATTCACATTGCTGGGGTCACAGGTTCGAGCCCTGTACCGTCCACAGCAGTAGAAGCACAGCTGCTTGTGCTTCGGCGGGGCTCGAAAGGGTTTTCGTTATTTACGAGAACTTCGTTCGAGTAAATCGAAAACCACCCGCGACGGTAGTCGAGAGCCCTGTACTATCCAACGCATGAATATCTGATAAGGCGGGTATACGCATTCGCATTGCATTTTTTCATGATTTATGGTACTATTTAGCTCATGAAAAACAACAAGACCGAGATCAAGGAGTACGAAAAACAGATATCGATCTCGGATTTTTTGAGATCCTATAATCAAAATATGCCCGCAACATTTCCCCGTGCGACCATGCTTCTATTGAATAAATTCCGCGAAGCTCATGCGGGGCTTTTTAAGCACGGCGACTTCTGGTCACTCGATCTGCATCGAAAGAAACTTATTGAGTGGCTTCCGCGGAATGGCGGTTTAAAATAGGCCCCTCAAATAACGCATTTTTTTATCGAATGCATGCCGTACTTTTTGCGCTCACGACCTCTTTTTTTGCAAAAGAACTTGACATACTAAAAATTGAAATGTAGTGTGATTTTAGTATTTTCTTTCAATGCCCAATGCTGGAGGAAAAATGACGGCGGATGACATGACTGCAGGCTCGGAAAGGCTGGACCAATGGAGTGACGACATATACGGGCGCATCGGCCGCATGGAGCTCTCAAGGGATGACTTCACCATGGCTATGTGGCACGTAATCGCGGGTTTTTTGAAACATAACGAGCATGTTTCACTCATCGCACGGGCAAAAAACGGTACCCCGATCTCATTCCGCGCTGCTTTATGATCCTCGCTATTTTGTACGGCGCATACACTCCCAAGCCGACCAGACATGCCCTGTTCAAAGATCTCCTGGCAATGCTCAATGAAAACCTGGAGGAAAAGGAGCTGCGGGTATGCGCGTATGCAGGTTCAAAAAGGCGCGTAGCCGGATCATTTTTCCCGGAACTTTCCGAAGCAATGGAGCAGATACGGGAAATTTACGGAACCGAACGTTTCTCTCTCAAAATGCTTCCTCCAACTCCATATCACGCATTCGTGGACTACGTTTTTACTTACCCGGAGTTGCTCGGGAAAGAGGTCGGTCTCAATGAGCTGTTCAACCGCCTTTCAGTTCACGGCCAAAAGACGGAAAAACATTTCACTCAGGGCAAGCTGTCACACCCCGGAGGGTCGCGCTCATAGTTACGATCTCGTTCTTCTCCACGCCAGCGGTTGATTCCGCTGGTGTTTTTATTGAAAAAATCCTTTAATTGTAATAAATTGTAGATATATTTGACGCAATCAACTCACGGCAACATGAATGAAACACCAGCTACCGAAGAAACCGATCTGACGAAAGCAGTTGCCGATCTTATCCCCTACCTGCTTCCGAACGAACGGGTCATCGCAGTCGAAAAACCTTTGATCGTTACACCAACAAAACGACCGGATGCACTCACGGAGTTGATGCGTCTGACGCACGCAAAGACTCCCGGTGAAATAGGAAAACACGGCCCGCCTTTCGCGGCACTTGCCACCGAAGCCAACGAGGATGTCGAGGAACTAAATCTCTTTTCGGCATTTTTTGGAAGAGACTCGCTTGTCGTCTCTTCATTTCTTCTTCCGCAATTTCCTCTGCTTGCCCGGATGACGATTATACGGCTCGCGAAGTTTCAGGGGACGAGATACGAGTCTCACGCCGAAGAAGAACCTGGCCGCATCCTTCATGAATATCGCGATCATCGGTCCGCGATCGGAAAATTTTTGCGTGAGGAGCGCGGCTGGGAATTCCCCTATTACGGCTCAGTCGACACGACGCCGCTCTTCGTGAAACTGATCACGGAATACATCGCTCAAGAAAACAGGTGCATATTGGGACGGATATTCACGAACAAAGACGGAGAGAGGAGGACAATTCTTGACGCGCTTGTCGGCGCAGTGAACTGGATCAAAAAACGCATGGACGCGAACCCGCAAGGATTCGTCGAATTTTGCCGCGCAAATCCGAACGGCATTTTGAACCAAGCATGGAAAGACTCCAACGACTCCTATTTCCACGCGGACGGTGCAATAGCGAACCATGCGCGGGGTATCGCTTCCGTCGAGGTGCAAGGTTATGCGTATGACGCGCTTCTCTCGGCAAGTAAATTGTATCGGAAGATCTTTGAAAAAATGCCGAGGGATGAACGTTTTGCCGCCTCGGTCGCCGATGACCTCCTATCGCGGGCGGAAAAATTGCGATCATCTGTGTTCAGTGAAATGTGGGTCGAAGAGAAGAATGGAGAAAGTTTTTTTGCCCTCGGAACAGACCGGGACAGCCAAGGGAATCCCCGTCAGCTTGCGATCCGTACCTCGAACATGGGGCATCTGCTTTCTTCGGACATGCTCATCGGCGACGACCTGGATACCGTCAAAAAAAGATCCGCGATCGTCACTACACTCTTGTCTCCCCTTATGCTCTCTGCGAGCGGAATACGGACGCTTGCGAAAAATGAGCCCCGTTTCCGGCCCGGTGCATATCACAATGGAAGCGTGTGGCTGTGGGATTCATATATGATCGCATGCGGCCTAAGAAAACACGGGCATATTGCCGCGGCCGACGACCTCGAAGAGCGCATGTTCGCGGTCGTCAGTAAGTTCAATAAGTTTCCTGAATTTGCTCAAGGCGGTGACGATGCCGAACCAACATTGAACGAACGGATTGTGGACATCTGGGATGAATCACGTGGCGTAAAGAACCGTATCGAGCAGCCTCCTCAGGAGATCCAGGCATGGACCGTCGCCGCAGCGCTCGCCGCAAAACATCGGGAGAATGAGGAGAATGGAGAATGGGGACAGTCACGATTGATTTCATAAACACGTGTCATAATTATTCGCGTGCGACCGCATTCGCTATCCGCTATCGTAACATATTGCAAGAGAATTAATGGAAATATTAGACCATACTCTTTGCTATTTAATCGTGACTGTCCCCATTACCGTCATATGCAACTATTCTAACGAATAATTACAAGATTGGTGTATGAAATTCGGGGGGAGGGTCACACCGAAACTGCCGTGTCCGGAACATGAAGACGCAGACGAAAATGCCGGATTTCTCGGGCGCTACCTTGCCGAACGGTTGGACTGCTGCAGCGTCATAGCCTGCAACTACCGCGTCGACGTCAACAAGCGCGCTGATACCGACTACACCGAACAGATAGCCCAATGGAAGCCGAGACTGTTAGTGGAGATCCACGGACACGGCGGAAAGAAAGCGGGTTCCGATGTGGTGGAAATCTCCTCCGGTAGCGCGGTGAACGACAAGTTCTCTCAAGCACTTGCTGGAAAGCTCGAGGGAGCGTTTGCTTCTTCTGCAGACGATCTCAAGAAGCTGGCGATTCGTGGTGAATACGATACATTGAAGTTCAAAGCGAGCAAGGCGGTCACGATTTCTGACGCTAGGTGGACGTCGTATCACATCGAACTTCCGCCTAGTCTCCGAAAGCCGGTGGATGCGGCGACCGGAAAGCCGCCCGAAACCGGGTACCAGTTCTGCGATGTTCTTGCCGACTTGCTTAAGGAGATTCATCGACCGTGATCAGGTTCTGGGAACCTCACCTCGTTATTTTAGAGGTCAGTCAATTGTGGCTGTCCCCATTTTCCCCCCAGAAAGATCAGTGTCTTGACTTGGATAGAGCACGAGATGCCAGTGATTCGGCATGATCACGTACGCGAGGATACGCATACCAGTGAGTTCTTTTGCTTCCTCAAGCAGTGATTCAAAATGTTGGTAGTCTTTGTCGGAGTGGAATATCCGCACGCGGCCGTTGGCGCGGTTAATCACATGATAGACCACATCCCCCACGGCGACTCTGGCTTGTCTGGGCATGGGGAATATAATACCACATATTTTATTTAAATAACGGACTTATCCCCATTTCTGCCCCACACCATCAGTCAATTAATGGTGGCTGTCCCCGTTTCGTTGCGAGCGATAGCGGCTCCAAAGAGATTCGGTGAGTGGGAATTTTTCAGCGATGCGGAGCATGGGGGCGTTATATTTCTCTTCTGGTTTTTTCTCTCACGCGTCTCTTAACTTCCGAAATGAATTCGTCAACACGGGGGGGGGTCACAACGACTTCATTACCATGCTTGGTACTTGTTCTAATGAGAACACCGCCACCAAATGCGCGTGAACGAAATGCGCTGACATAAATTGCCATTCCCGCAAACATTTTGGGGTATGAAATCTTTTCAACTTTCTCCACTATTTTGAGGGGAATAATGTGTAGTGGAAATAATTTTAATAAGATCACCCTCAATTCGGTTTCGGTGAACTGGTAAGTAATTAGCACTTTACCAAAAAATAGATAATCAAATCCGGCAAGGAAAAAGCAAGCAATCATAATATTTTCTAACATGTTTTTCAGTTCAGAATTAAATGAATAAAGTTTTTATCTCCCTTGATATTTAAGGGCTAGTACTAAACCAATGTTCATTGGATACAGGGAGTTGAGTGTACGAGGCGCCTGGGGTTACGCCTGATAGGTGTGGCCCGTAGGTCAAGGCATACGTCGGCTGTTCTCCCAAGGAATATTGAAAGCTACCAAATGGAGCATTATAAGAAACTGAATTTGATGTTCCCAACAAATCATTAACACTGCCAGCGTTAGGCGCAACAAAGCCACCGACACCAACACCGTATGAAAGCCCAAATATAACTGGTCGTTCCGTGAGTACAGGACACATATTCAATTCCGCAGAAGTGACTTCAGTATCTCCTGCCGCAAATGCGTTTCCGTAACTCTTAAAACCGCCGATACTGAACTTGAATCCCTTGTCCTTAAAAACCCCAAAGGAGTAGGATTGTTGCGCAGTGACGCCAGCACCAGCACCTCCTGACCGTACGCCAACTGAAGTCTCACCGCCAAATGTTAATCCTGCGCCACCATGAAAGTTGTAAACAGTATTCACTGCCTTCGATACCTGTTGTGTACTTGCCGCACTCACTGTTTGCAGGGTGCTCGAAACAGATGACACAGTACTAGAGTATTGCTTCGTTATAGCCGCACTTAATTGTGTGAGTAGCGCGCTGATCTGCGATAGTAACTGACCGATGGTTGCCTCTCCACTCGGATCACTTAAATTGATCGGATTATTGCGAGCATAAGAATAGTAATTCTGTAACTGTGGATCAAGAAGAAGCCGCTGTACTTCCTTGAGGTCAAGGCCGATCTTCTGTACTAGTGGGTCTTCACTTGCAAATTGGCCTCGGGTGATATCGTAATATCTCGCATTTAGGTACGAGAGTTGGACGACGGCATCTTCATATTGACCTATGAATCCTCTCTTTTCTTGGAACCCATTTGATGAAAGTTCATTATTCCTCTTCCCCCCAAACGGATAATACGTGGCAAGTTGTGCAAGATTTCCATTCTTATCACTCATCACATTAGTCGAACCCTGATGATCGGTATGTGCGATGTACGTCGAGGTCGCACTCCCATTCCCCTCCACCGTCGCCAAGAGTTCACCATTGGGCAGAAACACATACAAAGTCGTGGTCGCCCCCTTGGTCTCAAAAAGTTTACTCCAATAAATTGTGCTTGAAGTCGCGGAGGCTCCGATCTTCACGTCTTGTTGAACACGTTGATCAAGGTGGTCGTATTGATAATGGGTAGTGGTGGAATTGACGTTGGTGTCCGTCAGTCGGTTGCGATAATTCCAGAAGTAGCTGGCAGCTCCCGCACTTGTGAGATTCCCCGCTGCGTCATAGCCATACGTCACCCCATTCACCGTCGTCGGCGCATGCGGATTGGCCCAGCCGGTACCCGCGTAGGTGTAACTCCCCACATCGCTCTTGCTTGTGATGTTCCCGAGGTCATCATACGCATACGTCTGGAGCCAGTTGGTGAGGACGGCATCCGTGCTGCTCGCCCTCGTTAAGCGATAGAGATTGTCATAGGTGTACGTGGTCGAGGCAGCAGCGTTGTTGCCGGAATAATCCTGGATGGTGATGATGTTCCCGACCGCGTCGTAGGTGTAATTCAGGTCTTGGAGCACCGTCGATGCCGAACGCATCCTGAATGTCGACGTCGCGGTGGAATAGTCCCCCACTCCCCCCATCTGATCGTAAAAGCGGAGACGCCAATAGTAGGTGGTGCCATCGAGTGCGAAGGTGCTGGTGGCGTAGATGTTTGGTGAGCGCATGCCTGCCGGAGTGGAGGAGGAGAGGGTGCGCTTCCCGGAATCCCAATAGGGAGCGGTGAAGGTGCCGGCGGTGTCCACTTGGATCTGGTAGCTGGTAGCTAAGGCGGTGGTGGAAGCGTTCGCGTGGATCGCCGAGAAGTACGGGGAGCTCGTGGCGATATTCGAGGGATTGGTCAGATCGTCAAGCAGAAGGCTAGTGGGGCCCTGTGGAACTGCGGAATGCACAACAACTAATTTTGGGTCAGCGGTTGTTCCTGCTCCTTCATTGTCTGCAAAATAGAATATGACATTCGATGCAAGCTCGCTTCCCCATGTCGGTGCGGTGTTATCAATGTCAAGGGCGGACTTGAGGCCGATCTTGGTGATCCCTGTCTTGTTGATCCCGGCAATCCCCGTCGCATTCAATGTCCAACTGTTATAGGTCGCATCGTCATGGGCAAGACTGGCAATTGTTCTGTCGGTTGCCCACCTTGTCGTATTCCCCACTGTTCCTTCAAAGTCAGAGTTGGCGACGTCACTATCTGACGCCGTGGTTGCGGCAACCACTCCCACACTATCGGTGAAGTCGTCGAAGAAAGAAGTATTGGAAGCCACAAGAGAGAGCGTGGAAGATGAAATGCTGTCAGTGCCTATTGGAGATGTGTCAAACAGAAAGAATCCGCGAGTGAGCACGTTGTACTGATTACTGGTTCCCGATGCTTGAAGCGTCACGGCGGCAGCAGACGTCTCTCCAGTGGGAGAACCTTGACCCGCACCCGCGCGAATCGTGGCAAATGTTTCAGATGCGGGGATGCGGTACGCACGACCGTCGGTACTGGGATAAAAAATATCAGTTGTGTTTCCGACGCTTCCGGCGTTTATTTGCGTGTCTTCTCTTCCGACGAGACTGATGGTGTGTAAAAGCGTTTCGGTGATCGCTTGAACGGGGTCTTCTCGCAATGTGCGAGTCTTTACTTCGTTGGTTATTTCATCGGTCCAAGTGCGGACGATAGTTCCATTGGGATCGTCAACCAGGATAGGAGGGTTAAAGATGCGGAACCGTTCGGTCTCGACAGTACCGTCTTGGCCGAAGCCGATCGGATCGTCATTTGTATCCCAGGCGCGGGCGAACAATTCGACGCCGCCCTCGATGGGGTTCATGGCGGTGACCTCGATCCAATAATCACCGTGGAGCGTCTTAGGGATGCTGCCTATTTGCGCGATGGCTTCGCCCTTGAGGGTGGCGCGTTCCGTTGCCGGAAGGTTTTCGAGGGCGGGGGTGAGGGGGTTGGGTATTACGCTTACGAGCGACAGAGACTTGCCGGCCACGGGAAATCCTGGGATGCCTAATTTTGCATCATGAGTACCTCGCTCGCGAGCACTGTTCCACTCTCCTTCTTCGTTTGGGTGATAGACAAAAGCAGTCGAGAACGTGTCGGCAAATGTATGGAATGACTGAGCAATCTCATCGCTCACAATCGTTGGATCAGGCGCTGGGCTGGCACTTTGTTCAGTCGGCTCGCTCTGCGTTTGGGTGGTATTTGATTCTTCGGAGGTTTCAAGAAGCGCAAGTGGTGAAGCGCCCAGGATCATCCCCAGAAAACTTCCGCCAATCGGTGTGGAATTAACCACCGGCAATAATTCCCCTGAAATCGACGAGGTGAAGAAGGTGTGTGCAGTATCTTGGTTATATAAATTATTGGTTCCCAGTTTGTTGACACGTTCTATATATGGAAGCGTCATCGACCAGCCGTATCCAAAAATACTGTCTGGGCGTTTGTCATCGCTCGAATAGTTAAGGGAGAGGTTGGGTTGTACGCCATTTCGCCCCGGAGGAATGACGAGGGGGTAGCTGTAGGTCATGGCACCGGTCGATTGACCTACACCAGCCGACTGCTTGGGGTTGACTGCTTCACGACCACTGCGAAATGGGTCGTTGTTTGCTGCGAACGCGATCGTGGGAATGAGCAAAGTTATGCTGACCACGATGAGTGCGACCAGATGCGCACTCTGACGCCGCTGTGTGCTGATAAATAAAAAGAGCCCTCGATGTTCCTCCATACGAGAGGGGTTATGAATATGCCCCTAATCGTATAACGATTGCCCTGGTGTACCTACTTCACAACATGCGCAACGCGTGTCGCGACTCGAGTCCTAAGGCCGAAACATTTGACATCGGAAGTCTGGACGGAGCTGGGCCAACAAGCGGCGAGCGACTTGCCAGTCACGTTTCAGCGTCTTTGGATTACCGGTCTCCTTTGACTACGCTGGGCTGACGGTCGATCCCCAGGGAGTGACTTGCGGGGCGCGACACATTTTGTACTATGAAGGAGCTACACGAAGATCAAAAAGAGCAGAACAAGCTTGTACCCAAAGAGGGGCAACGAGGGTCTTTGTGTAGCAACACTGACTCTTCTCGTTGCCCCTCTTTGTGTCCCGAGGAACAGACGTTTAGCGATGACACCATCGCATCGCTCGTTGAGTTGGGCGAAGCGCTCCGCAGCGTACACGACCGTCTGTTATCGGAGGGATACACGATTATCAATGGCGAGATCATAAAACCGACAACCGAGCATGACGAGGAG
Organism: Candidatus Lloydbacteria bacterium RIFCSPLOWO2_01_FULL_50_20; assembly: GCA_001821435.1. Classification (GTDB taxonomy): domain Bacteria; phylum Patescibacteriota; class Minisyncoccia; order Phycocordibacterales; family UBA6899; genus MHLP01. The sequence goes on along the minus strand of MHLP01000007.1, from coordinate 16,570 downwards.
TGCAGAACATGAAAAGCAGGTACTGAAAGAGATCCAGAGCGGCAAGTACCGCAACAACTTTCTCATATACAACCGCAAGAGCACGGACGACACAGCCAACCAGAAGAATTCGATCAAATATCAGAAGTCCGAGAATGCCCGCTTTGCATACCGCGAGCACCTTGCGATCGCGCCGATCACGCTCCAGAGCTTCGCGACCGACGGGATCATTTCGGAAAGACATTCGGGTTTCAAGGAAGACCTCAGACTCACGTTCGGCTACAACAATACCGTACGTTATCGGGTGGAGCGGCCGAAGTTCCACCGACTTGTGCAGTTGCTGAGCAAAGGCTATTTCAAGGGTGTCATTTTCCTCTGCTGGGATCGGGCGAGCAGAAACAAAGGAGACGACACAATACTCCGCAAGCTTATGAAGGCCGGCATCGATATCCGCTTCACGCTTGCGCACTACGACAAGACGAGCGCGGGCGAGCTGCATATGGATATCGATGGTATGTTTGCCGAGCACCACTCGCGGGTCACGCGCGAGAAGGTTACCCTAACGATGCGCAGCAATCGTGCACGAGGTATCTGCACACATCGCGCACCGGTCGGATATCTCAACACGGGCGACATGGCGCACAAACCCATTGACCCCGTACGCGCGCCGATCATTAAAGAGCTCTTTGAACTCGCCGCAACAGGACAGTGGACCTTAGCCGACTTGGCGCGAAGGGCGATTGCACGGGGGTTGACGATGCCGCCGATGCGTCGGCGGCGAACCGATGAGGAGATCCTCGCTGAGGAAGAGGACGATATCCGGCTCAAGATCGACCCCGTGCCGCGGATTCCTACCTTCAACTCGATCCATAAGATCCTGACCAACCCATTCTATGCGGGCAAGGTGCCTGGGAATGATGGCGTTCTGCTGCAAAGCATCAGCCATGAGGCTCTTGTCACTGATGAAGTGTTCGGCAGAGTCCAGCTACAGCTGCGACGCAAGAAGATCAGCGCCCACTACGCCGAAGTTCTCGAACATCCATTGCGAGGAATGATTCGCTGTGTACTTTGCGGACGTGTCTACACCCCCTATGAGCAGAAAGGAATGATTTACTACGGGGCGCGATGCGCACCGGGATGCTCGAATTCGACCAAGAGCTTCACCCTCGCATTCATCGGCGAAAAGATCGGTACTCTTATAGATGCGCTGTCTTTTACCGATGCGGAGCTCGAATATATAGAGACACGCGCGAGCACGGGCATCGCCGTCTTGGAAACGAAGCGGCTCAACGACCTCGATAACGCAGAGCGTCTTGAGAAAAAACTCCGCGAGGACCTCGCATATCTGACCGCAAACAGGCTTCTGCTCCTACGCACGGGTGCCTATAGTGCGGAGGCAATCGTGGCCGAAGAGGCGCGTATTAGTCTTGAGCTCGAGGGGTTACGTGCCGCTGAGGAGGCGTCTGACGGTTCAATGAGCGAGACGATCAAGGATGTCGTAAAACTTTCCGAACTGCTGAAAACCGGTGCTACATATTACCGTTCGGCAAATGGTCTGGAAAAAGATCGGATCGCTCGAATAATCTTTTCCGAACTTAGACTGTCTGAAAAAACAGGAATATAAATGTAGAAACGGATTCCAGGCTCTTGCGAGCCGTTTTGTTGCTTTAGGTGACCCCACGGGGAGTCGAACCCCGATTTACGCCGTGAAAGGGCGCCGTCCTAACCATTAGACGATAGGGCCAGTCTAAAAACTGGCATTCAGCCTCCATTTACGCCATGAAGACGATGGGCCTGATGGTTGTGATACTAACATCATGCGGCACAAAAAACAAGTTTCCTGCTGTAGACCGGTTGACAAATTGCTACTCGAAATATAGCATGAAATTTATGAATGAATTTCGCGCAACACGCTTGAGGCATATTGCAAGTGAGGGTGGATATTCGCGCATTCGTTTATATGGAAATCCTGGCACAGAAGAAGGACGGCGCAAGGGAGGATTAAATTCCCTACGGACTCATCACTTAAGAAAAACCCAATTCAAACAGCTCACTCAAATTCGTCGCCCGAGAAACTCACGATTGCTCGCTGAATTCCTTGGCATCCTTATTGGCGATGGACATCTCGCTACATATTGGATGAGTGTAACGACTAATTCTAAAACGGATAGTGAACATGCGGAGTTTGTGCAAAAAATGATCTATCTCCTTTTTGGTCTTCGCGCTCGCATCAGAAAAAAGAAGGGGCAGAATGCGCTTACCGTGGTAGTGACCGCAAAAAATCTTGTGAATTTTTTACACAAAAAGGGAATGCCCAAAGGAAATAAGTTGGCTGGCAATCTGCATATTCCCCTGTGGATAACACAAAATAAAAATTACAAAAAAAGCTTTCTGCGGGGACTTTTCGATACGGACGGATCGGTGTACCAAGATTTTCGTGTAATAAAGGGTCGACGCTATCAAGGAATTGGACTACTCTTCAGCAGTGCCTCCGAATCTCTAAGGAAAGATATCATCGAGATATTGCTGGCACTAGATTATAATCCAACTGGCGGAGTTGGCACACATCGATCGATCTATTTGCGGAAAAGAGAAAATATTGTAAGATATTTCAAAGAAATTGGAACGAGTAATCTCAAACACTCCGAGCGTTTGGAACGTTTTCTTGGAGGAGTCGCATAGTGGTCTAGTGCGCTGCACTCGAAATGCAGTGTCCTCGTAAGGGGACCGTGAGTTCGAATCTCACCTCCTCCGCCGCATCGAGTCAAAACTTAAGCATAAAAACGTAACTGAAATAGTTACGGTTCAAACGTAGCTATGGCACAGGTTTGCATTTTTTGCATGGTCTGTATCCGGACGCGATGGCGTCGTTCCAGGTGAGAAAGAAAACACGATTTTCTTTCTCATGCGTATTCCCGATCTGCAGTCTAAGCGGCCAAATACTTTCAGACTATAACACAAGGAAGATGATGATTGAATGAACCGTTGGTTTCCATTCGCGTGTTTCACGGTAAATTGTCTATTTATTCGCAATTATGCTCTAATGGTAACTGCCGAAATAGCGGAGCGCTCCTCCGACGGCGATCATGTTCATATTGAGCATAGAGACATCTTGCGACGAGACTGCGCTCTCCATCATTGAAACTGACGGCACTCTTCCATCGGTCACTTTTCGCGTCCTCGCCGATAACACGCTTTCGCAGATCGCCGTACACAAAGAGTACGGCGGAGTATTCCCTATGCTGGCAAAACGGGAACATGCACGCTCGCTCGTTCCGCTGTTCATCAAAACATTACAAGATGCGGGATTCTATAAAAAAACAAGCCGGCATGTCATCGAAAGTCCGCTCAGAAAAGATTTCCGGGATATTCTCGATCATGAGCCGGAATTATTCGCACAATTCATTACGGAGATCCCGCACGTCGACCGTCCGCCCTTTGATGCGATAGCGGTGACCCGAGGACCGGGACTTGAGCCTGCGCTTTGGGTTGGTCTCAATTTCGCCAAAGCGCTGTCATTAATATGGAAAATTCCCGTTATACCCGTCAACCACATGGAGGGTCACCTACTCTCACCGCTTCTGACGAGGATCGCTCCGGAGACATCTTCGCGCGAAAAAAAGCGGAATGAGCGAGAAGATGTCCGGTATAAATTTGCGCCGGCAACATTCCCCCTACTCGGACTCTTGGTTTCCGGCGGACATACGGAGCTTGTGCTTATGCATGACTGGGGTGCATACGAAGTGATCGGCGAAACACGGGACGATGCGGTGGGTGAAGCTTTCGACAAGGTGGCACGCATGCTTGGTCTTCCTTACCCCGGAGGCCCCGAAATATCGCGCCTAGGTGAGACAGGAACACCCGGCAAGTTTGCTCTCCCTCGTCCGATGCTTCAGTCCAGTGATCATGATTTCTCTTTTGCGGGACTCAAAACTGCGGTGCTGTATCTTATAAAAAAGATCGGACTGCTCGCCGAGACGCAAAAGGCGGACATCGCGCGGGAATTCGAGGAAGCATGCATTGAAGTGCTTATCGCAAAAACAGTGCGTGCGGCAGAAGTGACCGGCGCAAAGACCATCGTACTCGGAGGAGGCGTCTCCGCAAATAAACGTCTGCGAAAAATGCTCGCGGAAGCTGTTGCCGAGAAACTTCCGGGAATTTCTTTGTATATTCCTGATCATGCGCTCTCCACCGATAACGCGCTCATGATCGCCGTCGGAGGAGCGCTCCGCTATAGCTCCGGAACGACGGACATCGCGGACATCCGTGCCGACGGAAATTGGCGGCTGGAGTGAAACACGCCGCCTGTCTATCCATCTCTCGCGGGCGTGGGGCATATTTTCCTGGCGGCATGTTTTATATTCGTGGATACCTCTTTGTTTTGGTTATTTGTTCCCTGATTGCTTCTTCCTCGACGGTGAGATTGCTGCATCGACGTTTGTGAAACAGTCCGAGAGCTACGGCAAGGACTACCCGAAAGATAATGTAGATGACCCACCCGTCGAGAGAGGAAAGTCTTCGCGGGTTTACTGCGGAACCGAGCATACTGAGCCCTTCTTTTACTTTTGCGGTAAAAGTGACAGCAGTCGGATGGTCGGACTCGAGAAAAGAAGCGGAAACATTCTTCCCCATCGTGTCGTCTAAGGGGGCAGCCTCTCCAATGATCGGAGGGGGTGGCAAGCAAATTCAAGAGTTTCGTTCCTGTTCCGGTCATATCGCCGCTTTGAATGTTCCCGATGATCGTCGTCGTTGAATTATTGATAAGAGTAAAAAGATCAAGCGAATCGGTAGTTACCGGCTCTGCTGCAAAAAGTTTCTCCGTGCCAGCCGGTTCCTGTTTCTCCTCCTGGTTCTCCATTTTTTGTGATAAATTTTGCGGCTTTGTCCTTGAGAGAGAATATCGTTGCTGAGAGACCGCTTCGGTAGTCACGCCTGCCGACAAAAAGACTCATTAATGCCCAAGTTATCCACAGAGTTATCCCCTTCTGTCTCAAGGACAATATCATTAACCCCTCCTATCGCATCATCTTCCAAAGAAGCGGTATTTTCAAACGAACTGTTTATGGGAAAACTGGTGGTTGCTTCAACCGTGAATAGAAAGTGGGCGGAGATGAATCCCGACAAAACAGCAAAACATGCGAGAATAAAAAAAGGCAATTTTCGTTTGTAGCCCACATTTCGTATGGGTGAATTTATGATCATAAGTTTAGGGAAATTTTTCGTTAAAAATTCCAAGTGAAATGCGTGTAATCCGCAACAAAAGAAAAATATAAGGAATTTAAAAACGGCCGCAAAGATATCCTAAAAAAATAAGAATGGTGATCTTTTTTTTGCGCACGCTCATTATAAAAGAGTGTGATGAGGTGATAATGAATACCCGTGAAAAAAATTCTCTCAAAGATAAAATATTTCAAATATAAAAATGGGTATTATGTGGTAATGAAAAAATTCTGAACATTAAGGACATTATGAAATGTCCTTAATGTTGTCCTTGAGAAATATCCCGACGTAATGCGAGCATGCAAAGAAAGTCTTCAGGGAAATTTATCACTCTTTCTCCTGCGCATTCTCCATAAAAAGATAGGCAAACCTGCATGCTATAATTTATTCGATGGACCCTAAATTTCTGTCTCCGTATAACCCCGAAGAAACCGAGGGGCGTATCTATCAGCTGTGGCTCGATCTCGGCGTCTTTGATCCGGATATTTGCGTTAAAAAGGGGTATACGAAAGCCGATGCTGAGCCTTATTTGATCGTCATGCCGCCGCCCAATGTGACCGGGGTGCTTCATATGGGCCACGCGCTCATGATCACCATCGAAGACATTCTCATACGTTTTGCGCGCATGAGCGGAAAGCGGACATTATGGCTTCCGGGAACAGACCATGCCGCCATAGCAACTCAGGCAAAAGTCGAGAAAGACATCTATAAAAAAGAGAAAAGATCGCGTCACGATATCGGACGCGACGAATTACTGCGCCGGATCGAACGATTCGCAAAAGAAAGCCACGACACCATCGTTGAACAGATAAAGGTGACCGGCGCCTCTTGTGACTGGTCGCGGGAAGCGTTCACGCTCGACGAGGTGCGCACAAAGGCCGTACGGACAATGTTCAAAAAAATGTATGACGACGGTCTTGTCTATCGGGGACAGCGGATCGTGAACTGGGATCCGAAGGGTCAGACAACGATATCGGACGATGAAATTGTTTACAAAGAAGAAGGAACAACATTTTACACTTTTAAGTATGGTCCGTTTGAAATTGCCACCGCCCGCCCGGAAACGAAATTCGGTGATAAGTACGTTGTCATGCATCCTGATGACAAGCGCTATACAAAATATAAAAATGGCGAAAAGTTTGAACTTGAATGGATCAACGGCCCCATTACTGCAACAGTGGTAAAAGACCCTGCCATCGACATGGCGTTCGGAACAGGGGTTATGACGATCACACCGTGGCATAGTATGGTCGACTTTGAGATTGCAGAACGGCATAACCTCGACAAGGAGCAGATCATTGATACTTATGGGAGGCTACTTTCGATAGCGGGTGAATTTGCCGGGAAAAAAATTAGCGAAGCTCGTGCACTAATTGTGGAAAAAATGCGCGCAAAAGGTCTCGTCGTCAAAGAAGAAGCCTACACACACAACGTGGCCACAGCCGAACGAACGGGCGGACTTATTGAACCGCAGATCATGAAACAGTGGTTTGTTGCGGTCAACAAAGAATTCACTCTCCCCTATTCCGCTATTCCGGGGATAGCATCAGGGTCAAAGACAACACTGAAAGAGATCATGCGCAAGGTGGTCGAGAGCCGTGCGACAACGATCATTCCTGAACATTTTGAAAAAACCTATTTTCACTGGATAGATAACCTGCGCGATTGGTGCATTTCACGGCAGATCTGGTACGGACACCGTATTCCTGTATGGTACCGTTCGACGAAGCTCACGGCAGGCCAAAACGATGAGGTGTATGCGGGTGTCGAGGCGCCGGACGGCGAAGGCTGGGATCAGGATCCCGATACGCTCGACACATGGTTCTCTTCGGGGCTCTGGACATTCTCCACGCTCGGCTGGCCGGAGAAGACGAAAGATCTGGAGACGTACCACCTCACAACGGTACTCGAAACAGGCTATGAGATCCTCTTTTTCTGGGTTGCTCGCATGATACTCATGACCGGATACGCGCTCGGTACTATTCCTTTCCGCACCGTCTATCTTCACGGCACCGTACGCGACGCGCATGGAAGAAAAATGTCTAAATCGCTCGGTAACGGTATAGATCCCATCGACATCGCGAAAAAGTTCGGTGCGGATGCCGGACGTATGGCCCTCATCATCGGCAACACGCCGGGAACCGACACCCGCATCTCCGAGGATAAGGTAAAGGCGTATAAATATTTTGCGAATAAGCTTTGGAATATCTCACGCTTTGTTCTGACAGCCATCGAAGGCACCGACCTCAGTAAGCCGCCCGCGCTTGGGGAAAAAGACCGTGCGATCCTCGATGAGCTCACCGCTATCGCAAAAGATATCACCGAGGACATCGAGGCGTATCGTTTTTATATTGCCGGAGAAAAGATCTATCACTATGTCTGGCACACATTTGCCGACAAGATCCTCGAAGAATGCAAACCGCGCTTCACCGGAGAAGATCCCGCTGATAAACTTTCCGCGCAATATATGCTTTTCATGCTGCTCGAAAAGAGTCTGGTGCTTCTTCACCCCTTCATGCCGTTCATCACTGAAGAGATCTGGCAATCGCTTCCCGACAGAAAGCGGCCGCTTATCGTGACCCCATATGACTATTGATCTTTTGATGACGCCTGGAGCGCTTTTCCTCGCACTCCTCGGAGGAATACTTCCTGCGACATTCTGGCTCTGGTTCTGGCTCAAAGAAGACAGACTTCATCCGGAACCGCGTGGGCTTTTGATACTCTCCTTTCTTGTCGGTATGATCGCGGCTGCCCTCGCCTTTCCGCTTGAAAGTTCTGTCTACGATCTGGCACGGAACACCTATCATCTGGCGGACGGAGATTACCGTATCCTTTTCCTTTGGGCCGTCACTGAAGAATTGCTGAAGTTTGTCGGGATCTATGTCGTTGCATTAAGAACGAAATACTTTGATGAACCGATCGATGCGGTCATCTATTTTATAACGATAGCGCTGGGCTTTGCGGCGCTTGAAAATGCCATGTTCCTCTTCAACCCGCTCGGGCAGGGCGATACGCTCTCAGCGATCACCCTGAGCAATCTGAGGTTTATCGGCGCGACGCTCCTCCATGTCGCCGCAAGCGGGCTGGTGGGCATTGCCTTTGCCCTTACATTCTACCAGAGGAGAACTGTCCGTTTGACCGCAGTATGCGTTGCGTTACTGGGCGCCTTTGCATTGCACACACTCTTTAACTTTTCTATAATTGCAAGTGAAGGCACCCTCCTGTATGAGGTCTTCATCGTGCTCTGGATCCTTATTATTGGAATATTGCTGATCTGTGAAAAGATCAAACGTTTGGCGTTGCGAAGCCATGTCGAGCATCCCCACACGGGCATTGTTATCAGTATTCCGCCTAAAAATATTTCGTTATGAAAGAGCGAAAACAATCATTTCTTGAGCGATTGACCGGTACGCAGACAATCGGAGACACAACTTCGGCAATGAAAGGAAGTTCGGCGGCGCACATCCTGAGCGAGAAACCTTGGTCACCGCGTGTAGATGATACTGAAGAAGAGAGCGAAGATCATGGATACGCTCGAGATACTGAAAATGAACACGAGGAAATCGATGAGGAAGAAACATCGTACGAAGAAGAAGACGGCGATGAAGAGCCCGGGCTGGCGATCGATATGTATGAAGAGGACAATGAGCTTATCATACAAAGCATGATCGCGGGTGTTACTCCGGAGAATCTGCATATCACGATCACGCGCGATATGGTCACTATCGAAGGAAAGCGTGTCGCACCTAAGGGCGTTCAAGAAGAACGGTACAGAATGCGGGAGCTTTACTGGGGAGAATTCTCGCGAAACATTGAGCTTCCTTTCGAGATCGATACCGATGGCGCTGAAGCCGTTGAAAAGTATGGTCTCTTGGTCATCAGACTCCCCCGCGTTGATACGACAAAAACCCAGGAATTGAAAGTGAAATCGATCACTCATAATTAATTCCCCAATAAGCCGACCCGGTTCGCCGTCTTCGGTGATCGGCTTATTGGAGATCGTTTTCGAAGCGAAGCGGAGAAAGCGAGTTGTGCTATTGTGCGTCCGGCGGGACGCTCCTTAACCAAAAAGCGAGCCTGGTGTCTCGTGTCTTCGCGAGACCTCGCTTGCTAACTGAGCTTCCTTAAAACTCGGGTAGCTCAACATTAACAAGTGCTCGGGACCAGGGTCGAACTGGTGACCTACCGCTCTTCAGGCGGACGCTCTACCAACTGAGCTACCCGAGCAGAAACTTCGAACTTTTTCACATACATAATACCCTTGTAACCATCTAACGTTATCTGCCAAAACAGCTACCCGAGCAGAAATCGGAGTTTTTCAAGAATAACACACTAGCGAACTTTATCAAGAACTTCCTGAAGATTCGCCGGCAAGGTTTTCCCTTGCTCCCCTATTTCATGCAGCGTTTTTATTGCCGACTGATAGGCGTTCCAATACTGCGTAATATAAGGTTGCAAATAATAATATGACCAACCGAGCGCACCAAGTATCACGAGCCAGTAAAAGGCGGTGAAGATCTGACTCCAGACCATGCTCCGCCGCATGCGGCGCAGCATGCTGTTGTTTTCCTTTTCAAGCTTAAGCAGCTCGTCGATCTTTCTTTGTTCATTGGGCTCCATATTTTCATTGTATCATCTCGAGCAGTGAATCAAAAATTGTCGCGCCAAGTGGAATCGCACCCGTCCCGACCCCGCCACTGGTGTGTTTATTGTACCAAGCTCGAACCTATTTTCAAAACAAATGATGTGCCACGCGCGGAGCGCGTCCCACCTTCTGGCTTTGAAAAAGCCGTTGAGTTCTGTTTTGGTGCCACCGGCAGGAATCGAACCTGCATCTAGGGCTTAGGAGTCCCTCGTTCTATCCATTGAACTACGGCGGCTTATTGGGATACTATTCCTTTATTACATTCTTTTCCAATAAAATCTATGGCACTTTGAATGAGTAGGCGATCGCGTATTCCTGACCTCACCCGCACTCGACACATGCCGTGCGGAAGTTTCCCCTTCTTCTTTCCATCTATAATTTCAACTCGCTCTATTATTTGTTTCGGTAAACCCGTTGTCCGAGCCCAGAACCTTTTTGCTTCTGGTATAGAAATTCCCCTATGCACTCTCAGAGAAATAGCGAGCCGATCATTCGCTATATTTAGGGTTTTCAAGCAATGGATGAAGGTTTGTATAAGAAGCGGGTCTGAGTTAATTACAGAGAAATCCATCTTGGTGCCTTCACCCCAATACAATCCAACGAGCAGGAAAAGGTAATCTCGGTTGGAAATACTTCCCACCAATTTCTCTGTTTCCGCTGTTATGTTTACTCGAAGGGCTTTAGCACGATCTTTTGACCCCCCTTGTTTTTCTCTAAGGATTGTTTGAAATTTATGTGGAACTTGAACACCCTTTATGTGGCGAAGAACGGTGGTTTTTGCAACTCCGGTTTCTTTTGAGATTTCGGGAATACTTTTGCCACTCATTCGCAAAGTAACGAGATGCTTGTGTCGCTCATCGGATAATCTCCGCATATTATATAATATAGCACATATACACTAGTATGTGGTTATTTTATCCACACGTAGGAAAGGAGGTGACATTCGTCGTCACGGATTTTCTTCTCTGCCTATGCAACCGCCGCGGGGATATTGAGGAGTCCCTCGAGCTTCGGCTTGTTGAATCCGACGATCATATCATCCCCCACCACGATGACCGGAACCCCCATTTGTCCGCTTTTCTCGATCATCTCTTTGCGTTTTTCAAGATCCGTTCCGACGTTGAATTCCTGATACTGGATGTTGTTTTTCTGAAAAAATTCCTTTGCAAGCCGGCAATATCCGCAGGTTTCGGTCGTATAAATTGCAACTGGTTTCATGACGATGAGATTATTTATTAATGTCGAACAAGTATAACACAGGCTCCCTGCATGTGGATAAGACATTAATAGTATCTCGACTGTATGGCTGGAGCGGGAACTGCGCTTTCACCCGGCAGAGGAGCATCAAGATAGCGTTCCAAATTTGCCGTTTCCGTGTCACAGTTTCTGCCCGACCCATGTTCGCTCCATTTGTCTGGAGGAAAACCATAGCCATTTTTCTCGATCGGGACACTTTCTGACTGAAGCGAGAACTCGGCACAGAGCTCAAATTCTCCCTGGCGCACTCCTCCGACAACAACCGAAGGCACGACAATGCGATATTCATACGGCATTCCCGTTTCAGGATCTGCCATTCCCGAGAGACAATATGCATATTGCCCGCTCTTCGACAGCTCTCCAAGGGTATCGGGGAGCCGTTTTTGATTGATCCCGAAATTCGCGACACAGCTTGCTATCGTTCGAAGATCATCTGCACGCTGCGTATCAAAACCGCTCTTTCGCGCGGTGCTGGGCGATCCGCCGACAATAAAACCGAGCACGATCGCGACAAGGACGATCCCCAGCGCGACCCATCCGAGGGTCTGGAATGTGCGGCGCGGGATATCTCTGCGATATTGGATCTTTTTTCGTTCTAAGAAATAGAAACCGAAGATCATCCCCGCAAGTATCAGGATAACTAATGCCTTTAAGAAAAATCGCGGAGTGACTTCGCCTTGAAGGAGAAAAAATACGGCCGCGATAAGGTCACCGACAATGGTGATCGCCGAGACGAGCAGTATGAGATACGTAAGCCACTTGGTAAGCTTGGTCTCCACCTTTTCCAGATCTTCGCGAAAGCGCTTGAACCAAAGCCGCACGGCAAGTACATAGATCGGGAAAGTGATGATCAGTGCAGCAATGGCATAATGGATTGCCTCCGAAGAGACATCCGAGCCTCCGTAACGAATGATGAGCGGATCCGGAAAATAATAATTGATGATCTGGTAATAAAGCGTCACCAGCGCGAACGCCACAACACCAAGAGCGATAAATGAGAAGAAATTGAGCACTACTTCAACGGTCGAAGAGAGTCTGCCGTGGCCCGTCCGCGCGCCGTTCGGCGGAACAGGGACCCCGAGAGCGATAAGCCCTCCGACGATGGCCGTATTCGCCTCCTCTTCCGACCAGCCGACAGCAAGGAGATTCTGCTTGATCGCATCAGGACTCAAGCCCGCTTTTAAACGTTCTGTTGCATATACCTGAGGTGATGATTGTTCCATAATATTGGTAGTATACCACAAATTGAGGCAAGCAGATAGTTAAGATTCCGATATGCTGAGCAATCTCCCCTTTACCGCTTGGACGAACTGCTGACAATCGTCGTTCGTATTAAAGTGAAGAACAACTTTCCTTTTTGCAACAGGCACATGAAAAAATCTCTCTGCTCTTAGCAACGAAACTGTTTGTGAATTGATCAAGGACATCGACTTTATGTCATGCCACGGCACGCCGACGACTCCCTTCAATCCCCATTCAGACACAGCCAATCTCCCAAAGGCCAAGTCGCCCGCAAGAGTCTCTTTCAAGCGAGATGGTCGAAATTTCCAAACCATGCTACGTAGTGCTATATCTGTGTTCGGCGTTATCTGTCCGGTCGGATCCCATATGTGGAAACGTAGCTCAATCCGGCGTAACCAAATGCAAAGGAAACACCCCATATTACAGAAATCAAAGCACCAAATAACAACACCAGCATCGGCGAAGATGACGCTGGCACCTCTGTTACCGATGGCAGTATGAGGTAGACAATCAGAAACATTACGACCAGGACCAACGTGGTCGAATTTGCCCGGTAAAGTGCATTCTTTTTTTTGTCTATAATTTCAGTAACCCCCAGCCATTCAAAGTTACCTTCCGCAATCGTTGTCCCCATTTTCATATCGTACATGCGCGAGCAAAGCCGACTGAGTGAGGTTGTGGATAAACCTTGTGGTACACTTTTATAGACGACGTTAGAACTTTTTTTTGGTCTAAAAGTAACCTGGTAATGTGTATTCCAACTCTACTACCATAGGCGTCAGATTTTGGGTGCTTCCACTGTATCTGCCTGGTCCGCTTCAGGTTTTCTAGTACGTTGTTCGATTGCGGCTCTGTAATTTTCGTCGTTGTAGAAACCACTGTTAATTTTTTGGATTTCCTTCTCAATAGTTGATTTCGTAATCTCATCTTTTGCTTCAGCGAGATCGTGCTCCAATTGCCGGAGTGTTTCTGCTTGTCTAAATTTACTATGGTGTGCCATCCATTCACCTTCGTCATTTGAATGAGGCACGCCATACTCAGCTTCCCTCAACCCACTCTTGCGAGCCAACTCATAAACGGATGAAGACGAAGACGCAACCCACACATCGCCCGACTCATCAACCCAAGAAAATACACCATTATTGGGGCTTGAAAAGGTGCCCCTATGTGATTCATCTTTTTTTACCTCATGTTGCTCAAGATCCCAATCAGTACTAATTTTACCAGCCATTCGCTCTTCAAGCGACGCGGTATCAACAGTTCCTGTAACTTTTTCAGAAACAGCTTTTAAAATTTTAGCCACTTCTTCTTGTGAAAGGACCTCGACTTTCTTTCCTTCAAGAATTCCATTAATCAATTTTGCTCTTTCGTTTTCATTAATATTTACTGACGTGAACTCAGGAAAAGTCTTTTGTGCATTTACACTTTCTCTACTCATATGATTATGTTTTATGTAGTTTTTTAAATAATGGCGCCATTTTAATAATAACTCAATCAACCACCCTGTGGCAAGAGACCGCATGGTATAGCGGGGCGCAATAAATTTTTTAATCGGGTCGTCAATCGCGTGAGGCTTAACTCTCCGCCTGTTTTGACAAAATTTAGACATTAGTCAATAATGAATCGTATATTAATAACCAACTATCATGGGATCACATGAATCAGCAGAAGGTTTAATAAGGAGCGAGGCAGAAATACGCGATGAACTTACTGAACGCAACCCACAAGAACACGCCGAGCGCATCGCAGAAGCGGTCGGAAAGATCGCTCGATTAACAAAATATAACCAAGGAGAAGTGGCTAAGGCACTCATGCGTGAGGGGGCTGAAGTTAACGAAAACGGTGAGCTCATATTGACCGATGAGCAAATCGAAGCGATAAGATCACAAATGGAGAAAGGGATAAATTAGTGGTTTTTATAAAACCTTCGTTTGTCACAGGAATAGGAAATTTCGCAACACCAAGAGCGATAAAAGAGAAAAAATTGAGCACTACTTCAACGGTCGAAGAGAGTCTGCCGTGGCCTGTCCGCGTTCCATTCGGCGGAACAGGGACCCCGAGAGCGATAAGCCCTCCGACGATGGCCGTATTCGCCTCCTCTTCCGACCAGCCGACAGCAAGGAGATCCCGCTTGATCGCATCAGGACTCAAGCCCGCTTTTAAACGTTCTGTTGCATATACCTGAGGTGATGATTGTTTCAATATAAAAAAATTATATATAATATTATACCACATGCGGCAATGAATAACTCATGAGGAATTTAACATCTTGGGAACGCTAACAGGACTAGAAAATATTGTCGACGATAGACTATTAACCTTTCATCTCCCATGCGCGTTGACTGAATGACCGGAAGATGTAAGGTATAGCCAGAAGCCTTTCCTCCGTATTTGCGGCTACCTGACACGGGTCAGGTAGCCGCAACATGCGGAGAAATCAATGGGAAGATGCCAAGTTCCGTTAGAACCGTATGACTGGTGGAATTATTCCGCACCAGTCTGTCCGCCAGAGTGGGTTGAGAAAAGAGTATGTGAGACCGGCCGATCAGTTGACTGGCAAAATGTCTTCTGGAGTGGCATCGTTGCCAGCGCCATTTTCTATCGCACTCGACCAGCAAAACCAGAGGAAAACGAAGAGGGGTTCATTACTCATGTTCTTCCTGGCTCCTACGAGGTGTCCAAAACCGACTGGCTCGAGAAGATTTCTGACTTGGAAAAGCCCCCCGGAGACGGATATTGGTAATCGATGTTAAAGCCGTCCTCAAGGCGGCTTTCTTTAAATTTGGAACAAAAAATCCGCGGGTATTTCTCTGCACGGGTTTTTCATTACAAACAATAAAAAGGGGCCCCGAGCAGATTGTGTCTGCAGGGAGCCCTTAAGTTTGAAAGACGAAATTCACCAACTTCCCGAGGAACCGCCTCCTCCACTGCCGAAGCCACTGCCTCCTCCGAATCCGCCGCTGTCGCCGAATCCGTAGGATGGACTGGAGTCACTCGAGCTTGAACTGGAGGAGTAATTGTTCGAATGGTCGGTGTTCGCGTACTGATGTGCCGACTCGGCATTCGCCGTGTTCGATTGAATGCTCGTCAAGATCAGATAGAGGATGACCCAGTCTGTCATGGTCATCCCCGACTGCTGACTTTGCACTTGTGCATACTGCGTCCGAGCTTGCTCAAGATACTTCACAGCCTTCTGAAATTCAAATGACGATTGACGCGCAAGGGCGTCAAAAGTCCAATAGTGTGCGAGTAGCGGGAATCGAACCCGCGTCATCTGCTTGGGAAGCAGATGTACTGCCACTGTACTATACTCGCAACCCGCTTTTATTCATTCTCCTGAAAACCCAAACATATCCGCAACGTTATTCAGGAAGGAAGATGAATCATCCGGAACGGTGACCGTATGCGCTTTTTCAGCGTCCGGTTCAGCGATAATCATAACTTTTTCCCCTTCTTTCGCAACCATAAAACGTTCGCGGATCTCCGCCTCTACTCCCCCCGGCGTAGAAAGGCGCGCAATGTCCAGATCGAGCTCTATTTCTCTCGCGGTCAGGCTCGAAAGCTCTGTCTCTGCTTTATCGCGTCTTGCGATCGCATCTCTACTTTTCTTATACATGCCCCACACCGGATGGAGGAGGAGCGCGACGAGGATCGCTACGGCAATGATCGTCGGTTTTGCATAGAGCACCCGCCGTAATTTTGTCCGCTGTCTGATGTCGAGCATTCGGCGCATAATCAGAGTATACCCCGTAGTAGGTCTCTGCCAAAACAGGCACAGTACACATGCAAGTGGCACATTTGCTGTTCTTTAAGAAGCTACCTTCTTTCATCTTCCATTGGAGCTTACTACGGGGTATACTGGGCCTATTAACCAGAAAAAGCATGCTATTTCTTCGCAGTAAAAAACATAACAAGTGGTTCAATGCCATATGGACGATCGTCGGTTTTCTCGTCATCATCTCCATGGTGGCACTCTATATGCCCGCATTTTTCTAGACTGTTCAAGATAATGGAAAACGGATTAGAAAAAGTATTGGAGCAGATCAAGAGGGACGGTTTACCGAGTACAGAGCGGATAAGGGCAGACCTTGAAGAGCGGGAAAAACAGGAACTTCAAGCCTCGCTGCAACTCAAGTTTTCGGCTTAATGGTAAATTTGTGAGGCTAGACAGATACTCCAAGCAATGACGTGATGAGTTTTAACTTCCGAGCGCGCGGAAGTCCGGAA
>MHLP01000006.1 GCA_001821435.1 Candidatus Lloydbacteria bacterium RIFCSPLOWO2_01_FULL_50_20 | reverse complement strand
AAATTTACCATTAAGCCGAATCCTTCGGGGGATGCGAGTGCTCGGAATCCCAGCCAGATCCATGCGGGAATACCGCATACAATAAATGCCAGCACCGTTAACGCGAGATTCGCCGCGACTCGCTTGATCATCTTTCTTTCTCCGTTTGTAAGGGGGTGGGACTTCTTGAAGTAAAACTAACAGAATAATCACCTGTTGTCAACTCCGCGCAGACTTTTTGTGCGTGCAATATACGTGCAATAAAAAAGCCCCGCAGTTGCAGGGCGTATCATTCAATGATCCTTAACGACCAGTATGGTCGAGCTGGTGAACGTGAATATGGTTCACCTGAGAGGCGACCTGATATGTTCGTCCACAGGTACATCTCAGGGTGTACGGCGCGGTGTGTGATGCGCCGACACCGGCGAGGTGGCGAAAACTCATATCACCCGTCTCTACTTTTTCGAGACCGTTCCTTCCGCAGTCGCAGACGACATCAATCGCGAACAACGTCTTACCTGCGGCATTCACAGGTTCGATCCGCACGCTTTTCATAGAGGCTTCTCCTTGTTGTCCGCAGAAACATTATCACGCGATTAAATATTTGTCAATTTTTCTTTTTCTGCCTCCTTACGCGCTTGGATTTGCCTTTGCGTTTTGTCGAAGCCATTCTTCGTAATTCCGCCTCGTCCATCGATTCATACATGCTCTTTGACGCCCCCTTGAGCGAGGCTCTTGCTTTTTCCCTCTCTTTGCGGCGAGCGCTGCTCCCGCGGCTTTCTGTTGCTGTTGTGATTTTGCCGGCATGAATGTGCTGCGTTAAATAGCGAATAATATTCTCTTAAACATAATGATATTTTATCGCTGTTTGATGAAATGGTCGTGATTTTTTTTACCGTTTGCCTCACTGATATGAATGTGCGAGGATACCGGAAGTGAGTTCACAAAGGATACGGTCACGTCGCGTTTATTGAAAAGGTGTTCTCCGATGGCTCGATAAACATCTCGGAAGCCAACTGGCCCCGTGACGGCATCTACAGCGAGCGCACGATCGCCAAGGCCGATTGGCAAAACAAATATCACGCCCGCTTCGTCCGATTCACGTAACACTTGAGTCGGTCTTATGTATTCGCTGAAATAAAAAAAATCCCGTAGTGTGCGGGACGGGTGTTCAACCTAGCAAATCGCTTGAAGCAGGCCTTCAAGAATCTCTACATGGAACATTTGCTCCGCTATGGGATCGGGGGAGATACGGAAATCATCGTCGGACCACGGTTTGCTATCCCAGCCAAGGCGTTTGGTGTATTTCCGATAGGTCGCATCGTAGTAAGTCGCGGCTCCATGTCCGCCAGCGAAATAGAGGTTTGTCCTTACCTGAAGCGGAAGACACACGATCTTGTTTCGATCGTTGACTCGTAACGACAGCGATACGACAACCAGATCTCCGTACCACACATTGTTGTTCACGATGCGCCCGGCCTTCGGTCGGAAGAAATAATACTTCACTCCGGCGGTTTTTTTGCAAATTTTTCCGTATGCACTATCCGACAATCGGCGGCTTTCTTTGAAGTCTTCATCGATGATCGTCGAGTAGGAGTTATTTCCCGGTTCGCCGCAACAGAAAAACCCATGCATCAGCTTCATGCCGCACACACGATCGATCTCGTCCGTGTTTGGAACGACGTGGGTGTATCTCTTGAATCGTTCCGCGCACGCTTTTGCGTTCCCCGTGTAAAAAGGTACCTGGTGTTTCCAGCCGGTTGCAGCGAGAGCGTAGTAGTGTCCGCTTCGCCCGTGATCATTGGCAACAATCCAGTCCCTGAGGTCTTGGAATGACGTCCCTTGAGGCAGGTGGGGTGCCATAAAGGAGACGCTTTTTTCGATCAAGGGTATCCGTCCAGCAAGCTCCACTTTTTTTTCCACGACTATTCCTTTCAAGTTACTGTTGTGTATGACCAGCACACGATCTGCCAGCCAGAAACGTCTGCTGAGAATATTACCTCATGGAAACCCATACGCAAGGCAAACGATTTTTAGAAATAAAAAAGCCCCGTAGTAAGGCGGCCTTTTCCGCATCGTCGCTCGGTTAAGGAACAAGTGAGAACACTTGTTCCTCTCCCTCGCTAGATGCAGTAAGCGAAGCGCTACTACAGGGCGTGCCTCGCAGTTGCGGGGCGGGGGAAAACTAGGACTCGGTCGCTTCTTCGGGCGTTCGGAGTTTCGGATAGCTGTTTCCATGTTGGTCGAATACGCGCGCAAAGAGTTCCTCGGATGAGAAGTGTTCGGTGTCACGCGCGAGGACAATGACGGCCATCTTGGGATGGTTGTAAACATAGTTCATCGTATTGCATTCCGGGCAAACAATGTGGCAACACTTCGTTTCGGTCATGTGCCAGGTGTCGCCTCCATTGCAACTCCAAGGTTTTTCATACCAATGATCTTGGACAAAATCCCACCGCAAAAGCTGTCTCGTCTTTTTGCAATGCAAACAACAAAGCAGTTTTCGCCTGAAGATCTCGAGTTTTCCCTTGCGCACCAGCTTTTCTTTCGCTTTCAATGCATCGAGTTCACGGTTGAGCACTGCGAGTTTTGTCATTTCCATCTCCTTTGTATGTCCGCACAAAGGCTAACACGAGATCTTGTACGGCACAATCCTGTGGTTCCGCAGGTCTGAATTGCGGAGCTTTTCTATACCCTACTTATCCTGGTTGTCTTTGACGTCTCTGGCAAGCATTTGCTTGAGTTCGGCAACATCTTTGCCTTCTCGCTCGAATTCGTCCAATAAAAGCTGGCGCACTTTGTAAATATGGGCTTTTTTTATTGCTTTTGCTCCTGCGGCACTATTCGCCAATGCGATGAATTCAGGAGAATTTTCGATCCTTTTGAATTCTTCGCCACTCAGCGCTCCTTCGATGTTCTCTTTTTCCGCTTGCCGGACGATCTCGATCATTGACGGAAAGTCGTGGAGATCAATGGACGTCATATACTCGCCTGATCTTTTTGCCTCCTGATAAGCCTCAAGCACCTTGGTCATACTTTCCCTTGTGAGGGCAAAGGAAGTCTGAATCACTCCGCTTTCATTTTCCGATTCCTTCATGGTGTAACGAGTGAGACGAATAATTGTTCCTTTTTGCATCCTAGCATGATATCGATGAAACAGCATGGATTCGCCCTCATATTTTTAGCCGAATAAACCAGGTCGCGTGTTAAACCCCGCGGCAAGGACCTCGACTGAGGCTCGGTCGAAGTCCCGACGGGGTATTCGGCACGCGACGCCGTGGCTGGTTTTTTGGAAGAGGTATCGGCCACCGTCGATACTCATATCAGTGTATCCTCGCGGCAGGGCTTCGACTGAGCTCAGCCGAAGTCAGCCGCGAGGTATTACACGACAATAAAAAAACCGCCACGTCTGTAGCGGCGATGTGATATTTGTACAAATTTATCCGAGACCTCCGCACACCTCGCACACACAGCCGGAAGGGTGGCGATCTTTTCCATCGAGAAGCACCACCGCATCCTTCGCGATCTTTTTCATGAACTCCGGATCACGATGCGGATATATCGCCTGAAGTTCGTGGAGTTGCTTGCGCCAGTCGGCGGGGAAAAGAAAAACTTCGATCAGGTGCGGGGTCGTCCATTTCGATGCGTGGGCATAGATATTGTTGAATTTCTTCCTCCCCAGCGTTGCGGCCGCAGCGACCCGTCGCAAAGCTCTAGCGCCGTAGAACCCTTTTCCTTGATCATGCCGGTACCGCTTCGTTTCCAGCAGTCTGTGCACATGAAAAATGAATTCCTGCGCAAGATCATCAGACACGATGAGGATCAAGTCGACATCGTTGCCGTAACCTTGCCTGGCGATGCTCCCGAACAGCTCGACACCTTCGACTCCGGGACAGCAGAGTAATTTGTGCGCGGCGCGTTCGACATCTTGCCGGGTTGCCTTGGAATTGATCGCAAACTCAGTGAACACAGAATGCATGCGACCTCCATGGGTTGCGTGGGTGGAACAAAAATCCGGCTTTTGGCCTGCAAAATGCTAACATTTTCTGTTCTCGTTGTCCACCAAAACCACGCCTGCCTGCGCAGGCAGGAGGCGGTTACGGGGCGATGGAACGATTCATTTGCGTCATGTGTTCGCGTATGCAAGGATGTGCGGAGAGTCGTTGTTCGAGGATATTTCATGTCTTACGTAGTGGAACGTTTGGTGCGGCCGGAACACTTAAACGGCGCGAATACGATCTTCGGGGGGATCCTCTTGGCGTGGGTTGACGAGGCGGCCGCTATCGCCGCAATGAAAAAGCTCTGGTCGCCGCACATTGTGACCGTCGCCATGAGCGATGTGCAATTCAAGCGTCCTGTGCGTTCCGGTTCGTTGGTTCGTATCCACGTGAAGGTCGCCGGAGTCGGAAATACTTCGGTCACCTTCCGTGTGTGCGTGGATTCTTTTGGTTCCAGAGATCCGGTGATGATCATCGAGCGTATCGTCTTCGTATTGCTCGATAAGAATGGCAAGCCAACGCCGCATGGACTGCCGCCATACAGAGAGGCAAAAAAGAAAAACAAGCAATGACCCCGGAAGAGATTCTTCACCATACGAGAAGCAGAGAACCGTGATGCATCATTATGGTTCTCTTTTTTTGGCAAAAAAGCCCCGCACGTATGCGGGGCTAAAGTTACGATCATTTTCCTTGTGCGAGAAGAGCTCTGAGCTTCATCAATCGAGAACAGAACTCTTCCTCCGTGAGCACCGTTTCTTTCGGGTCGTGCGAGCCGATCGAATGGGTAAGTGTCTCCGTGCCGGTGAAAAGGAGTATCTTTTGGAACCGTTCGTTCGTTGCCAATGCATCGAATGCGCGGTCAACGAGTTCCTGATATGCTCCGCTTTCCCGTGGATGTGCCCTTCCTTTCCACCAGAGCGTTTGTGTCGATTTCCATACGCCGTTGTAGTCTTGCCCGAATTTCTTTGCTGCCTTGCCGATCAGGAGACAGACTTGCTTCTGAAGCTCGTGGTCTTCGATCTTGAACGCTTGCATGAGCCCCTCCATCGAAGCGCAAAACACTCCGTCAAAGACGAAGTCATACGGTTCAAAGTTGGAGAGTGCCGAAGCGGGGAAGACGGCCTTTGCCGTGATGTCCAAGTGGACCTCCTTGTTGGTTGGTTGTAGGAGAACTTCTTCCCCCGTGCGGAGGTATACTGTAACCTTTTATGCTTTTTTGGTCAAACGAGATCTGCTCACTTGATCTTTTCGGCCACAACCGCCGTCCCATAGGCGAGTACTTCGGTCACTCCGCCCATGATATCCGTAGCATCGTAACGTATTAAGATCACCGCATTGCCGCTTTGCGGATTGTGCCACTCACTTTATTTTCATTTATAAAAGTTTATAATGCATCTCATGACCGACGAAAAAGCACAAAGCAAAGAAGAGTTTCGCGTGAGCGGCGAGGAATTGCTCAAAAAAGTGAAAGAGCTTATCGCAGCCGGGAATGCTCGGCGCATCATTATCAAGAACGAGGAAGGGGAGACGTTCATCGAGATCCCGCTTACGATAGGCGCGATCGGCGCAGTCCTGGTCCCTCCTCTCGCTACGGTCGGTGCTATCGCGGCATTGGTCGCCAAATGCACGATCGTTGTCGAGAAAAAATGATCTCGCAATAATACATAAGTCGGTCTTCTGTATTTTACGGGCGGCCTGTCTTACTTATAGATAAAAATTGTGGTTATAAATAATAAAGAGACCCCTTTCAGGGTCTCTGCGAGTCGAGGGGAAACGTGCCCCGTTTCACATGTGATTTGTATGCTGTACTTTTTGCTTTTAACGCTGGCCGCAACCTCCCGAAAGAGTTGCGTTTAACCAACGTGCCTAATAAGAGCTTAACAAATTCCCTCGCAACTGTCAAGCGATAAAAAGCTCCGCATATTGCGGGGCCGTATCACTCGATCTCATCGCTGCGGTCGGTGCTATCGCGGCATTGGTCGCCAAATGCACGATCGTTGTCGAGAAAAAGTAATTTATTCCATTCCATAAGCTTGCCCCGTAGTTCCGCCTGAGGCGGATACTACCGGGGTCCGACTTATGTGTTGGAAATAAAAAAAGCACCGCCTATGTGGCGGGCCTTTGTGTGTGCCGCAGAGGACCCTAACCGTAAAACGGATCGAAATAATCTCCGTGATAGCAGGAACCGTTTCTTTCCGCAAGCCATCTCCGCCGACGTTTCAAGCTCGTCTGTTTGTGCGCTTCTTGATACTGACAATCTCCGCGAAACTCGCCTGGAATTCGCGGAGGGTAAAGTACTCTCCTGCACAGACTGATCGCACGGAAGATCACTTGCGTGTTTGGGTCGTCATATGCCCAGAGGGTATTTTCGAGGTTAACGACGTATGAGCACTTTTCATCCACATGGTCACGCAAGAAGTCTTTTTCATCGCGGAAGACCATCGTGAGCCATTCCCTCAAATTTACTCCAGGGAGGAGCGAACAGGAGTTCGGCTTCCGTCCGCGCGCGATCGTGTGTGCGATCTCACAGAGCGCGGGAATGAGTACCCGGCGTGTCTCGTCGAAGTAAAAATAGCTCGCATCGCGTTCACGCCACGCAAGAGTTTTGAGTGATGTCATCAGGACTCCTTTCGGTGAAATGAGACGAAAAACAGATTGGCTGGGTTGAACTATATCATTTAATATAAAAATTATCAAATAAAAAGCTCCGCATATTGCGGGGCGATGTGTCACTCGATCTCAAGCGTGAGGGTCGGTTGGCCTGGTCTGTAGTTTTCTCTCGCAGCTTCGAGCGATCTGTCGGAAAGCACTTGCCAAGTTTCATCGCTCACTTCGCCGATCTCATAGTATCTGTTCTCGGTGCGCATCATGCTCGACACGTGAAGGATCCGTCCGTTTCCTGTTTCTTCGGCAAATCTGATCCTGACCCGGTCAATGAGTTTTCCGTTCTCGGTAATGAGGAGCGTGTCTCCTCTAACTGCGAATTCCATGCTTGCTCCGTTCGTTCATCTTTCGGCATCCTCCCACCTTGGCATTTTTGAGTCAAGAAAAAACATTCTTGGAAATAAAAAAGCCCCGCACACGGCGGGGTCTGAGCGTCGGCTAGGCCGCCGCTTTGCGGGGTTCGAGGGTGATGTCCGTCCTGGCCGGAGTAAAAATGCAACTGAGGCAATAAACACTCCAACGCGGGCTGGTGACCGTGAGCGGATGTTTGCATTTGCTGCAACACAGGACTTTTTCAGGCGCGGGTGCGCCGTCACTTGTCCATTGACACGACGGGCAAAATTGCTTGAGATATGAACCAACCTGCAGCGGCGTCATGCATTTGGGGCAGTTGGCGATCTCAAGAAAATATTTCTCCGGCATCGGCGGTCTCCTGGGCTGTTGAAAGGAACGCTACGTAATTATGATGATAAAATATCTTTTTTATATGATTCTGTCAAGTATGCGTAAAAATACGATCCTCCGAACGCCATTTTGTCATTTTGCCGCTTGCGGGAAATAATCGCGGGGGTTACCCTTGATGAAGATCGCTCATTCAAGGAAAATGTATGCCACTTGTTCGCCCGCTTGGACGCTTTTGTTTCATCCTGTTTGCCGTGTTTGCTGTCTCAGTACCGACGATGGGGGCGTCGCCTCCGGTTGCTGAAGCGGTCAAAGACGTTCAGCCCGACGCGCTGGTCAGAAGTATCACCGAAGAGGTCATGAGGCTGACCGTGGAAGCTACCGTGAAATCCACGGGAGAACTGAAAGACCACAAAAAACTCATAAGAGATGTTCAGCTCATCGTCGAGCCCCATTTTGATTTCGCGCGCATGACCCGACTTGCTCTTGGTGTGCATTGGCGCAAGGCGACAGTGAAACAGCAGGAAGAGCTGACAGCAGAATTTCGCACGCTTCTCCTCAACACCTATTCGGGAATTTTTATCATTTTGCGCGCCCACACTCCGGAATTTAAGCCGTTTCGCATGACACCGAAAGACACCGATGTCACGGTTCGTCTGGAGCTGAAAAAGAAAGCACAGGTGATCAAGTTCGGTGTTTCTATGGAAAAAACCTCCGCTGGATGGAAGGTGTACAACATTGTCGTTGACGGCGTGAGTCTCGTGTCGACATATAGAGAGACATTCAGCGCAAAGGTCAAGGAGTCCGGTATTGACGGGCTTATCGCGGAACTCTCGAAAAAAAATCAGGAATTTCTGAAATGATGGATCCCGCCCACGGGCGGGGTTTTGTTACATGGCCGCCTTCGGGGGCCAAGAAATTGACCTCCATACACGACACTGATAAGATGAAGTGATAAAATGGTGATAAAATGAGATCACAAAATTAACAGCTATTTCTTCAGGGTAGAAACACATGAAAACAATTAAAAAAGTATTGATCATCGAAGACGATGTTCCGCTTTCGAACGCGCTCCGTGACAACCTCGAGCACGAAAGTTTTGTGACGTTTCAGGCGGAGGATGGCGAGAAGGGACTGGATGTTGCATTAGCGGAGCATCCTGACCTCATCTTGCTCGATCTCATTCTCCCGAAAAAGGACGGTATGGACCTCCTGCATCAGCTGCGTCTCGATCCGTGGGGAAAAAGCGCAAAGGTCATTATTCTTTCAAATGTTTCTGATACGAAGAAGGTCGCCGAAGCACTGCTACAGGATACTTTCGAATATCTGGTGAAAAGCGATGTCGACATCGGCGCGGTCGTTGCAATGGTCAAGAAAAATCTCGGACTTGCGAGATAAATGCAGTCCCTGTTTTGTATGTTGAAGTCAAAATGACCACATACGGCCGGTTTTTTTGTTATGATTATGGTCATCCATGACATTGTATTCGATCGTGTTTATTGCCATTCTCGCGAACGTGCTCCTTTGGGGGAGTATGTGGCTTGCCGAACGCTACGAAGCAAAACATGGTTTTATTCCCGGGCGAAAAAGCATTGATGAAGAGGGGAATGGATTCCTTTATTTACATGATTGGTCAACCGCCTCATGGGGGGATTATATCGGTTTTACGCTGATCGACATCGGCGCAGTGGCCACACTGACGATGTTCTGGGATACGCCCATGCTTGCGACTGTTGCCGTCGGGGGGATCATCATCGCCTCAGCATTCTATTTTTATAGTATATGCGATAGTCATCGTCCCGACTCAAGTTTTCCCTCCGTCGGGAAAGTATCGCTCAGCGGGAAATTCCATCTGCTTTATTATGTCGTGCAGGCATCGCTTGGGCTCTGGGCGATCGGTGCGCTCTTCGCGTTCGATCTGTCATTGGAGGTTTTCCTCATCACACTTCTGGGCGGAACCGTATATTTGATCGCTTTTCTCAACGATTTCCGCCTCCGACGATTTTCACGATAACTATCCACCGAGTTGCAAAAACACAATATATCCGTATACTGTCAACCCAGTAGCAGATCCGTCGGCTGACGGATCGCTACGGGTCAGGAGTACCATATGACCGATAAATCATCAAAAAAATCAGACCCACACAATGTCGGCCCGGATGAAATGCTCGTGCGGCATATTTCTGCGACAAAAAAAGAACCCGAGTGGATGCTCGAACTGCGTCTGAAAGCGCTCGCGCTTTGGCAAGCGACACCGATGCCGAATTGGGGTCCGGATCTTTCAGGCCTCGATCTCGAAGGTATGACCTACTATGTCGATCCGAACGTGAAAGAAACCGATGATTGGAAAGAACTTCCAAAGGAAATTACCGACACGTTCGAAAAGCTCGGGATCCCAAAAGCCGAGCGTGATTACCTGGGGGGTGCCGGCGCGCAATTCGACTCGGGTGTCGTCTATCACCGCATTCAGGATTCGCTCGCGAAGAAAGGAGTGATCTTCGAGAACATGGATGTCGCACTTCAAAAATATCCCGAGCTCGTCAAAGAACATTTTATGACGAAGTGCGTACCGATCACCGATCATAAATTCACGATGCTTCATGGCGCGGTCTGGAGCGGGGGAACATTCATTTATGTGCCGAAAGGAGTTTCAGTCGAGCTCCCGCTTCAGGCGTATTTCCGCATGAACAAAGCGCGTTCGGCGCAATTCGAGCACACGCTCATCATTGCCGATGAGGGAGCCGAGATCACCTACATCGAAGGATGTTCGGCGCCGCAATACACCGGCTCATCGCTTCATGCCGGATGTGTCGAGCTGTGGGTGAAGAAAAATGCGCGCATCAAATATATCAGTGTCGAGAACTGGTCGAAGAATACCTACAACCTCAATACGAAAAAGGCGCTCGTCTTCGAGGACGCGACCGTGGAATGGGTGAACGGCAATATGGGTTCGCATACGACGATGCTCTATCCGTCATCGCTTCTGCTTGAGCGCGGCGCGCGGAGCGAATCGCTCGGCATCGTGATGGCGAATACGGGACAAGTGCAGGATACCGGTTCCAAGGCGATACATATCGCTCCCGACACCGTTTCCGTTATCCACTCGAAATCGGTTTCGAAAGGGGGCGGCGTGTCAAATTACCGCGGCTTCGTACGCATCCTTCCGGGCGCGGAAAATGCGCAGTCGTCCGTTTCGTGTGATGCGCTTATTCTCGATGGCGAGTCGGTTTCCAACACCTACCCTTCAATAAAAAATCAAAACAGCCATTCAAACATTTCGCACGAAGCGCGCGTGGGAAAAATAGGGGAGGAGGAAGTGTTCTATTTTAAATCACGCGGCTACAGCGAATCAGAAGCGCTCCGCTTCATCGTCGGCGGTTTTATGGAGCCGATCGTGCAAGCCCTTCCGCTCGAGTATGCGGTGGAGTTGAACAAATTGATCGAGCTTGAAATGGACGGGAGTGTCGGATAGATAATAGAAAAATCGCCGGCGGTTCCGGCGATGGTTTACATCTTTCTTGTGACATAGAGGCCGAATATCACCACTGCGGCCCCAATGACAACGCCCATGAACGGTCCGGCAAGCATTGAGGCGATGACACCGCCCAACGTGCCAAACGCGCCGGATATTGCCACTCCAAGCAGTCGATTCTTTCGTCCATCGAACATATTCGTTCCCTTTCTGAGAGGCATTTACAGCTCACGAAAAGCGTACTATACTCTTTAAACCTTGTCAAATAAAAAAACCGCCTACGGCAGGCGGAAGGAGCACAAACTAGTTTGAGAATCGATATTTTTGCAATGCATGAGCCAACTTTTCGATCGTACTCCTTACATCGGCGTAATGAATAAGCCTCGCCGCCAACTCGTTAGGCGCGCCTTGCCAGTTTATTTTTTCGAGTTGGAACTCTGCAAGTTGTGCGATCTCTCCAATGCGTTCGTTCCAATCCTGCAGACGCCCCTCTTTTGTCGCCTCAAGAATTTCTCCCTTAAGTTTAAAAAACTCTATGGCAGTAATCATCTGTCAGGTTCCTCATTTCTAAAATATCAGTATATCTGTACAAACTATCAAAACTATATTAAAGTTTACCCGTTTTGTCAATTATGAAAAAAATCTAAAAAATGTCGAACGAACTTGTTGAACTCGAGTGGCCTGCCGAGCACCTCGTTTCGATGGTGCTCCAGGGAATACAAACATATGAGTAAAATAGCGGAACAAATTAAAAAAATATCACAAAGTTTAAGTGAACCAACTTGGCTTTTGTCATGGCGCGCGGAAAAGGCCGGGCATGCCGAGACGCTTCCCGCGGCGATAAAGTACGGCATCAGCATCCATGCGGTATTGCCTCCAAATGAGGTGCCGTTCGATCAAACCGCCGACTATCATGTTGATGCGTCAAAAGGACTTGAACTCTATACGTGGAAAGAGGCGATCGCTCAGGAAGAGATCGTACCGATACTCGAGGGGCTCATGAAAAGCGAATTCTTTCCGAGTGCGACGGATCATTTTTCCGGCATCGCGCAGGCGCTCTTTCGTTCCGGCATCGTCGCGTATGTACAGCCTTCGCTTGAGGAGGACGGTACGCCCAGAGAAGAATCACTGCATCTCGATACGCTTGTTCCCAAAGGAAGCTCTGCCGATATTGTCGTGGTCATCGCAAAAGAAGGCGCTAAACTTTCGCTGACGAGTGCGCTCTCCGGTGGGGAACAAACCAGTGTTTTTGCAAGAACCGTCATTGTGCTCACCGAACGCGATGCGCACGTGCGTATCACGCAGAAACACACATTGGCAAACGGAGCGACGGCGCTTTTTTCTTCTCGCGGGATAGCCGCGGCGCATTCATCCGTAACGTGGAGTGCCATTTTCGCCGGAGCGATCGCGGTAAAGTCGGGAACGGAAAATATGCTCATCGGGGATGAGGCCAGAGGGGAGATACGCGAAGGAATTCTCGGGGGCGGTTCCGCGCAATTTGATGTTTTTTCCTCCGCAAAACATCTTGCGGATCACACGCATTCACGCATCCGCGCGGCGGGGCTTGCCACAGATACCTCAAGGACGGTGTATCGCGGACTGATCGACATGGTGGAAGGCATCCGAGCTGTCGACGGCGGACAGGAAGCGCGATTTCTCGTGCTCTCTCCAAAAGCGGAAGTCGATGCCATTCCGTCACTCGATATCGCCAGCAAAGATGTGCTCTCAACGCACAAACTTTCGATCTCGCATATCCGCGACACCGACACCTTTTATTCGAAGCTGCGCGGTCTTTCCGACGAGGAAAGCAAACAGCTTTTTCTCGAAGGGCACTTTGCGCAGGTCTTTTCGACAGGGGCTTCGACTGAGTGCTTCAACCCTGAGTTCAGCACCGAAGGGCTCAGCCGAATGTCCTCAAGACAGGGCTTTCCCGGAGAAGACAATGAGCCCATAATGAACGATATTCGGACCGCACTTTCCGGTATCCGTCCTGTTTGATATGACATTCGACATACAAAAAATCCGCAATTGTTTTCCGCAGCTGAAGAGTGACGGCTATCACTACCTTGATTCCGCCGCAACATCGCTCACGCCCGCCAAGGTCATTGACGCGGTCGATGAGTATTACCGCGATTATCGCGCGAACGTACACCGCGCGCTTTTCAGTGAGGCGGTCACGGCGACGGATAAGTATGAAGAGGCGCGTCGGAAAGCCGCGCAATTCATTCATGCAAAGAGTGCCGAAGAGATCATCATTACCTCGGGTGCGACCGAGTCGAGCAATATACTCGTGCGGACGCTCGAAGAGTCGGGCGTTTTGAAAGAAGGAGGAGACCCGACTGTCATGACAGAGCGGGCAAGCATTGTCACGACAGAAATGGAACACCACAGCGCGCTTGTTCCGCTTCAGCAGCTGGCGAAACGGACAAAACTTGAATTGAAATATATTCCGCTCAAGGATTTCGGTCTTGATTATGCTGTGGCAGAGAAATTGATCACCGAAAAGACCGCTCTCGTTTCAGTGATACTCGCATCGAATGTGACCGGAACGATAAACGATGTGGAGAAGATCGCGGACATGGCACACAAGGTGGGCGCAATCGTCGTGGTCGATGCGACCGCTGCGGCAGGACACGTCCCGTTAGACGTGCGAAAGCTTGATGTCGATGCGCTCTATTTTTCCGGCCATAAGATGATGGCGCCGACGGGCGTGGGCATACTTTGGGTCAAGAAACCCCTGCTTGAGAAGCTTGAACCGTCTTCGTTCGGAGGGCACATGATCTCCAGTGTCGAAAAAGACGGCGCAGAGTGGGCGCCGATACCCGAACGTTTCGAAGCGGGCACAAAAAACATCGGAGGAATGATCGGGCTTGGCGCGGCGATCGATCATCTGGAGGAAGTCGGTGTTGAAAACATACATGAATACGTGAGCGAAATCGCTTCCTACGCTATGACAAAACTCGAGTCGATCCCCGGCGTCTCCGTACTCGCCGAACACGATGCCAAGAAGAATGCCGGCGTGGTCTCTTTCGTCTGTGATTTTGCTCATCCGCATGATGTCGCCGAGATACTGGCACGGGATCGGGTCGCCGTGCGCCCGGGACACCACTGTGCGGAAGTGCTCCACGCTGCTCTCGAAGTAAAAGCGACCACCCGTGCGAGTTTCCACCTCTATAACACCAAAGAAGATGTTGATGCATTGGTCGCGAGTCTCGAAAAAGCGCGTGCAATATTTCAATAACTATGGACCCGCTCTATCAAGAACACATTCTCGAACATTATCGGCATCCGCATAACAGGGGACGGCTAGAGGATTTTGACGTGAAGCATAAAGGAGTGAATGTCTCATGCGGCGATGATCTCACGCTGTATCTCAAGTGGGGCCTGCCTGCCGAAGGCTCGGCGCAGGAAAGAGGGACGGTACTTAAGGACATTGCTTTTGAAGGTTTCGGCTGTGCGATCTCGCAGTCGGGGGCTTCAATGCTTTCCGACAAGGTGAAGGGTATGACCAAAGAAGCGATACGCGTATTCGAGCCTGCCGACATGTACGCACTGTACGGCACGACCATTTCTCCGGCACGGGAAAAGTGCGCGCTCTTAGCATTGCATACGCTCAAAGAGGCGCTTGGGAAGTAATGCGGGTTCTCCCCTGAACGTCGGCGGGAATATTTCCTCGCATTTTTAGCGCATTGTGCTAGTTTTGGCATAGACGTACTTCTCATCTCTGAGGTCCTCGTGAAAAAGAATATTGTTATTGTTGGCGGGGGGCATAATGGTCTTGTTGTTGCGGCCTATCTTGCGAAGGCGGGTCATGAAGTGACCGTTCTCGAGAAGCGTTCAGTGGTCGGCGGCTGCGCATCAAGCGATACGACGACGTTTCCGGGATTTACGATCTCGACGGCCGCGTATCTCAACAGTCTTTTTTTGCCGGAGATCGTCGAAGATCTCTCGCTTCGGCAGCATGGCTATGAAGTTTTTCCGCGCGACCCGTCATCGTTTACCCCGTTGCCGGACGGTCGTTTTCTCATGCTTGGCCCCGACATGGCATTCAACCAGTCGGAGATCGCAAAATTTTCACTGAAAGATGTCAAAGCATATCCTTGGTATGAAAAAAAACTTTCTGGTGTCGCGAAATGGATGGCTGGTCTCATGACCATGACGCCGCCCAACTTCTTCACGAAAGTGTGGCTGCCCAAAACGTTGCGTAACTGGGTGCGCCTCTTTCAAGTCCTCTGGTATGCACGCAAACTGTTTCCGCTCAAAATTTTTACGCTCCTTCGCCTGATCTTTTCCGACCCTGTGAAATATCTCGACTCGTGGTTCGAATCGGATGTGCTCAAGGCGACTCTGCTCACTGACGCGTTGATCGGAGCGACGAAACTCTCCGGCTACGTACTTCTCCATCATGTGATGGGTGAGTCCGGCGGAGCGCGCGGAGTATGGGCATATCAAAAAGGCGGTATGGGCGGGATCGCGAATGCCTTGAAGAGCGTCGCACTAAGCTATGGCGCGCATATCTGCTGCAACGCGGAAGTCATAGAAATAGGGACCGAGTCCTTGTTCATGGATAAGTTGTTGGTAAAGTTCAAACAAGGCGATGACAAGCCGTGTTCGATGTTTGCGGATGTGGTTGTTTCAAATCTGGATGTGAAGAATACGCTGTCGAAGATCCGTGAGCGTGAACGGAAAAAAGATCGCCTTATGAAATCGAACGAGGCGATCGACTATTCAAGCGCATCGATGAAGATCAATCTGGTGCTTTCCGGTCTTCCTGATTTTCAGGCATGTCCCGGGACAGTACCCGGTCCGCAGCATCGAGGAACGATCCACATCGCTCCGTCGGTCGAGTACATTCTTCGCGCGCTTCGTGAATTGGCGGACGGTAGATTTTCTTCTTTGCCGATGCTTGAGCTTACGATCCCGTCGGTCCTCGACCCAACACTTGCTCCGAAGGGCATGCAGGTGATGAACGTCTTTACGCAGTTCTTTCCTTACGGTGAAACGTTCAATAAGTATGCCTACTGGGAATATCACGTGCTTCCGCTGCTTCGGTCGTATATCACCAACATCGACAATATCATTTGCGATGTGCAGATCTTCACGCCGAACGATCTGGAGAGCGAGTTCGGTCTCTCGGGCGGGAATCTTTTTCACGGGGCGCTTTCTCTGGGGAAACTGTTCTCGCTTCGTCCCGCGCGTGGCATTGCGGACTACCGAACGCCGATCAGCGGGCTCTATCTCTGCGGTGCGTCCACGCATCCCGGCGGCGGGGTGACCGGGGCGCCCGGCTACAATGCCGCGCGTGAGATCCTCGAAGATATCGGAAAATCGGATTGAAAGTCATCTGGCAGCAAATCCGGCATATTGTCGGACACAGCCCCGTGGTAGTGTAAAGCGCTTACTACGGGGTTTTCTTGCATTTAGGTCGAATTCCGATAGGATATCTTCAGTTTGTTCTATTTTTGTCGGGGAAAAATATGGGCCAAGTACTCCGTATGCTCTACCCGGAGATCGAGCCGTACATGACGGGAATGATCCGGGTTTCACCGCTCCATCAGATCTATGTCGAACAATGCGGAAATCCGGACGGCATTCCCGCGGTGTTCCTTCACGGCGGTCCCGGCTATCGGTGCACTCCGAACAATCGCCGTTTTTTTGATCCAAAAGCTTACCGGATCATACTTATCGATCAGCGCGGGTGCGGTCAAAGTGTGCCGTACGCCTCGACCGAAGAGAACACGACGGGGCACCTGGTTTCCGATGTCGAGTATGTACGCAAAATATTCGGTGTCACACGATGGCTGGTCTTCGGCGGATCATGGGGTTCCACGCTTGCGCTTGCGTATGCGGAAGCGTATCCGGAATGCGTGAGCGCACTTGTGCTTCGCGGGATCTATCTTGCCGAAAAGGAAGAGATCGAGTGGTTTTATCAGACGGGAGTTCCTCAGCGATTTTTTCCCGAGGAATGGCAGAGCTATTGCGCCGTTATTCCCGAGGAAGAGCGCGGCGATATGGTTGAGGCATACTGGAAACGTCTTTCAGATGCTGACCCCGAGGTGCGTTCCAAAGCGGCTATCGCGTGGAGTGCGTGGGAAGACGTTACTTCACAACTCATTCCCGACGAAGCACCGCTCGCCGGACTTGCCGATCCGGAGGTTGCTATTGCGCTTGCGCGTATCGAATGCCACTATTTCAGGAACGATGCTTTTCTCAAAAAAGGTCAGCTCCTTCGGAATGCGTGGAAACTCACCGAGATCCCGGCGGCGATCGTGCAGGGGCGATACGATATGGTTTGCCCTTACCATGCGGCATGGCGGCTGCGTTCGAAGTGGGAGTTCGAGAGGAACCACGCCGGCATTTCTTCCGTACCCTTCACGTTTCACACCGTCGAAGGCGCGGGGCACGCATCCTCGGAGCCCGGTATCACGCATCGGCTCATCGAAGCGACGGATGCATTTCGTGATCTCCTGAGCAAATAAATAAGATCGAAAGACGCAGCAGATCGCTGTGTCTTTTTTCTTGCATTTAGGTCGAATTCCGATAGGATATCTTCAGTTTGTTCTATTTTTGTCGGGGAAAAATATGGGCCAAGTACTCCGTACGCTCTACCCGGAGATCGAGCCGAGAGCGTGGGGTTATCTGCAAGTGTCAGCACTCCACCGCATCTATTACGAACGTGTCGGGAAGAGCGGGGGATCGCCGATCCTCATTCTTCATGGCGGTCCCGGATCGGGCTCTTATCCGCTGCTTCGCAGATACTGCGATCCTTTATGTTATGACATGATCCTTTTTGATCAGCGCGGATCGGGGAAAAGCGTTCCCCATGCCGAGCTCAGAGAAAATACGACCGCGCATCTGCTTTCCGATATTGAAGCATTGCGGGAACATCTCGGCATTTCTTCGTGGTTCATTTTGGGCGGATCATGGGGGTCAACCCTGGGACTCTTATACGCCAGGGCGCATCCCGGTCGCGTGCGCGGATGCGTGCTGCACAGCATTTTTCTTGGGCGACGGAAAGAAATAGACTGGATGTACGAGAAGGGGGGAGCGAGCAGGCTCTTTCCCGAAGCGTGGGAGCGTTTACTAAGCTATCTTTCGGAAGACGAACGCAGCTGTCCGCTCGACGGGTACTACCAGCGACTGCTCTCTCAGGACAATTGGACGCGGTGGAACGCGGCGAAGGAACTCTTGCGCTGGCCGCCGGACACGCTCCTCCCTCGAGATAAAGCAGAACTCGAACGGGAACTTTCCGAGATCGGACCGACTGAACAGCTTGCGCGCATTTCGACGCACTATTATTTGAACGGCTGTTTTATCGAATCCGAGCAGGGCATCCTTTCATCGCGATCAATGTCTTCGATCATCCACATTCCGGGAGTGATCGTGCACGGTCGTTACGACATAATCTGTCCGTTCGAGTCGGCGTGGGAACTCTATCGTGCATGGCCAGGAGCATATCTGCGCGTCGCGGATGACGCAGGGCATTCAAGAGTTGAAGCCTCGATCACTCACCATGTGATCGAGGCGACCGATCGTTTCGCTCGTCCTCGTTTGGAATGGTGAGGCACATCTCCTTTTTGGAGGTGTTTTTTTATCGCGCTCTTGCATTATCTGCAAATTTAGTGTGTAATAAGCGCCACACATGAGCGAGCTTTCAATACAAAGGCTGACCGTGGCCGCGGACAAAAAAACAGTTGTTACTGAAGCCTCTTTTGCGCTTAAAGGCGGTGAAATACATCTCCTTATGGGACCGAACGGTTCGGGAAAATCTTCGCTCTTAAATGCGATCATGGGGCATCCCAAATATGCCGTTGTGAAAGGCGGCATTGTGCTCGACGGCGAAGACATCACTCATTTGCCGACGGAGAAAAAAGCGAAGGCGGGAATTTTTTTGTCGCTTCAGCATCTTCCAGAGATCGCCGGCGTGACGCTTACGAATTTTCTCCACAAGGCGTATCGCGCACAAAAGGGAGGTGAAATAGCACCGCTCGATTTTTATAAAATGATGGAAACGCGCGCAAAAGAATTTGGTATGGATCCCGGTTTCCTGAAGAAACATTTGAACACGGGACTTTCCGGCGGGGAGAAGAAACAGTCCGAAGTGCTCCAGCTTTTGGCGCTTGAGCCAAAGTTCGCACTCCTGGACGAGATCGATTCGGGCGTTGATGTCGATGCGCTGAAGAACGTGTTTGCGGTCATAGAACACTTACGCAAAAAAGGAGTCGGGTTCCTCCTTGTGTCACATTATGCAAAATTGCTCGAGCATGTTCACCCTGATCAAGTTTCCGTGATGAAGAACGGAGATATCGTCGCGACGGGCGGAAAAGAATTGGTCGAACAGATATCACAAGGCGGTTTTGATGCCATTTCCTCATTATGATGCCGACTAAAGAACAGATCATCGCAGCGCTGAAGACGGTCATCGATCCGGAGATCCACGCTGATGTGTATACTCTAGGTCTTATCTATGACATCAAGGTTGGAGAGAACGGGATCGATATTCTGATGACGCTGACAACGCCGTTTTGTCCGTACGGCGATGAGATTGTTCAGAAAGTCGAAGGCGTACTCAAAAAGTTCGGGGTAGAGGTCCGCGTCGATCTCACGTTCGAACCGGAATGGGCGCCGAGCGATGACATGAGAATAGCGCTCGGGTTATCACCCGAGGATGAGGCAGTCCTCGATAAAAGGAGAAGGGAGGGGAAATAAAAACAGGTCACCCGCGAATACCATGCCCCTGTGGGCGGGACCCTCGTGCGACCTGTTTTTATTTTGCTGAAAGCACTTTTTCGAGAATATTTTTTACTCCCGCGAACGGCAATGCTCCTTCGATGGGTTCTTGTTTTCCGGTCTTTCTGTTCCAGACGACGCTATATGGCGTACCGCCTACGCCGACATTGCCGCCGCTTTCATAGTCTTTTTGTACGCGTTCGGCATATTTTCCGCTTGAAAGACATGCGTTGAATTTTGCGACATCAAGTCCTAGTCCCGCCGCAATGATCGGTAGTTGTGCGGCATCGAGCCCGTTGTTTGCCGGCGTGATCTCGAATATTTTATCCAGATATTTCCAAAAAACATCGTTGCCGCCGAGTTCGTTTGCGCACTCCAATGCTTCCGCTTCCTTGCGCGCCTTCGGGTGGATGGAATCAAGAGGGAAGTAACGATACACCCATGCGACATTGCTGGTATTTTCATATTCATTCATGATCTCAAGCATGGTGACATGGAATCTTTTGCAGAATGGGCATTCAGTATCGGAATATTCGACGATGAGTACGTCGGCGGCGGGATTACCGAACACATGATCATCCGGACGAAGCGTTAACTCGGCGACTGGCGCTTTCGCACTCGCTGCGTCTGCAAGTTGCTGACCCGAAACTCCTGTAATACCCGTCGGCCTTGGGGCGCCAAGAGGCTCTGTGTTATTCGAGAAGATTATCGCGCCTCCGATGACGACACCGGCGATGACGATAGCGATCGGGATGCTGAGATCATTTTTTTTCTTTTGTTGAGTTTCGTTTTCCATGGTCGATGTGAAACGGATAATGATGCTTGAAAGTATAACACATCTCATTCCGTGTCCCGCGTTTCATGCGTAGGGCGGAAACGATTTTCTTTGTCTGTCGCGTAGTGTTGACAAAATCGTATTTTTGGGTAATTATTTATTCAGGAACGCACACCAACGAGAAAGGAACTGTGATGGCGAATGATCTCCGGCAGAAGCAATTCGAGCGCGCGGTGGCGCAACCCAACGAGTTTTGCGTGCTCTGTTTCCGCGACATGGGGTTTTTGAAAACCCTGCATGTCGATCACCCTTATCGCTATCGGGGGGGTGCGAATTACAACGAAGGTGGTCAGTCGTGCGGAGATTGCAACAAAAAGTAAAACATGCCACCCGTCTATCCCGCCCTTACGGGCGGGATATTTCACGGGTGGCTTCAGGGTTGTTTTTCTGGAATAGGAGCGCGCCACCGCGCGCACTTATCACTGTGGCCATTCATCCACGGGCTTACGCCCATGGCATTCTGGCCCACACCAGTAAACAAAGTACCGACGGAGGAAGAACAATGCTCCCGCAAATGACCGTTCGTTATTTGCGGGACCAGCCCTGTGGTAGCGCTGCTTTTACTGCGATAGCGAGGAAGAAGAACAAGTTTCGCTTGCTCTTTGACCGAGTGCGGCGCAGACAAGCGTGAGCTCACTACGGGGCTTTCTTGTCCATGCCGATTCTGTTAGTATCTCACTATGAAGAAACTCCAAAAAGAAAAGAAAAACAATTTTCATCATACGCACGATATCCGTGCGGTCTTTGCGCGCGGTATCCGCGGGTCCGACCCGATCATCCATGACAAAAAACCGCAGGTCGCATTCGTCGGGCGGTCGAATGTCGGTAAATCGTCCACCATAAACGCGCTTTTACATGCAAAGCTTGCGCGGACGAGCGCGACCCCGGGAAAAACGCAGGAGATCAACTTTTTTGAAGTAGGCGGCAAGGGGTATTTCGTCGACCTGCCCGGATATGGATACGCAAAAATACCCGCTGATGCACGGGAAAAGATCCGGAAACATATTCTCTGGTATCTGTCGGGCGGTGAAGTGAAGCCGAAACTTCTCGTGCTTATCATTGATGCGCGGATAGGGGTCACGGATCATGACCGCGACCTTATCCATGTCGCGCGCGCCGAAGGGCATCCGATGCTTCTCCTCGCGAACAAGATCGACAAGCTTACCAAGAATGAGCGCACAAAAGCGCTCGCCCATATTCTGCAGGAATTCCCCGATATTTCCTGTGTTCCTTTTTCCGCGACAAAAAAAGAAAATGTCAGTGCGGTACGGGCGCAATTATTTGCCCTGCTTGGCATAAAATGATCGGTTTTCTGCCGATCTGCTTGTTGCGCGTTTGGAGAATAAAAAAAGACCCCGGTTCCCCGAGGGTCTTTGTTTTTTATGTGCAGAAATTATTTCTTTTCTTCGGTATTCACGAACGCACCGATCTGTTTTTCTATAGACATGGCGAATGCTTGTCCCCAGAGACTCCCAATGCCGGTACCGACCAGAAACGGGATCAACAGATAGCCTGCAAGCTCATTGACGACAAGGATATTGAACGTCACGAACCAAATACCATTTGAAAAGATCGATGCCCACTCAATATAGAGTTCATGATTTCGCTGCCGCGCCCTTGATATGACGGTGAAAGCGCTCGTTTGGAGCAATGCAGCGCCGAGGATGAGCAGTTGTTGTGCCAGACTCCCAAGACCGAAGTAGAGGAGGTGCGGCACAAGCAATAAAGCGCAGGCGATACCTTGCTTGATCGGAAGCGGTACCACGTTTTTTTTCAGATCTTGCGCGTTCCAGGAAGCCTTAAGGTGTTTTCCGAAGCGTTTTCCTGCTTCAGCGCCCATAAGGCTTCCCAGCACCGCACCAGTCAGATACGGAGCGAAGAGAAACCAGTCACCGTTCATCTTGACGAGTACGGAAAAGACGGCGAATCCGGCCGCAGCCTGAATGACCGCGAAGCTCAAGTGAAACCAGTACGCATCGGTATTGCGGGCAACACGCAATATGGCAAAAAGTAGATCTGACACATACGCAGCAAGCGCAATGATCGCCAACATGTAGAGGTCATATTGAACGCCGTAATACCCGATAGCCGCGAGCTCAAGGA
Source organism: Candidatus Lloydbacteria bacterium RIFCSPLOWO2_01_FULL_50_20 (assembly GCA_001821435.1). Lineage (GTDB taxonomy): Bacteria > Patescibacteriota > Minisyncoccia > Phycocordibacterales > UBA6899 > MHLP01. The sequence goes on along the minus strand of MHLP01000006.1, from coordinate 15,110 downwards.
CAAGTAATATCGTGAGCCCGAGCATGGCCCTAGAAAGCGGCAGTGCTTGACCCTTCACTTCTTCGCCGAGATCGGCTACCGCACCGAGCATCTTCTCTATAACAATGGAAAGCCGCGTACCGTAGACGCTCCCGAGCATCGTACCCAGAATGTACGTGAGAAGCACATTGAGCGTGACCTGGATGTGCACCAGAAAGCTCAGGGTGACGAAGAAGACGAGCTTTGAAAAGACCGCGGCAATGAAATGGTAAAGATTGCTTGTGCGATTACCGGCGCGGCTTTGGAGGGAGTAGGCCGCATTTTGCACGAACGCGAGCGCCATGAGCGTGATACTCGCCTTAAGCGGAATATCCGGAAACATTGTGCCAAGGATGAGCATGAACACGACGATCGCTGGGCGCGGGATCTGCGCGAGCGTCGGATGGGCAAAGATCCGTTGTATAAAGAGCATGTTTCATTCTCCGTAACAAGAAACTATCTGAGTCAATGTTACGTGCGCGGCGGGTTGTGTCAATCAGCTTCTGTTCGCACGCGACCGGCATTTTTTTACGATGTCAAGCTGTCTATTTTAACAAAGCTCAATAGAATGAATTCAGGCTTTGTTCATTGAAAGCACTCCCCAGGAGGGAATAATGATTAATAAACGGAAGACAGCGCTTGCGGCTTTTCCCGAAGTCAAAGGATTGCGTCAGTTTGTGATGACGAAAGTTGAAAGCGGCGCGCTGGTCGCGAGGGGCGGCATCGAGTCTCTCTACAAGGGCGTGATCGAGGCCCATAAGAATGAACTTGCGAAAGAAAAATCTTCGCTTTCGCTCGGACACTTCACGAAGTTGGTGAAGGGGGTTGTGTGGTCAAAACAGAACCACGATCTTCTTAAAGACTATCTGCGGTCTCTGGCACCGAGTGAGTGGAATGCCGCGATCGAAGAGTGGCAAAAGATCCATTCCTACATCCCGCTCGAGTGGGTGAAGGAGCGATCGAAATGGATCCGCGGTGTTTCATCCAAAACGCCGAGCGTTGTCATGGTTCCCGGTATGGGTGGCTATCTTGAAAAAGGGTGGCTCGACAAGATCCCGGACATTACGCTTCCCGAGAGCTCGTTCAATGAGCCGCACCGGATCTCCGTTAAAGCGAAAGATCCGAAGTGGGCGGTCTTCAACGGTGCGAATTTGGGCTTGCGTTACAACCCGGACATCGAGTTAAACCCGCTCCGCCGGAAACTTGCGGAGGCGGAAACTCACGGCGTTGACGTTGTCGTGCTCACGAATGTCTTTGCGCTGCAGATCATAAAAGCCGCGGGTGCACTTTTAGTGTATCGCGCAAGGCTTTCCGGGCTTGATATCAACACCGAGATCCTTGATCCGGATTATCGAAAAGAAGCGGAGTTGATCCTCGAGAGGCGGCCTGATGACGAAGTCGTTTTTGAGACACCGATCGAGCGTGCGGCGAACGTGTTCTCCGGGCTCTACAAAGTCATGACCAAGCCCGTCGATAAGGAGGGCAAAAAAAGCGAACCCGAGTATTCAGGGAAGATCGTGATGGTTCTTGGGTACATGGACGAACTCCTCATCAATACGCTTACGTACGATGCGATCAACAACTTGCGCACCAGGAAACAGAATCGTTTGAAGCAAGAGATCCAAGCGCAGCTGGTGCTTCAGCGTCATGCCCTTAAGAACGGCGACAAGAAGACCTATCAGCATTGTGAAGACGAGATCGACAAGAAGACGAAACAGCATACGCGCTCGGTGACGACCGCTATTGCTGCGCAGGAGATCAATCGGTTCGCGCCGAAACTCCGTTCGCTCTTTCTCAAGATGCTGCAGGAGCTCGTGCCCAACGTCGAGATCGTCGGCTTCGGTTCGACGCATTTGCGCATCAACGACAAACCGTCGATCGCGATCCATATCCCGTCCCATATTCGGGTGACAGATGCCCTTCTTGCCGATTTTGCGGCGCGGAAGGCGGGTCCCAAGATCCTGCGGAAGGACATCGCGCAGACGACCGTGATCTGCCACCCGTTCGCTCTTCAAGAGCGCGACACGGTGCGTGAGGCGGATCATGACGGCAAGCGGGATTCGGTGCAGATCTTTGTGGCGCCGACCTTGATCGATGATGAATATCTGCGCAGGGAACTCCGGAGCACGATCCGTATGGTGCATCCGCTCCAGCAGGCAGTGTTTAACGATCAATTCAAGCCCGGCGCGCTCGTCTTCAGATATCACGGAGACATCGTTGCTCAGGATTTTTGGCCGCTCACGCGCCCGCTTTCCTTGATCGCTCTCAAGAAAAAAGGCGCTAATGAAAGCAAGGTCTTGTACCCGGACTTCGGAACCGCTCGATATGCTTGGTACATGATCGACACTGACAAGCACATCGGCTCGCGCGCCAAAGAATACGTTTGGTGCGATGCATTGCGGAGGCGACTGGGACTGGCAGAGGCGGTCATTCACTCGATGCGCGTTTCGGGATACTTGGGAAGCAAAAAGTTCGGGATCCACGTGTGGAGCTCGAACGACGACCCGACCCAGGGAAACCACTTCGAAGGGCATTTCCAGCCCGATCCGCAGCAGTTGTCGCGGACCGATGTCGAGGACATTTCCCGCTTGATGTATGAGCGTGCGCAAAAAGCGAATGGTGCCGAGTGTTTGCGGCTCTTCAATGAGTATCAGCAGTTTAGCCTTGAACATCAGGATGTTCTCGGCCTTGACCACCCGAAGCTTCAGGTGGAAGAGATGCTCGATCGCTTCATGGAGCCCAATATGGACTACTACAGCGCGATCTTGCGTCGCGCCAAAGAGTCCGGGGTGGTCGTTAAGCCGGTCTCCGAGCATTACGGCAAACTGAAAGACGGACGCGACCTCGGCATCATCAATTGGGGCACAGGGAATCACTTCGAGCGCACTGTCGATCGAAGACTCACCGAAAGCTTCATGTACGCTCGGGTCATGCGTGCGATGCTTCTCCAGGAAAATTATTGGAAGAAGAATCGGGAGTATGTGCAGAAATTTGTGCGGGATCCGATGTACTCGAACTTTTTCTGTGCGTGGGGTACCGTTCGCGTTGATGGCGGTTATGAGTGGGGGATGGATCTCCGCGATTCACCCACCCGGATGAAAAGCTGGGGCGACACAGTTGGCGGTGCGATTTCTAATGACCTTTTGCGGGGCAACCCGACGAGGATCATGGAAGGCCGCTACTGCATCACCACTTTCGGCGATAAGCATTTCTTCGGTACGGGGATCACCGCACAAAAGCTCTTTCATATGTGCGCCCCCGGCGTCCATACCGACCGGTATGGTGAGCACGGTTTTCCGCCGAATAACTCGGGCGTGTCGTGGATCGGTATTCCGGCTGAGGGACCGCAACTTCCGTTCCTCTTCAGGTATCTCCGGTATGACCAGATCGCGAGGCTCGCGCTTGCCGGATTCAAGTTTGATTGGGAGGCTTTCCTCCCGAATCCTGTCTAAATTTGTTTTGACCCCGTAGCACGCTTGCTCTGCTGCGGGGTTTTTTGTGCAACAGTTTTGTTTTACCGCGCATTGTTATTTTTGAGCGAAATGTTCCTTGGTCATAAAAAAAACTTGCCGGAGCAAGTTTTTGTTTGCAAAACATTTTGCCTTTGGCCGTAGCCTCTAGGCGAGGCACCTTGCCGGGGCGGGGTGAGAAATGACAGACTTTTAAAAAAATCTGTCACATCTCACTTTCCCCGCCCCGGGTCAGTGACAACTCCCGATACTCGTCGGGAATTCAGCCGTTGATCGCCCCACGGATCGGTGGTAAGCCGAACCTGTTTTCGGTGGTTCCCACTTCCTACGTTTATGTAGTCTGTGTGGAGGGTCGAAAGCCTCATTGCTATGCTGTTTGTATCCGGAAGCACCCGCGGAAGCAAACCACAGCAAAGAGTGGAGAGAAAAGGGAGTTACCCCCTTAACGATCAACGGCTTACTCTGAAGACATTGTACTCTTTTCTAAAAATTTGTCAATACGAGCTGTTTTATAGCAAATTATACGTTGACACCCCATACTTCGTTGCTAGGATGAATGCAGAAGTTCCTCGCCATTTTTGTGGAGGATGTGTGAATTACCTCATCGAAAAGAAACAAACGAAGGGTGGGGAAGCGCGCATATTCATGCTTCCCGATTGGTCAACATTTGATCTGAAAAAAGCAGTGGAAGAAGTACGCACGCTTACTCAAGAGCTTCGAACGCTCGTCGATGCGGTCGTGAATGAGCGGCCGACGTTCAGACGATTGGTTGAAGATTATGAGGCCGTGGAAGATCGTATCGCACAGATCGAGGGACCCCTCGATAATCTATATTCATCCATGCGCACTCCCGCGGTTGAAGAAGCATATCGAGAAGTCACGAAACTGCTTCGCTGCTCTTATGCGGAGATCTGGTCCGATCAAAGATTTTTTCGCGCGCATCGATCATTTCGCCACACTGAGCTTTATCGCAAGCTCGGTAAAGAAGAAAAGAGCGCCTTCGGCATTCAATTCGAATCTTTTAAGCAATATGGAGTGTTGCTGACGCCAAAAGGAAAAGCAAGACTGCGCAAGCTTGAAGCGGAGATCGAGGAACTCGAACAACGTTTCAGGAAAAATCTCGGACTCTCGCTCAACAACAAAGTAGAGCTCGTGACCGACGAGTCTCGGCTTTCAGGAATTCCCAAGAGCACAAAAGCGATGATGCGTGAGGCTGCAAAGCTCGCAGGCGGCGAGGGTTGGGCGATTTTTGCAAAAGATGCGATGCGCGTCCCCATCTTGGAATTTGCCGATGATCGATCGCTCCGCGAAGCCGTTTACAAAGCTTTTGCTACCGCTGCGTCCGATATCGGAGCGGGCAGCGCCGCGCTTGACAATCGCCATGTGGCTGAACGCTTGTTGCTTTTGCGTCACCATGTCGCGCGGCGGCTCGGGAAGAAGAGCCACGCCGAATTCATCGCAGAGGATCTCATGGGCGAATCTCCGCGGAGAGCCGTGCGGTTCCTTGACTCAATGCGCCGGAAGATCTGTCAGAGCGCCAGAGAAGAATTGAGAAGGCTCAAAAGGTTTTCAAAAGTTGAACTCGGATATGCGCTCGAAGCGTGGGATGTCGAATACGCAAAGAATCGATTCCTCAAAAAGCAGTTCGGTTTTACCGGCGTCGACCTTGAGCCATATCTCACATTTCGCCGCGTGCTCCGCACGCTCTTTGCTCTCGCGGAGAAAATGTATGGAGTGAAGATCAGGGAGCGGCCGGATGTCAAAGGTTGGCTTCCGCACGTACGCTTCTTTGAAGTGTATGAACACAGCGGGGAACTCTTGGGCGGCTTCTATCTTGATCCGTATGCACGGGTGGGTGAAGTCGTGAAATCCGAAGGTCTGTGGACGCAGAGTGTTTTGACGAGGCTCAAACTGGGAAGGAAAGAGATTCGCCTCCCATTGGTCATCATTCATCTCAACATGGCCAATTCGGGAGAAGGGGATGAGCAGTGTCTTTCACATAAAGACGTGATTGGACTTTTTCATGAGTTCGGTCATATGCTGCAGGAAGTCCTCATCAAGTCGGAATATCTCGCGACGAGTCCGATGAACATCGAGTGGGATGTCATTGAGATCCCGAGCGTACTTATGGAAAACTGGGCATGGGACATAGAGACGTTGGTCGAAATGACCCGCGGGAAAAAGGGAAAACCTGCTCCGTTCAAACTGCTGCTCGCGATGCATCGCCAGCGTACGGTTGTTGATAGTTACGGACGCTGGAGTCTGCTTGAATATCTTGAACGGAGTCTGATCGATCTCACGCTGCATTCAAAGACGCCAGGAGTCGGTTTTGTGCAAAGAGTGGTGCGCCGCATTCAGGCCGAAGTCGGTGTGCTCCCTGTGTACGAGCATGACCGATTCCCGAATAATTTCCCGTGTATTTTCGGCGACGGGTACGATGCGTCATTCTACAGCTACCTCTGGTCATGGAGATTTGCCGCTGCCATCCGTCAGGAACATTTGAAAACGGGTCAATCGGTCAATCCGATGGTGAGCCGCCGGTTCCGCACCGAGTTCATGGAGGAGTCGCGCATCAGAGACGCAAAGGAAAACCTCACCACATTTTTCAGACGGAAACTTCCGTCGGCGAAGGCGCTCCTTGAGCAAAGTCGGTTGTTATGAACACCCCACACGGGTCACATCGTGCGGGGTTTTTTTATCCTATTGATAATCAGGTGAGCACCTTTTCTTTAAGCGACTCGAACATTTCCTTGTCTTTTGGATGCGTCAGGAGGGATGAAACATCATTGACCCCGACCCACCGCGCCTCGGGATTTATCGGATCTTCTGGGGCGAGTTTTTTATGGTCTGTTCTGAAGAGAAAAAGGGTGATCTGGCGCATTTCAGGCGTATCGTCGGCATCGTGCAAGATACGGTCGCGTTCATACGTCCCAAGTTTGCCCACCAGAGTAAGTTTTTCTTCAGGAATGCCTGTTTCTTCCCGGATCTCTCGTTTTGCGGCGGTAAGCAGTGCTTCGCCTCGCTCGACATGCCCCTTCGGCAAAGACCAAGAGTTGTGGTTCTGGTTGACCACGACGATGCCGAGTTTTGGGTTCCACACGATCCCACCGGCAATCTTGACCATATGGGTTAATTGTATCATTGTTAGAACTTATTTCCGGTGAAGCAGTGTCCAATGGGGGAGAAACCCGTGGACAATCTGGGGAGATCATTTTACACGCATTGAGAAACCAGCCTTAAGTGAACGAGATTTCCACAGTGGAGAAAAATCGGATCCTCGGAACAAAAGCGTTTTTCCGGAAAGTTTTAAACGAGCCGCTCGCGAATACGGGAGACGAGCGCATCAAGCGACCATTCACTTTTGATCATGAAGTCAGCAGCACCGAGCCCGGAGACTTTCGCGATCGTCTGCGCATCGATGGAATTGGTAAGAATGAGCACGATCACATGTTTTCCCCACGCGTTAGAACCGCGGAGTTTTGAGAGCATGGTCACGCCGTCCATGATCGGCATAAAAATATCAAGAAGGACGAGCGACGGATGTTTCTCCTCGGCGACCTTCAGCCCCTCTTCGCCGTTGACTGCTCCGAACACGTCAAAACCTTCGCTGGTCAGTTTGTCGATAAGCACCTTTCGGAGCGCAGCGTCGTCTTCAACGATCAAAACAGATTTTTTTTCCGTAGCCATGATAATAAATTGTCCTTGCGAACCTTACCTTTTTTTTCCTTTAAAAAGCTTCTGTACGTCCTTTACGATCTCGTCGAGGGGCGTATCCGTTTTAATAAAATATGCACTCAGATGCAGTGGTTCGATCCGTGATTTTTCCTGCGTGCTGTCTTGATTAGTCAGTGCGACGATGTGCACGTCGTTGCCCCAATTTCCCGATTCCCTGACGCGTTTTGCCAGTTCCAGTCCGTCAACGGGGAACATCACAATATCGGTAATGATCATGTCGGGTTTTTGTTCAAGCGCAAGCTTGAGGCCTTCTTCTCCTCCGTTTGCTTCCGTCACCTCAAAGCCGACTTCGCGTAATCGTTCGGTCAAAACCGTGCGGAGGGGTTTGCTGTCTTCGATAAGAAGTATTTTTTTCTGTTCCATGCGTACAAGTATAGCAGAGCCATATTTATATGTCTTGATGGAAGAAAAGTGGACAAGTGCGCATTTTGACCTTTCTTGGTGGCGGGTATAGGATTGGATAATATGGTGAAAGTCATCATTTGTACGGGAATTTCCGGCTCGGGTCGGAAAGAGTACCTCGATCGATTCGCCGAGTATTCCGGTAAACTGGGAAAAAAAGTAAAAGTGTACCATGTGGGGCAAATGATGATCGAGCGCGCGAAACGTGACGGTCTTAATATTACCCCGAAGAATATTTTGAATACCAATCGCCATACGATGCAGGCCCTACGGAGTGGGGTTTACGAGAGCATTCTCCGCAATTTTAAAGAAGATCATAAAAAACACGACCTGATCGTCGTTTCCATTCACGGGTTCTTTTATTGGAAAAAGACCTTTCACCATTCGTACGATCATCACTACATCGCCCGCTTCAAACCCGACCTGTTCATTACGGTCATGCGGGATCCGGTTGATGTTCGGGAAACGTTGAGCGCGCGCGAACAATGGAAGCGCGAACGGCTTGGCGAGGAAGAGATCTCCCTCTGGCAGAATGTCGAGACCGAAGTGATCGCCACGTGGGCGGAATTTTCCGGCTGTCCTTACTATGCGTTTTTTAACGTCCAGCGTCTGTGCACGCTCTTCAAGCTCGTATTTTTGCCGGAGATGGAGTCCACTTACATCTCGATGCCGATGACGCACATGATGGACGGAGTGAACCGTGCTCGCGTTGATCGCTTCATCAAAAAGCTCGAGCAGTATTTTGTCGTGTTCGTGCCGAATATCAACAAAGGAAAGATACCGAAGGTTTCTCAGGAACTTTCAAAAAGGAACCATGCGCACTACACGAACTCATATCAAATGGTGAAAGTCGACCTTGATATACTGCTCCATCAGTCGAAACGGATCATCGTTTTCTTTCCCAAAGAGGTTTCTTCTCCGGGGGTGATCAACGAGCTTCGGGAGGCGCATGAGACGAACAAAGAAGCCTGGATCATCTATCCCTCTAAATCTGCAAGCCCTTTTCTGATATACTACTACGATCGGTCATTTTTGAACGAGAGACAGTTTTTCCTTTTTCTCGAAAATGAGAAGAAAAACGTACCGCGGTTCAAGCACAAGCTTGATTAGTTATCCACGTAAATCAATAATTGCTTATGAATGATAGGAATATCATTATTGGTGTCGTTGTCTTGCTTATCGTTGTCGGAGTCGCGCTCTTTGTATTCGGCGGCGGGGGAGAGCTTGGACAAGATAATCTTCCGACCATCACCGCATCGTCCTCACCGATTGCGCAATTTGCACAGTGTATTAAAGATAGTGGTGCCGTATATTACGGGGCATTTTGGTGTTCACACTGTAAGGCGCAAAACGCACTTTTTGGCGAAGCAAAAGCATTGCTTCCTTACGTTGAATGCTCGACGCCGGACGGCAATGGACAAAAACCGATCTGCAAGGATAAAAATATCAGCGGTTATCCGACATGGGAATTTTTCGACGGTTCGCGCCTAGGTGGAGAGCAGACATTCGCCCAGCTGGGTGAAAAGGCGAATTGCCCGGTGCCCGTCATACAATAACCTATGGAGCCCGGAACTCTTTTTACGAAAATACTCGCGTTGGCAACGCTTGGCGGCAATCTCGTCTTGCTCGGCCTCTTTCTGTTTTTCATCGTACGCCGTTCGATATTCGACCGGATAATTGGTTGGCTCGGAGAACGTGCGGTCGCTATTGGTTTTCTTATTTCCGCCGGGGCGACGATAGGAAGCCTCATCTATTCCGAGGTGGTCGGCTATCCGGCATGCATTCTGTGCTGGATCCAGCGGTTGTTCATGTATCCGCAGATGTTTCTGTTCGGTCTCGCGATATGGCGGAAAGAGCGAATGGTCGTCCCATATATGTTCCTGCTTTCGCTCCTTGGCGCCGCCGTTGCGCTCTATCAGTGGGGGAAGGATATGCTGCTTGTCTATTCCAATACGACCGCACCGTGTCCTGCAGTAGCAGGCCTTCCTTCGTGCGACAAGATCTATGTGCTTGAAATGGGATATATCACCATACCGATGATCGCACTCAACGCCTTCCTCCTGCTTCTGGTGGTCATGTGGGCAGGGAACCGCTACGCAAAAAACATTCAATGATATAATCGAAAGCGTGTCCATGAATAAGAAACACATGGTCATCGTCGGAGGCGGTTTCGCCGGTATTGCCGCAGCGCTTGCATGTGCAGAGCGGCTTGTAAAACATGTTACGATCACGTTGATAACGGCCACGCCCCATTTTGAATATCATGCCGCACTCTACCGCCTTGTGACCGGAAGCTCGTCAACCGAGGTTTGTATCCCGCTCCATGAAATATTCGCAGGAAAGAATGTCGAGGTGGTGGAAGATCGTATCACCGATCTTGATCGCGACGGGAAAGTCGTCGTTGGTTCTTCCGGCGTCCGTTATTCCTATGATTACCTCATTCTTGCGCTCGGGAGCGAGACGAACTATTTTGGCGTTCCCGGGTTGAAAGAATATTCTTACGGGATGAAATCGATAGCCGAGGCGCTTCGGCTCAAGGAACATATTTCAGACGTACTTCTTACGTGCAAGATCGATGATGCGAACAAGACCGACCAGGTTTGCAATGCGAATTTTGTCGTGATCGGCGCCGGCGCGACGGGCGTAGAGATGGCCGGCCAGTTGATCGTGTATGCGAGAGAGCTCGCAAAAGAACACGGGCTCGATCCCGCACTGGTCTCCGTTGAACTTATCGAAGGTGCGGGTAAGATCATACCCTCGCTACCGGCACGTTTTACCGATCGCATTGAGCATCATTTGCGCGGGCTCGGAGTGAATATATTTCTGAACCGCATGATCGAGCGGGAAGAAATAGAGGGAATATACCTGGGAGATATGAGCATGAAAGCGCGCACGGTGATCTGGACCGCAGGCGTAAAAGCGAACGCTGTATATGAGCGATGGAAACTCCCGATCAACAAACAGGGGAAAGTCGAGGTTGACGAACACCTGCGGCTTCACTTCGATCCCGATGTATTCATTGCCGGAGATGGTGCCGCGACAAAATATTCGGGATGGGCGCAAACGGCCGTATACGACGGGGAACATATTGAAAGGGTGGTCGAATCGGATCTGAAGCAAAAAAGCATGCCCGTCTATGATCCGCCGCCGCCCATGAATGCGATCCCCGCAGGTCCCCAATGGGCAGCCATCTTATGGGGCAACAAACGTTTTTACGGACGGATCGGCTGGTGGCTGCGCCGTCTCGCCGATCTGCGGTCTTTTCTCGGAATTCTTTCGCCGATCAAGGCCTGGAAAGTATTTAAGAACGGGTCGAGTATTTGCGATAACTGCGGTATTTGCTCCGTAGAAAAGCATTCCGCACCCCATGAAGCTTGAGAGCCCGATCATTGTTGCGCTTGACGGGATGTCCGAGGAGCGGGCATTTTTACTTGCCGCGTCGCTCAAAGATCTCGCGTGGGGATTTAAAATAAACGATCTGTTGTTTGAGGGAACGTCGATCATTCGTAAACTCAAAAAATTCGGAAAGGTATTCGCTGATGCGAAACTCCACGACATTCCCAATACCGTCGGGAATAGTGTCGAAAAAATTTCCGGAGCAGGAGCCGACATCATCACCGTGCATGCTTCCGGCGGGATCGATATGATGCGTGCGGCAAAAAAACATGCAGGCCGGAGCAAGATCATTGCGGTGACCGTACTCACCTCATCTTCCGGAGGGCGTCGCGAGATCGCGCGGTCGGTCTCACGATTGATGAGCGATGCTGTTGCCGCCCGCCTTGACGGAGTCGTTTGTTCCGCACACGACCTTTCGTTGCTCAGGGGCATGAAAAAAGGCAATACATTTCTTGCTGTAGTCCCGGGTATTCGACCTGACTGGTATGCCAAAAAAGACGATCAACACCGAAGCGCGACTCCAAAAACAGCAATGGAGGCGGGCGCCGGGCTTCTTGTCGTCGGCCGGCCGATCACCATGTCGAAAGATCCGGTGAGGGCTACAAAGGATATCCTTGCTGAGATCGGCATATGTTGAAAAAATAGAGCCGAAGAGTAGTATGAATTTTGTTATTGGAACAGCCCATTCATCCCCCCGGGGATGAATGGGCGCGAATAGCAAAGATGGGGCGGTGGCCCCATCCCTAACCAAAAAACTTACCCATGGTTCCGCCCGCCAAATATCCCGCTGATTTGTCGCGGGGATTGGACGGGCGGACAAGTTTATTAACGGCAGAATACTAAACGCTATGAAATACACATTCGCGGGCAGATTTCCTACGGCAAAAGATATTACACGCATCACCTTTGTCGAAGGGAAAGACACAATAGTACGCACCGCTCAAGGTGGAACGGTGATCGAGGTCGGCACGGGGAAGCGCGATGAGATGACGCGGCGGAAATTATTGACGACGATCCGCAAAATGGTATCGCTGGCGAAGTCGGCAAACAGACAAAAGGTTGCGCTGAATTTCTTCGACCTGGTATTTCCGCATCTCCACATGCTCCCTCAGGAGATTGGCGAGCTGCTTTCCGTCAATCTTGAAATGGCGAATTTCGAATTCGTGAAGTATAAGTCAAAGCCGAAAGAGGGGTGGAACGCGCTTGCTGAAGTGATCGTTGTCGGGAAATTAGGAAGCGGCGTCGAAAAAGCGATCAAAAAAGGAAAGATCATCGGCGAAGAAGTGAATAAGACGCGCTCGCTCGCCAATACTCCCGGAGGAGAAATGACCCCGCAAATACTTGCTCAAACGGCGACCGATGAAGCCGAGGGACTGCCGATCACGGTCACCGCGCTTGGCGTCCGCGAAATGGAAGAATTGGGCATGGGGGCGATCTTGGGTGTCGGTCGCGGCTCTGACGAGGAACCGAAGTTCATCGTCATGGAATACATGGCGGGGGCTCCCGACGAACAGCCCATCGTACTCATCGGAAAGGGCGTGACGTTCGATACCGGCGGGCTCAATCTGAAATCGGATACGAACATGTATGAGATGCATATGGATATGTCGGGTGGCGCGGCGGTCATTCATGCGCTCTGCACCGCGGCGAAACTCAAAATAAAGAAGAACATCGTCGCACTTGTTCCGGCGGTAGAGAACATGCCGAGCGGTTCAAGCTATCATCCGGGCGACGTGCTCCGGAGCATGTCGGGAAAGACGATCGAAGTATTGAATACTGATGCGGAAGGAAGGATCATCCTTGCCGATGCGCTCCATTACGCGAAGCAATACAAACCGCGGCTTGTGATTGACGTCGCCACGCTGACGGGCGCCATCTGTGTCGCTCTTGGCCCATACGCATCGGGACTTTTCACGCGGGACCATGATCTCGAAGAGCGGTTTCGCGCATTGGGAGAGGAAACGGGGGACTATGTCTGGCCGATGCCGCTGTGGGACGAATATGAGTCGGAGATCAAGGGGACGTTCGGCGATTGGGCCAATACCGGAAAAAGCCGTTATGGCGGCGCAACGAATGCCGCCCTCTTCCTCTATCAGTTCACTAAAGATGCGGGAGGAAAAGATGCCTACCCATGGGTGCATATCGATATCGCTTCGCGGATGACCGCCGCAGAAGGGGAACAGCTTGCCAAGGGCGCCGCCGGCGCTCCGGTGCGGCTGCTCGCGAAACTTTTGGAACATTTCTAAAGATCGGATAGCGACTCCGTGGCGCATAGTCTCGATGTGCTACAATATTTTTGATCATGCCGACAGATACACAAAAGCCCATATTTTTTTACGAACACGAATATTACGTGTTCTCTAATTTTTCTTCCTTCGCCCTTGAGTGGAAAGGTGAGCTTTGGATGACGTCAGAACACGCCTATCATTCCGAAAAATTTACCGATGAAGTCTCGCACGATGCGATTCGAAAAGCTCGTTCAGCTCACGATGCAATGAAATTTGCTTACGCAAACAGAGACAAGTATTTACCCGAGTGGGATGAGATAAAGCTCGGTGTGATGAAAAAGATACTTCATGCAAAAGTGGCTCAGCACCCCTATGTACGAAAAAAACTGCTCGAATCGGGAGACCGAGTTCTTATTGAGGATTCATGGCGTGATGCTTACTGGGGGTGGGGGCCAAATAAAGACGGCGAAAACCACTTGGGAAAACTTTGGATGGAAGTTCGCGATGAGGTACGAGCAAAGGTGGCCGCGTAAATTCTTGCGCGGGCTTTCATTTGCGGTGTATAATGCACCCCATCATTATTTGGTCAATTCATAACATATATGTCACAAACAACAGCGATCATCATCGGAGGCCTAGTTATCGTCGGTGCCGCAGTATTACTGTATTGGTTTAGCGGCGACGGGCTTCCCCAAATGGCGGCGACATCGGCCGGACCGGTTTCGGTCGAAAACAAGACATTGACGCTTCCGCCAACGGCGACAGGAACGGCGGTTGAAGCGATCAACGCTTCAGTCCCCGGAGCAAAAAGCGCGGGATCGGCCGCGGCAGCTCCATCTGAAGCAGTGCTCAAAACTTCTAAAGGCGATATTACGCTCCGCTTCGCATCAAGTGATGCGCCAAAGACTGTAGAGAACTTCGTCAAACTCGCTCGTTCCGGATTTTATGACGGAGTAAAATTTCATCGCGTCATCAAGGACTTTATGATCCAGGCGGGGGACCCGCTCTCGAAGAACGACGCACTGGCAGACCGATGGGGAAGCGGCGGTCCGGGCTACACGTTCCCCGACGAGATCAAAGCAGAGAGTGCGCTCTACAAAAAAGGGTATAAACGCGGCGTGCTTGCGATGGCGAATGCAGGCCCCAATACGAACGGCAGTCAATTCTTCATCATGCATCAGGATTATCCGCTTCCGCCTTCTTATACGATCTTCGGCGAAGTGGTTTCCGGGCAGGACGTCGTTGATGCGATCGCAACGGCCCCGGTAGATTCGGACGACCGGCCGCTGACGGCAGTCACCATCAAGTCGGTGGAAATAAAATAACTGCCACTAAAAAAAAGACCTGCTTCACGCGGGTCTTTTTTGTAAGATCATTTTTTCTCCGGAATAAGAAAATGAGCGATGATGTAGAGAAAGATGGCGGGAAGAATGCCGGTAAGGACAGCAAGAGCGACATAGCCAAGGCGCAAAATACCCGGTGAGACTTCCATCCATTCTCCGAGACCACTGAAGACCCCGCTCGCGATGGGTGTCCCGTGTTGTTTGCGGTGGCGATAAAGTTTTCTCATGTATGTTCATTGTATACCGACCCTCATTTAACGAGCAAATTTTTGAGGCAAAGCACTTTCCTTGAAGCGAGATATCGCTTTTTGAGTGGCTGCGGATGGGCGTTACTCCGCTTCCCCCAAGCGAGGATGATTCTTTTTTCAGAGACTCCGCAGGCGCGAAGCTTGGTTCCGTCAAGTAAATGACTTGACGGATTTGGGCTTAATGGTAAATTTGTGAGGCTAGACAGATACTCCAAGCAATGACGTGATGAGTTTTAACTTCCGAGCGCGCGGAAGTCCGGAATGAACGCC
>MHLP01000005.1 GCA_001821435.1 Candidatus Lloydbacteria bacterium RIFCSPLOWO2_01_FULL_50_20 | reverse complement strand
GCCTTTTTTGTTGCACCTGACATTATGGCCTGCCCTGTGGATAACTCGGTGGTAGGTAAGTGGAAGATGGTGGGATATAATGGTAATCATGTGGGAAGAAGTGGGAAAGCAAACGACAAGTTTTTGCGTCCCGCCTCTCATGTTTCAGGAAGGTTGAGCTTGGCGCGTTCTTCACGGTAGAGTGCGCCAAACTCAGGACTTCTGAAGAAGGCCTGAATTGCACATGTTTATCGGTGAATACATTCATGGTCTCGACGATAAGAAGCGGCTTTCTGTTCCGGCAAAGTTTCGTAAGGAACTCGGAAAGAAGGCGGTGATCACGCTTGGACTCAACAAGTGTCTTTCGCTCTACCCGACGAAAGAATGGAACGCGTTTGCGGAGAAACTCTCAAAACTTTCCATGGGCAAATCGGAGGATCGCGGGTTCTCTCGCGCGATGCTTTCCGGAGCGTTCGAAGTGGAGATCGACAGCATCGGACGCATTCTTATTCCCGACACGCTCAAGGAGTATGCAGCACTCAAAGAGAAAGTAGTGCTGACGGGCGTGTATGACCGCGTTGAGGTTTGGGATGAGGGTGTGTGGAGATCATACAAATCGCAGATGGTGTCCCAGGCGGATCGCATGGCGGAGCAATTGGGCGAGCGAGGAGTCTTTTAAATAAAAAAATGAAATTTCCTAAAGGCAAAAAACATATACGATCCGCGGGAATGAGCGATCGCCTTACGCAAAAGGCGGTTCCGTCTCCGTACTTCACCAAGCAATTCGCAGGCTTTGTTTACGTCAAAAGACGTTCGATAAAGCTTCGGCCGGGCGAGCACGGAGTATTCTAGCGAATACTGCCATGGCCCACAGAAGTGTTCTTTTACATGAAGTCATCGGATCACTGGCACCAAAGGCCGGCAGAATTTTCGTCGATGCAACATTTGGCGGAGGGGGACACAGTCGTGCGTTCGCCAAGCTGATCGGGAAAAAAGGGCGTTTGATCGCATTTGATCAAGACGCGTCCGTGTTTACCGAATCATGCATCAGGGAATTGCAGCAACTGACCGAGCTTACTCCCGTCGTGGCGAACTTTCGCCATATCGGCGAAGAACTCAAGCGGAAGAAAGTGCAGAGCATACACGGAGCCGTGTTTGATCTTGGTCTCTCAAGTACGCAGCTTGAAGAATCGGGAAGAGGATTTTCATTCCAGCGCGATGAACCGCTGTGGATGACATTCAAAGAAAAGCCCGGGAAAGCTGATGTGACGGCGGAGATCATCCTCAATAACTGGAGCGAAGAAAGTATAGCGGCCATTCTGCGGGGATTCGGTGAAGAACGATTTTATCGTTCGATCGCAAAAAAGATCGTCGCAGCGAGGAAAGTGCGTCCGTTCCGCCGTACCGGAGAACTCGTGGAGGTTATCCACCAGGCAACACCAGTCCGGTATCACCACGGGCGGACATACTTTGCCACGCGAACATTTCAGGCGCTGCGCATGGCGGTGAACGATGAACTGGGGGCGATCGAAAGCGGGATACGCGGAGTATTGCCCTTTCTTGCTCCAGGCGGACGCGTCGCGGTCATCACATTTCATAGCGTCGAAGACCGACTCGTCAAGCGTCTCTTTCGCACATTGAGCAAAGAAGAACATTGCTACGCTGTCGTCACCAAGAAACCGATCATCCCGAGCGAAAACGAGACCAAGGAAAACCCCAGAGCGCGCAGTGCGAAATTACGCGTCGTCGAAAAGATAGAGCATAAATGAGCAAACCACTATGACAACATTTTTCATTCATCATTTCCAGAGATTTTTCCCATCATTGTTTTGGGGAAACACAAAGAAGGAGCGCATGCACACGCGCTACGTTGTCGTACGTGAATATATTCATTCGATACATTGATTTTTATGGTCAGTACAATGTTCGCACAATTTGAAGAATATGACCGCAAGATCTTCTGGACGCTTGTTGCGATCGGCGCTGGGGCACTTTTACTCTACGTCTATTTTTTAAGTATGTCGGTCGTTTCCGTTGTTGCCCGGAAAGATGCGGAACGAGAAGTCGGGCGCATGACCGCACGGGTCGCTACGCTTGAGTCGCAATATGCTTTGCTCGACAGAGACATCGATCTGACGCTTGCTCATGCGCGCGGTTTTGTCGATGTTGCTGTTCCAAAGTATATCAGTAATACGGTAGAGGAGACCGTACTCACGCTTCGCGAGGAAGTTTCCGAAAATTAGCGTATGCCGAAAGATGCACGCATGCGCCTTCGTATCATTGTTCTCCTCGTGCTCCTTTTCGGGGCGCTTTTTATCGGACGCCTTTATAATTTGCAGATAGTCCATTCGAGCGAGTTTGTAGAGGAAGCAAAAAAACAATATATAGCGACCGTTCCGAATATTTACAATCGCGGGACGATCTATTTCAAAGAGAAGGACGGAAAATTAACGACCGCTGCAACAGTGAACGAGGGTTACGTGATCTCCATTAACCCCACCGTGCTTCCGGATGACAAAGAGAAAGTGTATCTTGCTCTTTCCTCGGTCATCCCAATCGACAGGGAAACGTTCATGGAAAAAGCGGGCAAAACAGACGATACCTATGAGGAGATAGCGACACGTATTCCTGAAGACAAAACTATTCTGATCAAGGATCTCGATATTCCCGGTTTGCAGGCCTTCCGCGAGGCTTGGCGTTATTACCCCGGCGGTTCGCTTGCCGCGCACGTTCTTGGTTTTGTCGGGTATAAAGACAACATACTGACGGGGCGGTATGGGCTGGAATCGTATTACAACGACACGCTTTTTCGTAAAGGCCAAAATCTTTATGTGAATTTTTTTGCGGAACTTTTTACCAATCTCAGTGAGACGGTATTTGACAGGAGCACAGAGGATGAGGGAAATTTGGTTCTAACGATCGAACCGACCGTTCAGGGATATCTCGAGAAAGAAATACAGGGTGTCATGGAAAAGTGGAACTCCGATCAGACGGGCGGTGTCATCATGGACCCTAAAACCGGCGCGATCTATGCGATGGCGGTCAGTCCTGCGTTTGATCTCAATGAGTATGGCAAAGTAAAAGATCAGGGTTACTATGCAAATCCGGTCGTTCAGGATGTCCGCGAAATGGGTTCCATTGTAAAACCGTTGACCATGGCTGCGGGACTCGATGCGGGCGTGGTCACCGCTGGTACCACATACAACGACACCGGCTCGGTAACATTGAACGGTAGAACATTCAGTAACTATGACGGACGCGGCCGCGGGCCGGGAACGCCCATGCAGCGTGTGCTCAATGACTCGCTCAATACCGGAGCGGCATTCGTTGTTTCGAAACTGGGCAATGAACGTTTCGCAGACTATATGGAAAATAAGTTTCATCTTGGCGATGAAACCGGCATCGATCTTCCGGGTGAAAGGCAGGGTCTTATGTCGAACATGGACTCAACACGTGATATTGAATACGCAACCGCTTCATTCGGGCAGGGTTTTGCGGTTACGCCTATTAATATGAGCGCGGCATTGGCGACCCTTGCGAACGGGGGCATGACGGTAACTCCTCATGTTGCCGATGAGATACGGTATGAATCCGGAAGAGTAAAGAAAGTCACGCAGAATCCTCAGGAACAAGTACTGAAAAAGGAAAGCGCGGATGAGATAACTCGCATGCTTGTTACCGTCGTCGACAAGGCGCTCCTTGGCGGAACGGTCGCTATCCCCGAGTATTCGATCGCTGCGAAAACGGGAACAGCACAGCTTGCACGTCCGCGCGAACTCGGCGGCGGTTATTACGATGACCGCTACCTCCATACGTTCTTCGGATATTTTCCGGCATACGACCCGAAATTCATTATCTTCATGTATACCTACCAGCCGAAAAACGGCGCTACGTTTGCTTCGCACACGCTCACCATGCCGTTCATCCGCCTCACGAAGTTTTTGCTGAATTATTATCATATACCGCCTGATCGCGACCTGGACGCTGCAAAAGCGGTTACACTATTGCGTTGACTTCCTGGTTGTTTTTGGGTGACTTTGAGTGTAGAAAAGAGATATGGCATATGATGCAGAAATTTTTTAAATATATCGTTGTTTTGATCCTTACATGGGAAGCCCGGATGTTGCTCTGGCGCCGCAAGCCGTTCATTATTGCGATCACTGGGAGCGTCGGAAAGACGACAACCAAAGATGCGGTTTTTCACCTGCTAAAAAACACCACATCAGTACGCAAAAGCGAAAAGAGCTTTAATAGTGAAATCGGCGTTCCGCTGACCATCCTTGGTCTTGCGAACGCATGGAGCGATCCCTTGTCGTGGGCAAAGAATCTTTGTCTTGGTTTTTGGCGCATATTCAGCTCAGGAAATTATCCAAAATTACTTGTGCTTGAGGTCGGCGCCGATCACCCGAACGATATCAAGCGAATGGCTTTCTGGCTGAAACCCGACATTGTGGTCATTACCCGGCTACCCGAAAAACCCGTGCACGTGGAGCTTTTTTCTTCACCGGAGGAAGTACGTAAAGAAAAGTGGGAGCTCGTGCGCGCTCTTAAGGCCGACGGTATACTGGTCATGAACGGCGATGATCCATATATTCGCGAGCAAAGCAGAGCAGTGGAATCACGCATCATTACCTTTGGTTTTGACAAAGACTGCACCGTAAAAGGAGAACTTCCGCAGGTATTTTATGAGAAAAAGGAAGATGACATTCGTATACCCGCCGGCCTTTCGCTTCGGGTCGACTGTGAAGGGAAACAATTCGCGGTCGATTTACGCGGTGTATTGGGTGCACAGCCAGCCATGGCGATCTTGGCCGCATTAGCGGTGGGTATTGCGAGAGGGGAATCGGCGGAACGAATGGTGGGCGCACTGGGAACACTCCAAATGCCTGCCGGACGCATGCGCATCATCAACGGCAAAGAAGGCTCAACCATCATTGATGACAGCTATAATGCTTCACCAGTTGCTGCGGAGGCTGCGCTTGAAACGCTCAGGGCTGTCGAGGGGAAACGGAAGATTGCGCTTCTCGGCGACATGCTTGAGCTCGGACCATATTCCGAAGAAGAACACAAAAAGATAGGTCACATTGCCGGGGGTTTTATTGATATCTTGCTCACCGTAGGAGAGCGCGCTCAATGGATCACCGAAGGCGCGCTCATTGCCGGGATGTCAAAAGAAAATATAAAGGAATTCGTGGACTCCGAGTCGGCGGGGAAGTGGATGGCAGAGCATGTCCGGGCGGGGGATATTATCCTCGCGAAGGGTTCCCAGGGCTCAGGAACCAACATGATCCGCATGGAACGCGCGGTGAAGTTGCTTATGGCGCACCCCGAAGATGCCGAGAAAATTTTAGTCCGTCAAGAGCGTGAGTGGCAACGGCAATACATATAGCCAACTTCCTTACCAATGAGATTTTGCGGAAGACCGCTTCCGTGTTAGCTTAAGCAAGGAAACGAAGTGAGGAGGAAATGCGGTGAATAATGGTCCTTTGAGACATTTTTCGCAGGAACAGCTGGAATCAATAAAAAAAGAAAAACATAATTTTGAGTCGCTGCTCGGTATAGCCTTGGCCGTTCTTGACGCCATGCCACGCAACGTGACGATGGTTTGCGGTCCGATAACGAGCGGCGGTCTCGGTTCAGTGGGAAAAAATCTCGAACATTTTGCGCGTGTGATCGCCGCTCTCGATGCTCGTGGCGAAAATGTTTTCACGCAGTTGCCGTTTGAAGCGCCCATGAAGCGGGTCAAGGACACAGATGGGTATTACATGGGCGATAATCATTTACTCGAGGCATTTTATCTTCCGCTTTTCCGTTCGGGATATGTCATCCGTCTTTCTTTCATTTGGGGGTGGGCAAGTTCCTATGGCACGCGGTGGGAGCATGATCGCGGCACGGAACTTGGTCTCGATCTCAGGTATCTGAAAGAGCGCATCGAGTTTCTTCAGCCGGGAGAATCACCTTTTATTTGAGAAAGACAGAGAGGCCGCACCGGCCTCTTTTTTGTTTTAGGAACCTCTAGACAGTTTCGGATTTCTTCGTTATTCTGTGACAGTTCAAGACTGTTTCGGCCCTATCGTCTAACGGTTAGGATCCCAGTAGCAAGACAAAGTCTGCTACGGGACAGGCGGAAGCTCCCTGCCCCGTAGTAAATTTTGTGAAAATATCTCGATCATGGCTCTATCGTCTAACGGTTAGGACGAAAGCTTCTCAAGCTTTAAATCCGGGTTCGATTCCCGGTAGAGTCACAAAAAGACACAAACATCCCGCCTGCGCGGGATTTTGTGCTTTTTGTGAAGACGGAGCGTTATGAGGCCAGCAGGACGAATCGCGAGTCTGGGGCTGGAAAATTTTCGAGCGACGGCGAGGAAATTATTGTGGCTCACGTCAATGAAGCGCGCCATGCGCTCAATTTGTAAATTTGAATAAACCGGAAAGCCGCACTGACCATATAATGGTCGATCTCCCTGTGGAGTCACAGAGCCAAAAAAGCAAATCGCCTTAGATAGCCACACCTATCAACTGGGCGAAAATCACGATCGCACCGAGAAAATTGAGGGGTATGCCTATGGCAACGATACATTTTTCAAACAACGAATAAGCGGCCTTTGGTGTAAACGCCGGATTAATTTCGTGATTGTTGTGCTCAACGACCTCCTGCATTTTTAATATGGGATAAAAAATCATAAGCCCAGCGAACCAAAGAAATGCACCAAACTGATTATCTAAACGAGCCGATATGTTACCCACTATGGTTCCCACAATGTATATGAGCGCTAGATTGGATGTGGCTAAAGTCCGAAAACCGCGCGCCACGGCGGCCTTGTAAATACGATTGTAAAGCGAATTAATATAGAAAATTGAAAAGAATGCCCTCCAAAATGGCACAATATCAATCTTCTCTGATTCTTTAATAACAACCCAGTTCTTATATACCCAGTACAGATAGTAAATGCCGTACGTGCTTAAATTCATAATGATCATCTTCTTTCTGGTCACGTCAAAAAAAACGGGGTCGGCGGTTACGGCTGCCACTACGGTCTTAGAGGTGTTGTTTTCCATAGACAGATACACTAAACCATGGATTTTAAGAAAAGCAAAGTTCCTTCACATATAACTTTCATATCTTAGTCTCGTGAGATATTGGTCGAGATTTTTTATCTATATAGCTGTGCCCACTCGCCCTTCCTCTAAAGTACTCCCGAACTGAAGCCAGCCGTTAAACTCCGCGATCAGCTGATCCCATTCAGCACGAAGTAGGGCCACAAATACTTAATGTCCGGTGCAGCGCATCGGGTCTTTAGTATTTTTCCTGGGCACCTACGGGGAAAAGACATAACAGTAGCCAGCCTGTAGTAAGTTGTGACCATAAATCCCTAGACGCCCTCGCAAGGAGAGATTCTCTGCGATCTGTGGCCACCTTCCTCAAAAATGCGCAACATTTTTTAGTAGAAAACTGCATTAATTTCTATTAAAGACAGCAAGAAAACAGAACAAATTTTGATGTCTTTTATACTTTTAAAAGACATCATTAAAGACAAAACGATGTCTTTTATCTTTTTCAATCGTGATCACGATTGAAATTCTGCCTCATGATCCCGTGCGGAAGCGGGCTCATTTTTGTGTTGTTATGGAGAGTATTAGAGAGGTGTGTTCATTAAGTTTGCCAAATGACTGGCACTGAATTTTGCGTAATTTAGACCCTTTGTTGCGACACGGCTTTGCACTTAAATCAGAAAAATGTGAACAATATTCCGCCCAATGACGCGCTAAAAGACGAGAAAATTTATTTCCTCACCACGGGTCTTAAGGACGGAAAATACTCTAAAAACGCCCTTACACATGTGCCGGAGTAGGCAGTTATGGCCGCTTTATTCTCATGAATTTAGTGCAACCAAAGAGATATATCTCATCACCCATTGATATTTAAGATTCTAGAATCGTTTTTTCGACACATTTTTGTATAAGAAAATACAATACAAATCGATAAAAAATTTTATGAACAAATGCATCTATTGCCGTGGAATTCCTGTTGTTTTCTCAGAAATGTTTCGTAAGCTCTGTGTGAATTTCTTGAGTGAAACAAAAGGATCCGCTGTGATCTCAAAGAAGCAGAATGAACTTTTATATGCATATTGCTCAGGTGCTCGAGTGTATTTTCATTTGTCACATTGTATGAGAGTGTACACACCGGCGAGAGCAAACAGTAATTTCGGATCAGATCCATGATTGGTCATCGCGGATCCCGGAACACGATCATCACGATGATTCATAAATTTGTTTAACGAAATTCGAAATCATTTTTATCTACAGATTTTGAACATGACGCCGCTATTTGCCGAATAAATTTTTTGATAAGTTTAAAAAACATATCGATGTTAAAAGTCGACCATACCGGTGAAATGAAATTTTGCTGAATTTTCAAACAAAGATCTCGCTACTTTAAAAAAAGAATTTATTAAGAACAAAATTGAAGCATTGAAAAATTTGTGATGTCATAATCGACAAAACAAAATATCGCAGGCCATGAATTGTCCGTACATAACTTACAATAAAGATTTAAAATAAATTTTATTCAGGATTGTTTGCTGTGCAAAACGATCACCATCGTACAGATTTCTTTTCCTGAGCCCATGAACAAATTGTTTACCGTGTTTTAAAAACATCACGATGGTAAGAAATACATAGAGCAGCGCGCCTGCGCTCCCGTTATAATGCAGAGGGCCATTAGCAATTGAATGCAGATAACGGTTTTGTTCAATAGTTAAAAATATTGGACACGCGGCGATCTTGTTCTCTGGATAAATTTCGCACGGAAACTTGGGCAAGTGGTAGTTTTTGTACAACCGGTTTTTTCATTGAGCGCATTCATTTTAGGACGATTATTCATGATCGTTATCTTTGATCCTCACTACTCGAAAAGAAAAAATTATATGAAGGCGATTCCACGATTTCTTTTCAAAATGGTCTTTTTTGGAGCGGTATTTTTCGTGATTTTCCCTTAAATTAATAAATACTCAAAAAATTTCCATAATACGGCTCAACAGAAAGGCCAACTTTTCCCCAGTTTTGTTTAATCCAGATTGAGAAATAAGGGTTTTTGCGAGAGAATGAGGTGTAGATGGAAACTATGAAAAAAAGGCGAGCGCTCAGTGCCGCTTTATTTGTTAAGCGGGCTTTTCTTACTGCAAAAAAAATCGTTTCCCTTCTCCTTATTGTCGCGATATTTCTTCCGTTTTGGCCGCCTACGGTTGTGTATGCAGCTGGCGTACCATCGGTGCTGAGTTTTCAAGGACGTCTTGCGGATGCGAGTGGTAATCTGCTTGGTGGAACAGGCGCGACTTATTATTTTAAATTTTCTATTTGGAACAGTTCGACCGTTGCCGCCGGCTCGCGCCTGTGGCCGATCGCAGAACCAGCGACAACGACTGCTGTTGTTCGCGAGGGCGTGTTCAATGTGAACATCGGCGACACCGCTTCCGGATATCCTGATGTCCTTGATTATGATTGGACGACGAATGCGGACATCTATCTTCAGGTCGATGTTTCTTCTGATAATATTTCGTCGCAGACATTAACTCCGCGATTAAGAATTTCTTCAAACGCATTTGCGCAACTTGCCGGTGCCGTTTCCGGTTCGACAACACCGTCGACATTCGGAACAACGACATCGGTCGCCAACTCAGTCGTCACCATTGAAGCGACATCATCGCAATCGATCGCGCTTTCCATCCGCGCGGATGCATCACAATTAGCGAATCTTTTTCAGATCGAAGATGCACTCGGCTCGGCATTGTTTCTGGTGAACGGAAGCGGCGGACTTCGTCTCGCGACACTTAATTGCGCGGTGATGGGTGGCGGAGGAAAATTAACCACTGACACATCCGGAAATGTTTCTTGTGCGGCGGACAACAGCGGTGCGAGCGGTGCGGAAATGAACTGGACATATTTCAACAATTCCGGCATTTATGTTTCTACGAGCACCAACCAAGTATTGATCGGGGCGACAGCAACGACATCACTTGCTAAGCTCGAAATAGCGGGTGATGTGCGTGCAACTTTTTTCACCGCGACCACGACATCAACGAATACTTTCCCGCAGCTTGCATTCACGAATGGAACTGGTACTTCGATCGTCGTTACTGCTTCGTCTACGATACAGAACTTGAACAGCGCATCGAGTACGCTTGGGACCGTGCTCATTACAGCCGCAACATCAAGCGATTTGTTTGCAACTCGTGCATTGTTCGACAATTTGTCCTTAACCAATGCTCTTGCTGTCACTAACGGCGGCACAGGACTCACCAGTGTATCGACCGGCGACATACTTTACGGTTCCGCAACGAACGTTCTTTCTGCTCGTATCATCGGCGCGAAAGGAACGATCCTTGCTAATGTGAATGGAGTCCCCGACTGGGTTGCCACGACGACGTTCTCTGGAGGGCTTACTTACGCTGACGGTGGTGTTACCTGCGATGTCGCCTCCACTCTTATTCCCGGATGTCTTTCATCGGCAGACTTCAATGTCTTTAACAGCAAGGTGTCCTCATCATCGCTTCTTCAATTGTCCTTTACGAATGCAACAGGAACTTCGCTTTTTGTCTCCGCCTCCTCCACGATCCAAGATCTCCACATCACCACGCAGACCTTTAGCGGTCTCACCTCAAACGGTCTCGCGGTCAACTCTTCGGGAGTCGTCTACGCCGCCGCCACCACCACCTTCTCGACGGGACTCACGTACTTAACCACCTTCTCGACGGGACTCACGTACTTAA
>MHLP01000004.1 GCA_001821435.1 Candidatus Lloydbacteria bacterium RIFCSPLOWO2_01_FULL_50_20 | reverse complement strand
CAATGTGACGAATAGCTACAACATCGGCGGAAACTCGTGTTGGGATTTCGCCACAGGCGCAACGATCGCTTCGGCGGCAAATCAGACGTTCACGGTCGGGGATGGCATCACTGCGATCTCGACAATAACGATCACTGACCTGCTTTCTCCGACCATTACTGATGCAAGTGATTTGCGCATCGCTATTGCTACGTCAACGACCTTTATGCTTTGGGACACAACTGATCTCGGTGCGGAAATGACCGGAAGCGCCTTTGATACCGGAAAAGTCGCGAATCCGGTTGCATATGAAGGCGGAGGAAGCGTGCTCCGTATTACGGTTTCTGACGATTTTGATCCTGGCGAGACACTAGTCGTGAGCGCACTTTCATTCACGAGTTTTGCGACCGCAACGGCGCCGCTCAGTGGTCTCAAACTCTTTCTCGGCGGTGCGGCGGACCAGACGGGAGATTCCACGGACAGCAAAACAATAACTATCAAGGGAACGGTCGCGGGCGTCGAACATGCGGGCGGACAGGTGACGAATGATATTGATACGTCGGAAACATCCGTTTCAGGAGCCGTCCTCTATGGCTTCAATCTTACGCTTGCGGGCGGAGAAAATATGAGCGTGACGAATCTTGTTTTCAACTTGAGCGGAGTGAACGGTATCGCCGCAGGAGACATCACCAACGCGAAACTCTATGTTGACTATAATGGCAATAAGACAGTCGACGGAGGGGACACGCAGATGGGAGACGCGGGGACAGCAGCAGTATCGGGACAGACCGGCACGATAACCTTCTCCTCCGACTTTACCGCAACGACGACGCGCGACTATTTGTTGGTTGCCGATCTTGCAAGCATCGGATTCGGAGACCAAGTGACCATTGCGCTCACCCCGAACAACGTCACTTCGAGCGGGGTGACTTCATTGCTTGCTACGACGCCCGCTTCCCTTACCGCTCTGAGCGCGGTACAGCATGTGAAATTCCCACGAGGTGGCGGTGTGATCGGATTTGCCGCACCAGCAGGGCAGAGCATTGCGATCGGAGGCGGACCAGGCGCCGGCGCGGAGGATCAGGAGATCGGCAGCAGTCCCGGCTTCTTTCCTCCGACCACCAGCGGCGGCACATTTGATGAGTGGACCACTCCCGACTACGCTTTTGCGTCTGATGGCGCAGATGCGACCGCAGCATCGTCATGGTTCCGAGAAGATTATGGAGGTTTCGGCTTCTCCGTTCCGGGGTCGAATACCGTGAACGGCATTCAAGTGAAGCTCGAACTTTCCAGTACAAATCCTGCGGGCGGAACCATTTCCGTCGCCCTCTCGTGGAATGGCGGCACGGGAACGACAACAACCATTGAAACTTCAACGACGCTTACGGAATCAGATACGGTGGTAACGCTTGGCGGACCATCCAGTACATGGGGTCGCACTTGGACGCCGGCTGAATTTTCAGATGCGAATTTCAAGGTGCGTCTTATCGCAGAGCCCTCATTGAACACGGTGAATGTGGACGCCATTCAGGTGAAGGTGCACCATGTCGCAGGAGGCGGCGGGCCGGGCGGAGGAGGGGAAGTTTTGGCCCCATACTTCAGGAATCTTGCGGGTGTCTATAAAGCGGGACAAAACCTCATTCTTGCGAGCGATACGTTCGTTGCGTTTATCGCAGAAAAATTGAGCGCCGCACTCTCTCTTTTCTGATTCTTTTGAAATAACCCATCCACCAAGGCCCGCCCTATGTACATAGGGCGGGCCTTGGTGGTAGACTAGTACCATAGTATGGAGCGAAAGATCGAATTTTCTATTGGCGAATATTATCACCTCTACAATCGTGGTGTTGAGAAGCGCGAAATATTTCGCGGAATTAGAGATTATGAGCGCTTCCATAAACTATTGTTCGTCTCAAACAGCAAAAATCCTATTATTTTTCGTGACATCGAAAAGATGTCGTTCGGAAACATAGAAAGAGGGGAGTCACTTGTTGCGGTCGGTGCATACTGTCTTATGCCAAATCACTTTCATATTCTTGTAAAAGAAATTACTCAAGGTGGATTGACCAGTTTTATGGGGAAGCTTGCGACGGCATATTCAATGTATTTTAACAAAGTACATGAACGCATCGGCCCGCTTTTTCAAAGTAGGTTTAAAGCGGAACATGTTGATCGTGATGAGTATTTGAAATATCTCTTTGCCTACATTCACCTCAATCCCGTGAAACTGATCGAACCACACTGGAAGGAAGAGGGGGGGATCAAGGAGAGCAAGAAAGTGCAGCAATATCTAAGTAATTATTGCTATTCGAGCTACCAAGACTATCTTGGGGTTGATCGTGAAGAGAGCCTCATTCTTTCGGGGGAAGATTTCCCCGTATATTTTGAGAAAACTGATGATTTTAAAGAGTATATCACTGATTGGCTCAAGTTCTCCGTGGAAGAGCGGATCTTCAAAGATGAACCAGAGAGAAAAAATTCTGACTAATACCAGACCTACCAAGGCCCGCCCTGTGTACATAGGGCGGGCCTTGGTAGGTTTTTGATTAGGCTTATCCGGGCGGAAAACAAGAGAGGATGGGTTATAATGAAATGATATGCGATCCGAGGGATTCAAGTCTCGCTCATTCTTTTTAGCGTCTTCCCTTATTTTCTTTAGTGTTTTTTTTGCGGCAGGAATCGCAGAGGCAACCGACTATACCTCCCCTTCGTTTATGGTGAAGGATCCCGTTATCGCTCCCTCAGGATATGCCACCTCTTCAGGCTATTCCATGACCGTCACGATCGGTCAGCCTTCCATCGGGACGTCGACTGCAGCTGCCGGAAACGTCCGTGAATTGCGTTCCGGTTTTGAGTATTTCCCCTATGTCAGCAAGCCGACGCCCACGGCCCTCTCCGGTGACGCTTCGGCAAGCCTTTCGTGGAGTCCTTCAACTGGTTTCTTGGGTTGGACGGTTTCAGGCTATAGCATCGGCCATAGTACCGTCTCGGGCGGACCATATACGTATACTGCGGTCGGAAACGTAACGAGTGCGACTGTCTCAAGCCTCACCAACGGAACGGCATATTATTTTGTCGTCGTGCCGAAAGATTTCTTCGGGAATATCATTGCGACATCGACCGAGGTTTCGGCAACGCCCGTCGCTTCAACTCCCTCACCAACACCGGCACCGGGCGGCGGAGGAGGAATTGTTTATCCCCCGGGTGTCACACCTCCCTTTACAACACCGCCGACTTTTCCTCCAAGATTCCCCCCCATCATCCTTCCGCCCTTCACTGAACCGCCCATTGGTGATTGCAGTAGTGTCGCCGATCTCAACTGCGACGGCTATGTCGACATTATCGATTTTTCCATCATGTACTATTGGTTTGATAAAAAGGATCCGCCCGCTCGCATCGATCTCGCCAAGGACGGGAAGGTCGATCTCGCCGATTTTAGCGTGATGGCATATTACTGGTATGAGCGCCCAGTGTAACGGTCAAATATTCAACTTATGGAAAAATTTTCTTTTCTTGCGGTTGCGGTTGTCGGCCTGCTGATATTTCCGGCGGGGTTGGCATTCGCCGCTTCTGCGCAGTTGACCGCTACATCGACAGGTCCAGTGATTCTCGGGCAAGAGGTTGCCATAGAACTTTTTTTGGACACTGCCGGCAAGGCTGTGAACGCACTCTCCGGCGAAGTGAAAATTTCTTTTTCCGGCGATATAGAGTTACAGGCGTCATCCGACGATGTGACGATAAGCCGAATTCACGACGGTGATTCCATCGTTGGTGCATGGCTTGTGAAGGCGAAGTCGGACGATACCCGCCGAGTGAATTTTTCCGGTATCATTCCGGGCGGTGTGACGACGGCGCACGGAAAGATCATGACTCTTTATGTGGTGCCGCGCTACTCCGGGGTACTTCGACTGACGATGACAGGCACGACGTTCGAGCACACGCTCCTCGGGGAAGCAGAGCAGCTTTCCTCGAATGAGATCGCTTTTCCCGTAGGCGTGTTTACCGGAGCCGAAACGCCCGCTTTGGCGCCGGAGGATATAACGCCGCCGCAGGATATCAGAGCGGTCATTTACCAAAGCGAAGGAATGTTCGACGGTCAGCCGTTCATTATCATTCATGCGAAAGACGCCGAAAGCGGCATTGCGACGTATGAACTGCTGGAAACAGGAGAGCGGTATCCGGACGAGACGCTCAAGAACGATCGGGGCTTAACCTGGCGCCTTATTGATAATCTTGCCCCCCTCGTATCCTCGGCAAATTCAGGTTATATCTACGTTCGCGTGACGGATCGCGAGGGAAATGCGTCTGTCGTGGAGGTAAACCGCCCTGTGCAGTTATCACCAGAAAATGGCCAAAGCTTGTTCAATAAATGGCTTATTTCCTTTATACTGATAGTAGCCGCAGGCTTATTCCTGTTGCTCTGGGGCCGAAAGCGAAAACGCCATGCACAATAAACAGGGTCTTTTGACATTTGCTCTCCGAGCTATAGACGGAAACAATTTAC
Source organism: Candidatus Lloydbacteria bacterium RIFCSPLOWO2_01_FULL_50_20 (assembly GCA_001821435.1). Taxonomy (GTDB): domain Bacteria; phylum Patescibacteriota; class Minisyncoccia; order Phycocordibacterales; family UBA6899; genus MHLP01. The sequence continues at coordinate 31,615 of MHLP01000004.1, read as the reverse complement.
TGCGGGTGAACACCATCCGCGCCATGCTGTGTTTTTTTGCACTCTTTTTTGTTTTTGTTCCGTCAAAAGTCGAGGCAGCCGCTTTTTTACTTTCACCAAGTTCCGGCACATTTACGGTCGGGAGTACGTTCGACGTGCAGATCCTCCTCGATACGGAAGGAAAGTCGATCAACGCGCTCGATGTCGACCTTCGATTTCCTCCGGGGCAATTACAACTCGTGTCTCCGAATACGAGCGTCTCGATCATCTCGCTGTGGACCAGTCAGCCGCAGTTCAACAATGAGAGCGGGCGTGTTCATCTGCAGGGGGGAATTCCGCGGGGGGTAAACGTGAATAATGCGCTTATTGCGAAACTCACCTTTCGGGTCAAATCGGTCGGTACGGCCATCCTCACTTTTTCCGATGTCTCGAAAGTGCTCTTGAATGACGGACTCGGTACGGACGATCTTCGCCGGCAGGAAAATGCGGTGTATACGCTCGTCCTTCCGCCGCCGGCCGGGCCGATCGTCGTATCGGAAACACACCCGAATCAATCCGAATGGTACGCGAATCCGAACATACTCCTCAGCTGGGCGAACCATGATCCTATACAAGGTTATAGTTATATTTTCGATGAAGAACCGATCTCCATTCCCGACGACACTTCAGAAGGGAGCCGCGCTTCGATCGTTTACAAAAGTGTTCCGGACGGAAAACATTATTTTCATATCAAGGCCTTTCGCGAGGGATCGTGGGGCGGCATCACTCATTTTGCGGTCAAGACTGATACCGAACCGCCGGCTCAGTTTCCGCTCGAAATTTTGCCGGGCAGGCGTACGAATGTTCGCAATCCGATCGTCAAATTCGGCACCACGGATACGCTTTCCGGATTGACACATTATGAACTCAAGCTCGTGTCGCTTCAGCCGCAGAATAATGGAGACGGAGATCCCGGAACTCAGTTTTTCTTTATTGAGGCGGAAAGTCCGTATATTCTGCCGACATTGGCTGTCGGTTCATACGATGTTTTTGTCCGCGCCTACGACAAGGCGGGAAATTATTTAGAAGTGGTCAAACGGATCGTCGTTACGCCGCGGTTCTTCGGTTTTAGCAGTGCCGAAGGGCTTATTCTCGGTCCGCTGGTGGTCGGATGGCGGTGGCTTTTGGGCGCTCTCCTTTTTCTCGTTCTTGTTCTTGGGTACATCGCCTACTGGTTCAAAAAGAAGCATGATGCGGTGCACGATGCTCGTGAAGCCGGAACATTACCCGAAAATGTCAGCCAGCAGCTCGAAGAACTCCGCCGCTACAAGAGTAAATACGGAGGGGTACTCGTTCTCCTTCTATTCCTTGCCGGCTCTTTGTTCACTCTTTCCGGAACACAGAAAGCTCATGCACAGGTTGAAAACACAGTCGATGGCGTTGTCGAATTGGCGCCTCCTTATGTCACGACGCTCTCGAAGAATATTACGAACAACGAGATCTTTTATGTCGGCGGAGAGACGGAAATCCGCGGAACAACGGTGACCATCTTTACGCAAGATCTCACTTCAGGGGAAACGGCGAGCTACAGTGTGACCTCCGATAAAAACGGCGAATGGTTCTACCGCCACAACAGTTTTCTTACTCCGGGCAAATATGTTCTTTGGACTCAGGCGAAAGTAGGCAATCTGACGAGTCCTCCGTCGGCGCAGATGGAAATGATCGTTGCGCGCGCCGCTATCGTCTTTGGTGTCTCGCGGATCACCTTCGAGGCGCTCTATCTTATCGCCGCCCTCTTCTTGCTGGTCGTTATCATGCTCTTGGCCATATACACCTTCTATCATGCGTACCATCATCGGCGGAAACATCAGCTCTTGCTTCAAGAGGTGCGTGAGGCGGAAGAGTCGATCAAGCGCGGGTTCGCGGTTATTCGCCGGGATATCGAGAGGGAACTCGTTGTGCTCAAGAGTGGAAAACAATCCCGAAAGCCCACTCCGGAAGAAGTCGCACGCGAAGAAGAACTCTACCGCGACCTGAAGGATGCGGAGCAGCGCATCGGGAAAGAGGTTTGGGATATCGAAAAGCTGGAGGAGAGGGAAGAATAGGTGCGTGACATTTCCTGTCGACAAAAAGAAACGCAGGTTCGAACTCAAATAAAACTAAACCAATTCCACAAACTGTCAATAGTTTCGTAGTTTCAAGGGTTTGTTTTGCTGTTCTATTGGGGCGTCCATTCATCCTCGCGGCTGATTTCGGCTGAGTGCTTCAACCACAAGTACAGTATCGAGGGGTTCAGTCGAGGTCCTCGCCGCGGGGATTGGACGGGCGGACAAGTTTATTTGCATCAGCGAAACTACTGTGGCACTCTTAAAAAAGAAGACTTTGAAAAGGGGAGAGGGTCATGTTGATGAAAACGTTCGATCGGCTTATTTTTTTTCTTTTCGGGCGGATCATTGCGCGAAGATTCGTCGTATTTGGCGGAGTTTCTGCAGCATTGGCGCACGGGGAAGGGCTTGTTATGGAAGGAATCACACCGACCTATAATCGTATTGACGAACACGTAAAAAATAAAGAGCATGTTGAGCGCATTCTCTGTTCATACATCGAGTTGGTGCGAGCGATGGATGCGACAAACAAGGGTCATGTTGCCATTAAACCGTCGGCGTTTGGAATAGGGTTGGGATCTTATGTGTTTGCGCGAACTCTCCGGCGTTTTATTGAGGCGGTTTCGGACAAGTCCCTTGAGATCGAGATCGACGCTGAAGATCGCGGGACGCTTTTTGCGGTGCAACGCGTGCTGAATTCTCTCGTGTTCAGACTGCCCAAAGGGATCAGATTTCGTCCGGCATTTCAGATGCATCTGCCCGAGAACGTACGCAAAGAGCTCATTACACAATATCGTATCCTTGATATGCCCGTACGCATCGTGAAGGGGTCGGGGCTCTATGATATCGGCGCACCGGAACTGAACGACAAGGAAGTCCTCGCACGCTATGCGGAGACATTTCAGGAACAGATCGCCAAGAAGAAACATCCGAATATCGCCACGATGCGCGATCGGGAGCTGATCGATTCACTGGTCGCGATCGCCGTCCGCGAGCGTGTTTCTTTTGATCGTTTTACCATCCAATTTCTTGACGGACCGATCGGTCATTCGCTTGCACGTGTATGCGTAGACAGCGGATGTCGCGTCGGATGCTATGTCACGTTCGTCGATCCTTCCGCTCCGAACGAGTGGAAAGGATACGTAAGGCGCCGCATCGCATTTGGGCGCAAGTTCGTTTTTGGAAAATAACACATGCTGCTCGCGAAATGCCCCGCCTGCCGGCAGGCAGGCGGGGCATTCTGGCTCAGACCAGTAAAGGTCCTTGCTCGACATAGTAGACTACGCGTCCGAATAATGCGTAGTTTTTCTTTTCGGATATGGAGTCCCGCCCAATATTCACAGGTTCTTTTGCGGCATGGCATTGATGGGCTCCCGCGGGGTATAGTAAAGAGATGCCAAAACCCATCCTCTTTCTTGATTTCGATCGAACGCTTTTTGACACAGAGCGGCTCTATGAATGGCTGGGTGGGGGTCCCGAATCAGCCCTCTTGGAGGGGAAAGCGGGCGATCCGGATCTTGCGTCGATGCTTTACCCGGACGTACTTCCGTTTCTCAAAAAGGCACAACATGTCTACCGTCTTGTTCTCTTGACATCAACGATGAATTTGTCTGTACAAAAGAAAAAAGTCCACGGTATCGGGATCACCCCATATTTCAATGACATTATCATGGTGGAAGGATCTATTGGAAATTATTCGAATAAGGGCTCGGCAATAAAAAAGTATCTTCACAAGCCCGATATTGCTCCGGTCGGACATGTTTTTGTTGATGATATCCAGGAGTTTATTTCGGAGGCCAAGGGATTAAATCCGCAAGTACGGTGCATACGCATTGTTCGTTCGCGGCGGGACCGCGAAGTTCTCTCTGATGAACTTCTTCCGCCGGATGATGTTGTCACGACATTACCCGAATTACTCGCTCTGCTTCATGTCGAACCATCCGGAGAGTGGTAAAAATCATTCTACTTATGTCATCCACGGCGTCAAAAGATAAGAAGCGGAACGAAAAGCAGATAAAAAAAGCTTTTGCGCGCGTGGCAATGCACACGTGGAGCGACGATCTCAAGGGCACCGATGCGTGGCATGTGTTTAAGGTAATGGCAGAGTTCGTTGAGGGTTTCGAACGTTTGAACAAGATCGGTCCGTGTGTGTCTATTTTCGGCTCTGCACGCACACAGCCGGGGACACGCCACTATAAGCTTGCGGAAGATATCGCGTTTCAGCTTACCAAAAGCGGCTATGGCATCATTTCCGGGGGCGGCGTGGGTATCATGGAGGCGGCAAATAAAGGCGCACAGCGCGCGGAAGGGAAGTCGGTCGGCTTGAACATCATGCTTCCGTTCGAGCAAAAACCGAATTCTTATGTTGATCATGATAAATTGTTGAACTTCAAGTATTTCTTTGTCAGAAAAGTGATGTTCATCCGCTATGCGCAGGGATTCGTCGTGCTCCCGGGTGGTTTCGGAACACTTGATGAGCTCACGGAAGCGCTGACGCTTATTCAAACAGAGAAGATCGCACAGTTTCCCATCGTGCTCATGGACCGTTCTTATTGGGCGGGGCTGCTTGAATGGTGGAAAGGAACGATGCTCGCCGAGGGAAATATCGACAAGAGTGATTTTAAATTGTTTCACGTCGTCGACACCCCCGATGAAGCGGTTGCGATCATCAATAAATTCTACAAAAGATATTTATTGAAACCGAATTTTTGATCCGGAGATAAAAAAACAGGCCACCTTATCGGTCGGCCTGTTTCAGTACTAGCGGAGTGTTCTGGCTCATACCAGTAATTCCTCAACCACCGCTTTGACGTCATTGCCGTCCGCTTCACCCTTACATTCTTTCATGACCGCACCGATGAATTTTCCTATACCGGACCTGTCGGTGATCCCAAGCTCCGCCTTTTTTGCCACGGCGATCTTTCTAATGTCCTCACGGGACATTGCCTTTGGAAGGAATTCTTCAATGATAAGTAGCTCTTTCTTTTCTTTATCCGCAAGCTCGGGACGGCCGCCTTTTTCGAATTGCTCGGCGGAATCTTTGCGCTGTTTCACGAGACGCTTGAGGACGAGAATACATCCCGGATCCTCCAGTTCCTCCTGCGGCGTGCGCCGCTGTGCGACGAGTTCATTGGTGAATGCGGCCAATATGCTGCGTAAAACCTCGAGGCGAAGCGTCTCTTTTGCGCGCATGGCGTTTTTCATTTGCTCACGGATGGTTTGTTGTATGGTCATAATGAAGAAATATTATGCAATAAATGAATATGGTCAGTATATGACATTTGGTCAAGAAATAAAAGTTTTCATATCCGGCGCTCGCATAAGGCAGTGGTTATTGTGCACATGTGTTAAGGGGCAGGATCCTGTTTTTTGCTATAATTGACACCATGCACAACGCGGCACGCGAGACTGGGAAGAAAGAGTGGCATCAGTATTCGATCGATGAGATCCTCCAGCAATTTGGAAGTGATATTACACAGGGTCTCACCGGCAATGAAGCGTCTGTGCGCCTCGAACGCCACGGATCAAACACATTTTCCACGCTTGAACATCGGACACTGGCGGAGCGGGTCATTTCTTCATTAAAAAGTCCTCTTGTCTACATCCTTCTTTCCGCGGGGATCTTTACGATAGTTCTTCGGGAATATGTTGACTCGACCGTTATTTTTCTCGCATTGGTCATTAATATCGCGATCAGTATATATCAAGAAGGCAGGGCGGATCAGGCCTTTTTGAAGCTTCATGCCGCGCAGGAAAAGTTTGCCGTCGTCGTCCGTAATGGTCAAAAGGAGCGCATTCTCGCAGAAAAACTTGTTCCCGGAGACTTACTCGTGCTTGAGACAGGAATGCATGTTCCTGCCGATGCGCGCATTATTTCTGCGAGCAATCTTGAGGTGAATGAGTCTCCGCTCACGGGAGAATGGATCGAGGTCGGCAAGCATGCGAAAACGCTCGATGGAACACTTCCTCAGACCGAACAGAAGAATATGGTTTTTATGGGCACACTGGTCGTCGGCGGAGGAGGACTGGCTCTCGTTGTTGCGACCGGAGACCACACTGCCATCGGTGCCATTGCGAGGGCACTTCAGGGCGCCACGGCACCGAAAACTCCGCTTGAAGAAAATGTCGCGAGGATCTCCCGTTTTTTGTCTATTATTGTCATTGCTGCGCTTGTCTGTATCTTTGCCGTCGGTCTCTTCCGCGGCGAAGAAACCACCGAACTACTGATGATCTCGATAGCTATTGCGGTTGCGGCGATACCGGAAGGGCTTCCTGCGGCTGTTTCCGTGGTTTTGGCGATTGGCATGGAAGCGGTACTTCGGCGTGGCGGACTCGTCCGCAATATGCTCGCAGCGGAAACACTTGGAGGGACGACAGTGATATTGACTGATAAGACAGGGACACTGACCAAGGGAGAGATGGGGGTTGCGCGGGTGGTCACACTCGGTTCTCTCGAGTATGAGCGGACGAGCCCCTCTCTGCACAAAGAGCACGAAGCGCACGGAGATGAGCGTGATGTTCTTGAATTTGCCGCACTTGCGTCAGACGCTTTCATAGAAACAGCGGGAACAGAAGGAAAAGAAAGTGATCCGCTTCGGGAGCAGATCGTTCGCGGACGTCCGGTAGAGCGTGCGGTGGTCCTGGCGGCGCTCGATTCGGGGCTTGATCAGCGCGAATTACTTGCGAATTATCCGCGTATCGACCATCTCCCTTTTGCTTCACAATATCGCATGGCCGTCTCACTCAATCATATTCGCGGATTAAGCGATAATCGCTTGTATATTACCGGTGCGCCGGAGGCGATCTTGTCCCATACCGGAAGCGTCTATTCCGAAGGAAAGACACGTCCTCTATCGCAAAAAATACGCGACCAATTCGAGCGCGTATTGAAAAAATATACAGGGGAAGGAATGCGGGTCATCGGTGTCGCATTTCGCGATACGAATAGAGCAAAATTTTCAGAAGAAGATACGCGTGATCGCGCGCGCTTTCTCAACGAACTGATTTTTGCGGGCATGATCATACTTCATGATCCCTTGCGCGAAGATGTGAATGCATCCATCCTGACGGCACAAAAAGCGGGGACGCGCGTCATTATGGTGACGGGCGATAACATCGAAACCGCGCGCGCGAATGCAAAAGTGTGCGGCATATGGCATGAAGGCGAAAATGCGCTTGAGGGGGCGGATCTTGAAAAACTGAGTGATGGGGAGCTCGCCGAACGGATCAAACAGACGACAGTTTTTGCGCGCATGCTCCCGCTCGACAAATTACGCCTTGTACGCCTGCTTTCAGGGGATGGCGAAGTCGTTGCGATGACGGGCGACGGAGTAAATGATGCACCGGCACTCCGCGCCGCCAATATCGGCGTTGCGCTCGGTTCCGGGACGGAAGTTGCGAAAGAAGCGTCGGACCTTGTTCTCCTCAATAACAGCTTTTCGATCATTGTCGCCGCAATCGAAGAAGGGAGGTGTATCGTTGATAATTTACGCAAGATCGTTGCCTACCTGCTCTCGACTTCGGGAAGCGAGATCATCGTGGTCGGCGGGGCGCTCCTTATCGGCCTCCCGCTCCCGCTTCTTCCGACGCAGATCCTTTGGACGAATATCCTCTCCGAAGGATTTATGAACTTTGCGTTTGCGTTCGAGCCGAAGGAGAACGATCTCATGACGCGCGATCCGCGGCATGCCGGAGCGCGAAATATGTTTTCCCGGTCGCTCCAGATATTGATCGGTGTGGTCGGCATTTTCACGGGGCTTCTCCTCCTTCTCCTTTATTGGTTTTCCTTGAATGTATTGGCTTTTTCACTCCCTGAAGCCCGTACGTTGACCTTTGTCGCACTGACGCTCGGAACGGTGCTTATGGCCTTTTCGTTCAAAGACCTTCGTTCGTCTCTTTTTTCTACGAAACTTTTTTCGAATATTTATCTCATTGGCGGAACCCTTTTTGCGCTTACGGGGCTCCTGGCCGCATTATTTGTCGCACCTGTTCGCGACCTCCTGCACCTGGTCCCGATAGACCATCCGTATCAATGGTTCCTCGTCGGCATAGCGATCGTGCTCAACTTTACGGTTGTGGAAACGGCAAAATATTTCTTATTTGAGCGGCGCACAGACGATGTGATACGATAACGATATGGAAATCCTACCGTATAGTATCCTCCTCATCCTTCTCGTCGGGATCGCCATATGGTTTTTTCTTGTTCGCCAAAAAAGCGCGGGAGATGCATCGCGTGATTCGCAGGCAACGATGCTTCTCGGGCAAAACATGGACAATTTGCGGAGAGAGCTTAATGAACAATTGCACAAGATCAACGAACAAATGCGCAGAAGCATGGTTGATGTCCGCGTAGAGCAGACCAAGGCGAACGAAGCAACTAGGCAAATGGTCACCATCGCGGAAGAACTGCAGTCGCTGCAGGATATTCTCAAGAATCCCAAACAGCGAGGCATTCTTGGGGAATACTATCTTGAGACGCTGCTCAAAAACGTCCTGCCGTCGGGTTCATATAAAATGCAGTATATGTTCAAAGACGGCGAAATAGTTGACGCGGCAGTTTTCGTCAAAGAGAAGGTCATTCCCGTCGACTCAAAATTTTCGCTTGAAAATTACAATCGTCTGGTCGAAGCGCGTGACCCCTCGGAGAAAAACAGACTGGAAAAGATCTTCGTCAATGACCTAAAAAACCGCATTGTTGAAACGGCGAAATATATCCGCCCCGCAGAGGGAACAATGGATTTTGCCTTTATGTTCATTCCTCATGAGGCGATCTATTACGATCTTTTGGTCAACAAGGTCGGTGCGGTCACCGAGGATACGGAAAATCTTATCCAACGCGCAGCGGGCAAGTATCGGGTCATCATCGTTTCTCCCACGTCATTTCTTGCTTATCTCCAGACGGTGCTCCAGGGTTTGCGCGCGATGGAGATAGAGGAAAATATCAAAGAAACCATAAGGTACGTGAACGATCTGGGCAAACACTTAAAGAGCTATGAGGAATACCACAACAAGCTGGGTATCGCGCTGGGGACCGTGTTCAACCATTACAGTGCTTCGTCAAAAGAGTTTAAAAAGATGGACAAAGATGTTATGCGTATTACGGGGAGCACTCCGGGACTCGACACCGCTCTTTTAGAGAAACCGCAACCGGAAGAATGATCGGCGCGCACAGTCGTTGAAAGAAAAAAACCGCTCCGGAGAGCGGCATCATTCGAGCGGGGAGCGAGCGTATTCAATGCCCCGTGGCTTGCCACGGGGTCCCTTTACGTTTTTCTGCCTCGCGCTCGTGCAAGGCGGATGGAGCGCACGACGACATCTTCCTTCTTTCCGGCCGGCCGGGCGGCCCATTCGGAAAATTCGCGAAAGGGAATCGAATGTGGGCGACGCGGCCTGAATTGGGGGCGAGGAAAAACGACGAGATAACGTACCACCCCTTCTCTGCAAGAAACGACCTCGCGCACCTCGTCGCCTTTTTTGTTCTCGTAGGTTGAACCCGGAGCGATCTGCGGGACTTTCATCGTTGCCTCCTTGCTAGATATTGACCATATAGGATAATCCGCCCTCGGACGCATCGCGTTCATTCATCGACACGCCTTCGATCGGACGACTTGCCTGGAACTCGGTGACGCCCTCGGAGTTTTTGTAGAGGGCAATGCGTGCATAGTCTCCCTCTGGTCCCCCGGTGTAGACATACACGGAAGCATGGAAAGAGAGTGCAGGCCACTCCTTGACCATTCCTTTCAGCTTGAGGATTTCAAGAAGGAGATCGAGCTCCTCCTCGCTTTCTTGCGTTCGCACCACGGGGGAGATCATTCTTTCTCCTTTCAGAGTAGCCATTGCACGGGGTAGAGAAGCGTTCCAGCAAACCACTCAATTGCTTCTTGTGTGAAATGCAGCATCAGTACCACAAAAACTGATACTAAGAAAGAAAAAAGGAGGAACGCAATGATCCATCCTGCCGAGAACAATACGATCTGTGCAATGCACAGGAACATATTGCCCCTTTTTATTTTGACGGCATTTATGGCAACCGCAGAGATGGCCACCAGCGTGAAAATCGACGTCCCTAAGACCGCCTGTGCGTACATGTTGGTGCCTCACAAGTGTGTTTAAGATGAAGTGAAGAAGAAAAAAGCTAATAAAACTTTATCAGAGAATACTCATTGTGTCAATACCTCTCTTTGTTTGTATTTTCCTTAAAAACCCGTATACCCCGTAGTGAGCCCATTGAAGTTGCGTTAGGGCTACTTGAGAAAAAAGCAGTGGCGTGAGGTCAACAAGTCATACTGCCTTGACAACAGGGGTCTACTACGGGGTATACTCCTAAGCATTATGACCCCAGCAGGACGCCACGTAACTGGTGTTTCGTGGGAAAGGCAGAACGTATAATTTATTTTGACTATGGCTACAAAATCAAACTCAGCGTCTACGGGGCACGCATTTGCAGTAATTGAGACAGGCGGAAAACAATATCAGGTCGGGAAGGGAGACATTCTCAAGATCGAGAAGCTTTCTTTGCCCGCCGAAGCGGGAGCGAAGGATGGCGATGCAAAGATCACCTTTGAAGAGGTACTTTTGGTTGATGACGGCAAAACAACGACCGTCGGGACCCCCCACGTTTCGGGTGCAAAAGTCACGGCATCGGTTGTCGGTACCGGCCGCCACAAGAAGGTGTTGGTCGTGCGCTATCTGGCAAAAAGCAGATACTATAAAAAGAACGGTCACCGTCAGCCGTTCACGGAAGTGAAGATCGAGTCCGTCGGATAGCAAAAGAACCACCGTGAGGCGGTCTTTTTGTTTGAACTTGTCATTCTTTCTCTGCATGCTAGATTGACTGGAGACATTTCCGCATAAGTAGAGAGAAGGAGGTCACAATGACTAAGGGGATCTGCCCTGTCTATCATGAGGCGGTTTCACTGGGACGGCTTTCGTTTGCCCAGGCGGGCAACATAACAGTAAGTGTGAAAGGGCAAAAGAACCCGACCTTTCTTTGTACCGAGCACCCGGCAAAGGAAGGATGCAAGACAACGGCGGTAATTCATGCCGAAAGCGGTGCGGTTGAGAAAACCATCTGTGACGGCTCATTTCGTCCGCACAAGGACTTCGTACATTAACACGGCATGCGTCAGTGCCGTTTTTTATTTCCTCCCTTCAAGCGCGTAGCGCAAGGTATCGGCATCCGAATATTCAAGCTCGGTTCCGGTGGAGAGGCCTCGGCCAAGCGTCGTGACCGTCATCAGGTGGGCTTCCGCGATTGGCACAATTTCGTTACGCACATATTCCGCCGTGTGTTCGCTTTCGGGGGTGACCGCACACGCAAGAATAACTTCTTGAATATTGATGGACTCTTTTTCCAGCAATGTAAGGAGCGCACCGATGCGGATCTTCGATTCGGGGTGTTTTTCAAGAATAGGAAGGATGCCACCAAGAACAAAATAGAGTCCATGATAAGTGCCGCTGCGCTCTATCGCATCAAGGTCGGAATCCTTTTCGACGACCATGAGCATTGTCCGGTCGCGCCCCTTATCACTGCATATGGCGCATTCACCGCCAGCTTCTCTGTGTTTTTTTGTGAAGTAACGATGACAGCGTGAACATTCGGAAACAGACTCTTTGAGTTCCTCGATCAGGCGCAAGAGTTCGGTAATATATGCCTTGTCTCGTTTCAGCAAGTAATGTACGAACCGCCTCGACTGGCGCGAGCCGATACCTGGAAATTCCGCGAACAGTGAAGCGAGTTTGTTGAGAGGATCCATGAAATAATAGCGAGTAGCGAGTAGGCAGTAGGGAGGAGATATTAGTCTCCGCTCGACATTTTATTAAGTATTCGTGCAACCTCATCAAGCAGTGGGTCTATTTTGTCATATTTTTCTTTTTTACCAAATTGAAGACGCTTACTCACTTCAATTTGTGTTTCAAGTTCCGCCGTTGAGCCAAAGGCAATAATAAGAAAATGCCCCCTGTCTTTTGGTGATGACCTTCTGTTTCCTTCGGCAATATTTGAGGCAATAGATATAACTGCCCGTTTCATTTGTGATGTTAGACCGTAGACTTCTTCTCGCGGAAAATCTCTTACAAGACCATAAACGAGCATCACCAACTCAATGGCTTTTTGCCAAACAATAAGATCGCGATAGCCGTTGGATTGCATTTTTCTACTTACTACTACCTACTCCCTCGTTAGAATATATCCTCAAAAGCCTGATCAGCGCCGCGGGATTTATCGATCTCGCGGAAGGAGGTATGTTTGTCGTCGAAGTAGAGTTCTACGCGCCCCGTGGGGCCGTTGCGGTGTTTTTCGATCATGATTTCGGCAATATTGGGCTTTTCAGAGTTCTCGTTCTGTTTGTCATCACGGTGGATGAACATGACCACGTCGGCATCCTGCTCGATCGAGCCCGAGTCGCGAAGATCGGAAAGCCGCGGTTTGCCGCCGCGCTGCTCAACAGCGCGAGAGAGCTGAGAAAGGGCCAAAACGGGAATATTGAGGTCTTTGGCGAGGCCTTTCAGGGAGCGTGAAATTTCGGTCACTTGCTGCACCATCGAGTCGGATGAACGCATCGGGGTCATGAGCTGGAGATAGTCGACGATAACGAGCTGCAAATTATGCTCGCTTTTCATGCGGCGTACCGCCGAGCGCATGTTCATGATATTGATACCGGCCTGGTCATTGATGAAGATAGGCGCTTTCGACAAACGATCAAGTCCTTCGCGTAGGTGCGCAAATTCATGATCTTTTGAAAGTTGCCCGGTACGGAGTTTCCACGCATCGACGGAACTTTCCGCAGAAAGCATGCGGTCGATCAGTTGCTGTGAACTCATTTCAAGCGAGAAGATGCCGACAGGAATATTGCTTCCGACCGCAGCACGGCGCGCGATGTCGAGCGCGAGCGAAGTTTTTCCCATCGACGGACGGGCGGCGAGAATGATGAGGTCGGACTTCTGCAGTCCGGAAAGTGTTTTATCGAGACTCGGGAAACCGGTCGTCACGCCTCGCAGTCCGTCTTGCTGTTCGTGGATCTTTTCGATGCGTGTCCATGCTTCGGTGAGCGCATCTTTGATATTCTGGATGCCAGCGCCGGAGGAGATATTCGTTACCGCGTAGATCCTGCTTTCGGCCTCGTCGAGTATTTCCTCAAGCGCAAGATCTTCCTGATATCCGAGCTCGGAAACGTGTTCCGCGGTCATGATGAGTTCACGGAGAATATGTTTCTTGCGTATCGTCTCCGCATAATATTTTGCATTCGCGGAAGAGGGAACGCTTGACGCGAGTTCGGCAAGATATGCGCGTCCGCCGATATTATCGAGCTGACCTTTTTCTTCCAGCCGTGTTGCAAGCGTCAAGAGATCGATCGGATCGTGCTTGCGATGGAGGTCGAGCATCGCCTCGAAGATCACCCGGTGTTTTTCCGCGTAGAAAGATTTTGGCTGAAGGATATCCGAAATATCATAGAGTGATTCGGTGCGAAGCATGATTGACCCCAAGAGCGCCTGCTCTGATTCGAGATGCTGGGGAGGAAGACGAAGGCCGGGAATCTGCGTACGGATCATATGGCGTCCATTTTAGCATGTCCCGAGAGTTCGGTGCACAAGCGCTCTCGGTGCGGAACCCTGTGGGGAACATGTGGAGAATACGTCTATGAGCTTTTATACAAAAAAACACGGTTTTTCCCGTGTTTTCGCCTATAAACTTGTCCGCCCGTCCAATCCCGTAGCAGGGCTTCGACTGAGCTCAGCCGAAGTCAGCTAAAGAGGTATTTGTCGGGCGGCACCACGGGCAAGTTTTTTGGTTAGGGATGGGGCCACCGCCCCATCTGTGCTATTCGCACCCATTCATCCCCGGGGCTCTGCCTTGGGGAATTCTGGGCTGTTCCAATAAATCGAGGCGGAATTCCCGACCGTGGGGGGCGAACCCCATAGAGGAGTAAAGAGCCCGCGCCGCTCTGCGCCTTCGGTGGCAATTGGCGATGACCTTGTAACAATGCTCACTTTTTGCGACACGCAGGAGCGCCTCCATCAGTTTTCGTCCGCCGCCTTTTTCGCGCACCGATTCGTCGACAAGCAGGTCATCAACATACGCGTAACATGCTTTGCCTCCAGTGCGTGCGGGGTCGCCGATAATATAGACGTAGACATGTCCGACGTTCCTACCTTCATAGCGGGCGGGGATCCGATACCGCTTGACGTACTCAAGCACCAGCGTTTCGACAACGATTTTTTTCACGGTCTTCTCCGAAAAAAACCTCTATTGTTATCATAACATTTTCATCGGAACGGCATTATACTACAATGAATCAATCCACATGATGCAAGCGGAGCAAAACATCCAGGCGGTCATACTCGCTGCGGGAAAGGGGGCACGGATGCTTCCTCTTACGGAGACGCGCCCCAAACCCATGCAGGAAGTGTGCGGAAAAAATCTGATCGAATGGAAACTCGAAGCGCTTCCGGGCACGGTCACGGAGATCATTCTCGTGATCGGGTATCAGGGAGAACAGATACGCGATTTTTTTGGCGATACATGGAAAGGAAGACCGGTCCGGTATGTGGTCCAGCATGAATTGAACGGAACAGCGGGGGCTTTGTGGGCGGCTCGCGATCTTTTGCGCGGAAGATTCCTTGTCCTGATGGGAGACGATCTGTACGCGCCGGAAGACATCCTTCGCATGACCGGATATCGTTTCGCGATCGGAGCGCAGGAAATATGGAACAAAGAAGCTGGCGGAGAAATGATCGCTAACCCCGACGGAACATTTGCGGGAATACACGAACAGAAACATTTTATTGGACATGGTTTCATGAATACCGGCCTCTACATGCTTTCACATGAGCTCTTCGACTATGATCTTGTTCCGGTCGGCGGCTCTTCTCTCGAATTCGGTCTCCCGCATACGTTCGCCGTGCTGGCAAAGAAAATGCCGGTCATGATGGTGCGGGCGACAAAATGGCTTCAGGTGACAACACCGGAAGATCTCAAGCGTGTCCGGGATTTTGTGCGGGCATAGAATCAACAGCGGGGAGGCTTCTGTGGTAAAAAGGCCACAGGAATGGTTTAATGGCGGTAGGCAAGTTCTTCATAAGAGGGCACAGGTGCGCAACAAAACACCGCTGATCATTTACCATCGCGGACGCCACGGCGAGGATATCGGGATCGAAGAAAATACGATCCAAGCGTTTGAGCGGGCGATCAAGGACGGTGCGCGAATGGTGGAGTTCGACGTTGGCGCAGAACTCAAGATCGCTCACGATCCGGATCCCGGTCTCGCTGCGCCGACCCTTGAAGAAGCCATGGGTGTGATCTGTGCGCGATGTGCTGTGAACATCGAGATCAAATCCCCGCGGGCAGTACCCGGACTTGCGAGGTTGCTCGACAATGTCTTTGCGAAGGGGCGTTGGAGAAAGAAGCAGATCGTCCTTTCGTCTTTTCATCACCAGACCGCACTCCTGATGAAGCGGTTGTTTCCAAAGCTTTGTGTTGGCGTAGTGAACGATGGTGTACTCCTCCCTGCCTATATTGATATGCTAGGCGAACAGGGCATCGACAATATTCACATGGAGCACACGAACGTCGTCATGGACACGGAGGGCGGTCATAAAATGCGCTCCGCTCTATTACAAAACAACATGCACATTTGGGTCTGGACCGTAAATACCGCAAGTATCTATGACGCGGTGATCAAATACGGCGCCGAAGCAGTATTTACGGATAAGCCGCAATTACTGCGCTGATCCGCCTCAGGCGGATTTTTTTTCTGTCTTCTCAAGTCGCTGGCCTTCCGGCGTGTCTTTCACCTCATATCCAAGCTTGCGGATCTCATCGCGCAGGCGGTCGGATGCGGCAAAATTCTTCGCATCACGAGCCGTCTTGCGTTCATCGAGGAGTTTTTGCAGTTCCGAAGTGACGACTACTTCTTCAGGAGCGTATTCGAGTAATTTCAGTCCGAGAAATTTATCCAGAATTTCCACTTCTTGAATAATTGTTTTTGAATCGTATTCATTGTTTTGAATATCTTGCCACATACTCGCGATATCAGATGCGGTGTCAAGGTCATCAAATACGCTCCCAACAAAAGAAAACGGGTGTGTGTTGGTAGTCACACCTTTTTTCTTAATTTCAAATATACGTCTTCGAAGTCTTTCGTATGCGTTTTGAGCTCCTTTTAACGCATCCCAAGTGAAATTCACTTGGGTGCGATAATGTGCGGTCAAAAGCCAATAGCGGAAGGTGAGGGGAGCAATTCCTTTTTCCGCTAAGTCCGATAGTCGATAGGTATTTCCCAGCGACTTCGACATTTTCTGCCCATCGACCAGCATATGCGCCGAATGCATCCAGTAGCGGGCAAATTGTTTACCGGTCGCGCATTCGCTCTGCGCTATTTCGTTCGTGTGGTGCACGGGAATATGATCGACACCACCCGTGTGAATGTCGATGGTCTCGCCGAGTTCTTTCATCGCGATAGCGGAGCATTCAATGTGCCAGCCGGGAAAACCTTTGCGGTCCGCTCTGAGGGGAGAGTCCCATTCTTGCTCGCGCTTGTTTCCATCTTCTGGGGAAAATTTCCAGACCGCAAAGTCGGTCGGATGTTTTTTCTCTCCCATGCTGACTCGTGCACCCGCCTGCATTCCGGCGATGTCGAGCTTTGCGAAGTCGGCATAGCGGGGAAATTTTGTCGTATCAAAATAGACGCCGTCTTCGGTCGTATAGAGAAAGCCTTTCTTGTCCAATGTCTCGATGAGCGCCTTTTGTTCATCGATATATTGTGTCGCACGGGGATATTTTGTCGCAGGAAGCACATTGAGCGCCTTGAGATCGTCATAAAATGCCTGCGAATAGAGACCGATGATCTCTTCCGTGCTTTTTCCCTCGCGCCTTGCGCCCTCTTCTATTTTGTCTTCCCCCTCATCGTTATCGGAAACGAGGTGGCCAACGTCGGTAATGTTCACTATCTGTTTTACGCTGTAACCCTCCATTTCGAGTGTCCGCCGCAGAATATCAGCAAAGACATACGCGCGGAGATTTCCGATGTGCGCGTAATTATAGACGGTCGGCCCGCAGTTATACATCTTCACCTCGTAGGGCGCCAGCCCGTCCGAAGCACGAAGGCGGGGGGGAGGTGTGAATTCTTCCGTTTGCCTTGTTTGGGTGTTATAGAGTCGGAGTCCCATTGCCTTAGACCGTTAGAGCCATTTCTTACTCTTGAAAAAAGCGAACGTCGCAATAGCAATGATGCCCATGATTCCAAGGATCACCCAGAAATCATTACTCATTCCGACAAGCGGTACGGTAGTTGTGTTCATGCTGAACAGCTGACTAATGAGCGTTGCAGGAAGCACAAGAAAAGCTGTTGCCGTCAGCACTTTCATTGTCTCGTTCGTCTTCGTCGAAAGAAGGGAATCGTTCGTAATGCGAAGTTCGTTTAATATTTCTTTCTGGTCGTGAAGAAGTTCCTCTATCTTCAAGTATTCGCCGGTGATATTTTCGCTATAGTGACGGAATCCCTTGCCGAAAAAATTCTCACAGGCTAGCGAGAACGACTGCAGCACACTTCGGTGCATACGGAGCGCGCGGTGGAATTCGAGGATGTCACGATGAATGACGGAAAGCTCCTCAACCATCTCGCGTTCTTTTCCGGTGAAGATCTTTTCCTCGATATTTTTCAAGAGCTCACCGATCATCGAAAGTTCATGCCCAAGAGAGCCGTAGATCTTGCGGATCATGTAGAAGAAAAGGAAGCCCGCATGATTCCCAAAATTGTTTTTGTCGAGGATCGAGTTGACCTCAAAGACCTTCGAGAATTTGTGGAGCGGATCGAGCAGTTCGTAGCGTACGGTAATAAGAAACTTCTTTCCGATGATGAAATCGACCTCCTGTTCTTTGCTCCGATGGCTGTGGCGGATAGCCGGAAAATGGAGAATAAGATAGATAAAGTTCTCGTAACTGTCGACCTTTGGCCGGAGCGACGGCGACAGCAGTTCATCCGCGACGATCGGATGAATATCGAATTCCTCCATGATCTGGCGCACCTCTTCGTTGGTCGGCGATTCCATGTCGATCCATGTCAGGTCGTGATATGTGTATCGGGAGATCATAATAATAATGCTCTCTAATAGTATATCTAGTATAACTCAGAAAACGCGCTTCGGTAATACTTTTCATAGATTTGTACATGAAAGGGCTACTACGGGGCCTGCCCTGTAGTAAGTTCGTCTGCGGACATTACCACAGGGTTTGACCCATCTTCATCTCTTTGGGATAATGGTGAACAATGCAAAGCCCCCAATCGTCTTTAGCCCGTCTTTTTTTGCTGTTTTTATTTGCTGCACTATTTTTTGGCGGCGGGGTATTTGTCGGCTATGAACGACGTCCGGAAGTCGATAAAGTCACCGGTGTTTTTAATATCACCATGCTGGGCGCCGCGACCGCTACGCCGCAATCGCCGGCACTCTCAACATGCGTCGATGAAAAAGGCACAGAGGTGCCGTGTTTGCTTGACCGCTCCGGTATCGCCGCAAAAGATGACGGCCCCGCGGATTTTTCCCAGTTTTGGAAGGTGTGGAATGTGCTCAATGAACGGTATGTTCCGACGAAATCGGAGAGCGTTTCCAACCAAGAGAAGGTCTGGGGTGCGATCGAGGGACTGGCGAATTCGCTCGGGGATCCGTACACCTATTTCATGCCGCCGCAGGAAAAATCGCTTTTTGAACAGGATGTTTCCGGTTCGTTCGGAGGCGTCGGAATGCAGATCGGTATGCAGGACGGCGTGCTCACGGTCATTGCGCCGCTCAAGGGTTCTCCCGCTGAACGCGCAGGAGTTTTCAAGGGCGACCGTGTACTTCGCATTGACGGCGCGACAACATCAGCGATGACCGTCGATAAGGCGCTCTACCTTATTCGCGGAGAGATCGGAAAGCCGGTTACGCTTACGCTTTTAAGAAAAGGAAAAGATGAACCGTTTGATATTTCAGTCGTTCGCGAAACCATCCAAGTGCCGACGATCGACACCGAACTCCAGGGAGATGTGTTCATCATTCGTCTTTATGGTTTTCCGGCAACGGGCGCCGACCTCTTCCGCGGAGCGCTGCGCAAGTTCGTCGAATCCGGCACATCCAAGCTCGTGCTTGATCTGCGCGGTAACCCGGGTGGCTATCTTGAGGTTGCCGTCGATATCGCAAGCTGGTTCCTTCCGCAAGGAAAAGTCATCGTGAGTGAAGAAGAAAAAGACGGCGTCGGAAAAGTATATCGTAGCAAGGGTTATGATATTTTTACCGGGGATTTCCATTTCGTTATTCTGGTCGACGGAGGTTCGGCTTCTGCGGCGGAAATTCTTGCCGGAGCACTTTCGCAGCATGGTGTTGCGACATTGGTCGGTACGAAGACCTTCGGCAAGGGTTCGGTGCAGGAACTTGTTTCAATAACCCCGGAGACATCGCTCAAGGTCACCATCGCACGCTGGATCACGCCGAACGGAACCAATCTTTCCGCAGGGGGGCTCGAACCCGATGTTATTGTGGATTTTACAAAGAAAGACGCTGATGAAGGAAAAGACCCGCAGCTCGATAAGGCGATCGAGATCGTGCGGAAGGGGAAACAATGATTGACTATCTTCCTTTACTGCTGTTACTATTACATGAACGATCGTGATCGGGTAAAAATGAACAAACCCATTATATGATCACGCGGGGCTTACCGACAGGAAGCCCCTTTTTATTGAGACTCAAGGTGGGATTGACAAGGCATGTGCGGCTCGCTAGCATACAAACACCTTGTGTTAGCATCCAAGGAGTGGCTCCCACAGGAGACGCACACAGCTCGTTGGCTATACAGCTAAGACGTGCCCTCAATCCCAAAAGGATGCCGGGGGCAAACAAAGGGGGGCGCCACCATGCCCCCTTTCTCCTTGTCTTTTGAGGAGTTCTGCGTATAATATGGAACACCTATAAATATTTCAAAACCAGCCATGAAAGTCATTTTATTATCAGATGTGAAGGATGTCGGAAAGAAATATGAGATCAAAGACGTCAAACCGGGTTTTGCACGCAATTTTCTCTTTGCCCGAGGCCTCGGCGAGGCGATAACGAAAGGCACCGCAAAGCGTGTCGCTGAGCTCTCCAAGAAGCGTGAAGTCGAACGAACACGCCAGGAGGAACTATTGCACAAGGCGTTTGCCGGGCTCAAAAACGCCGTCATTACGCTCACAAGGAGCGCAAATGAGGAAGGACATCTCTATGCCGGTGTGGGAAGGGAAGAGCTGGCGGAAGAACTCGGGAAAGCCGTTGGGGCTTCTTTTTCAGCTGACCACATCGCGCTTCCGAAGCCGATCAAGACGACGGGAGAATTCATTGTGCCCGTGCTTTTGAATGGAAAGGAAGCCGAGTTCAAAGTCGTTGTTGAAGCTGAGAAATAAAGACCATTCACTTTTTACGGTGTGAGCCAGAATGCCCCGGGACGCCTGCAGGCAGGTAAGGGTGGGGATAGACGGGCGGCATGTTTTATATTAGTCCAAGAAAATAAACTTGTCCGCCCGCCCCAACGTATCTTGCGTCCACTCATCCTCGCGTCAGAGCCGCGAGGTATTCTGGACGCTCTCAATAAAAAAACCGCGTCAGGGATGCGGTTTTTTTTGTTGGAATTAGATCACCGATGCCATCTTTTTGGTTGCCGTTTGTCCGTTGAATCGGGTCTTTCGGACCGTGGTGAATCGGACCATGCCCCCCTTTGCGGCGTAGAGCGTGTGGTCCTTGCCGACTCTGACGTTCTTTCCGGGAACAATGCGTGTGCCTCGCTGTCGGACGATGATCATGCCAGCCCCTGCTTTCTCACCATCGTGGATCTTTGTTCCGAGGAATTTTGGCTGGGAATCGCGTAAATTTTTTGAGGAACCTCCCGATTTCTTTGTTGACATAGTGGTTTATGGTTGCTTATGCTTGATATCTTCCTATAATACAATTCCATGAGATTACCAGACCTTGTCCAGAAAATCAACCCCACAGTAAAGCAAGCTTACCACAGAGCGAGGGCAAGACTATGGCATTCTCCCGACATTCCCAAGGCTGTTTTTGCGATCATTGCCGTCTGTCTTTTTGGTGCCGGGGCTTTTCTTGCTGAAAGGATATTGAGCATGGAAAGCGTCCGAAAGACCGAATTGCGCGTCACGCAGTTTACCGCAGGCGGGGCAGGGGAGAGTGCGGCGAAAATGTATGTCGGTTCGAAGAACGGCACAGCGTACTATCTTCCTTGGTGCGGAGGAGTAAAACTGATCAACGAGGAGAATAAGATCTGGTTCGCAAGCAAAGAAGATGCCGAGACGAAAGGATATAAACCCGCCGGTAATTGCAAGGGAATATAAACTTGTCCGCCCGCTCTAGCATACCTTGCGCCCACTCATCCTCGTGGCAAAGCCACGAGGTATTCTGGACGCTCCCAATAAATTGACATACGAATACGCCGGGATTAAAATTAGCACGAGTTGTTCATTTTTTTTGAAAGGTTTTCGCAGTGACAAAGTTCGAATCTCTTCGCGAGTGGCTGAAAGCAGCACGGATCGCCGGCTTTGCAGCCGCAAAAAAGGGAAGGCCTCCGAAGAGAGCGCCCTGCGTTATGGATCATAAACACAGTGAAAATCTCGCCTCGGCAAACCAATATCACGAACACTGGATGAAGGGTTGGAAGCTTTGCCGTAAAAGTCAGCCGGTACCATGAGGTGGCGGTTTTTCTTTTATCGGAAGCGTCCAGAATACCTCGCAATTTTTTCATTTTTTGTTATACTTTGCCACATTCGGGCTATCGGATAGTGGTAGTCTGCATGCCGTCATGGTGGCGTGCATGCACCGAAGTATCAAAGCGTTCTGCTATAAAAAATAAGTTTCTCGGGCTATCGGATAGTGGTAGTCTACATGCATGGGGTGCATGCGGCGACAGTTCGATTCTGTCTAGCCCGACTAAAAAACATGGAAGTTTCTATTCCTGAACTTGAACACCATGGCGACCTGCACACGTGTTCTTCGGCGGTGATCATCCGTGAAGGAAAGATACTGCTTGGTCTCCGCCACTACACGCCTGATAAATGGAAGACAATTTCTGTCTGGACTACCCCGGGCGGTCGCTGTGAAGCAGGGGAATCGGTTGGAGATGGTTTGCGGCGTGAGACAAGCGAAGAGACAGGGATCACAAGTCTTACGGTCAGGCGGTTTCTTGGTGAAGTTTCCGGAATGGCCGAACTGGACACGCTGTGGGTGTTTCTTTGTGAGACGACCGAAGAACCGACACTTATGGAACCCGAGAAGTTTTCCGACTGGAAATGGTTTCCGCTTGCCGAACTACCTGAAAATTTTATCAACCCATCGCTCGCACAGCTTCTCGTCGATACGATATAAGCTTGTTCATGAAGGGGGTTAAGGGGCTCAACCACCCAAGCAGGGAATGACCCATAAAGGCCCATATTTTCTTTTTGCAATAACGCCGCACCACACGCGCGCTCATGATTCTATAAATAGAATCATGTCGCACAATATATCTTTTACGACGTATTAATAAATCAACAAATAAGGATATGGGCCGGAGCTCGTGTCCGCGCCTTTTGATGGCAATTTCCCCTATAGATAATCCAACGGGTCGAGATATCCTTGCGACGGCGCAACGGGCATGTTGAATACTGCCCCCGGGCACGATTTGCTAGGCAAGTTCACTATCTCTACGGCGCTCGCCACGTATACGGTGAAATGGAGATGCGGTCCGGTAGCATATCCGGTGCTTCCGCTATAGCCGATGATCTCACCAGCGCTCACTTGCTGGCCCTTGGAAGCCTTTATGAGGTCTAAATGGGCGTATAACGTCGAAAGACCGTTCTGGTGCCTTATAAGGACCCATTTTCCATATGACGCGCCCCGGCAGGCCAGGTCGGTATCTCCGGTACCCACGACTGTGCCGGCTGCGGAAGCTTTGATCGGTGTGCCTGGTGTGGCGCGAAAATCCATTCCATTGTGCGTTCCTGAAACATAAAGCCGCACCGAGTCTACCGTCCTGCCGAATTTTTGCGTGACGAAAACGTCATCAAGCGGATATGCGAGCACTTTGGTACCGGGTGGCGGAAAACTTCTGCGATCGATCTCCGCCTTTAACTGCGCCTCAAAATTCGCGATCTCACTCTCTGCGAGTTTTTTCCTTGCTTCTTTCTCGGTAAGCAGTTTCGCGAAGTTTGATTCTTTGCTTTTCGTCTGCGTCAGCAGCGTTGACTGCTGTCGACGCTGGCTGTCGGCTACCGCTTTTTGGTCGGCTAATTGCGATTTCAGCGCGAGGAGTTCCTGCTGATTTTTTTGATATGCGGTCTTTTGCTCATTGAGCTCGGAGGTGAGCCGGACAAGACTTTTGATGTTTTCACTGAGCGATGCCTGCAGGCGCGCGAGATCATCGATCTCCATGAGAAAATCGGATAAGCTTTCGCTTCCCAGCGTGATCTCGAGGAGTCCGACGGAATCCATTTCATTGATCTGCTTCAGCGTGTTCCCTACCGCCGTTTTATTTTTTTCTATCTGAAAATTCTTCTGCGAAATATTTCCGCTCACTTGCGCGATGTTGCTATTCGTCCGCACGATCTTCGCCTGTGTCAGTTCAATGTCTTTGGAAAGTTTGGCACGCGTGAGGTCCAGCGTCTGGATGGCGTTCTGAAGCGTTTTTTTCTGCGTGCCGAGATTATTCAGCCGCATCTTATAGTCGGCGATCTCAGCCTCAAGCCGCTCTATCTCGCTCTGATTGTCTGAAATACTTTGCTTGAGCTCATCCACGCGTGACGTTTGCGCGGTCACGGTCGGTCCGTTCCAAAAAAGAAGCACGGAAAGAACCGCAAGCATGGCCCCTGCCGCTATGATGGTTGAGAATGATACGGATCTCGGAACTGGGTGGGACATTTTTTGATAGTTAACCCTTTCCGATAATAGCGGCCGCGTTTTTCAGTCGTTCAAGTGTTTCTTTTTTTTCCAAGATCGCCGCAAGCTGGAAAGGGTCCGGTGACCTGTCTTTTCCGGAAAGGGCATAGCGCATCGGCCAGAGCACCTGTCCCCTGCCCTCAGTCTCCGCGTAATCCCAGACAGCGCTTTTAATTTGTTCCTGGGTAAATTCAGCATCATGAATTCTCCCGATGAGATCCGCTACCACATTGAGGCGATTGAGGAGTTTTACGGCATCCCGGTCTTCTTTCCAGAAGAGTTTTTCTTTAGGGTAGACTGGTGCTTTAAAATAAAAGTCGAGCTCGCCGTCATTTGCCATGAGCGTGACCTCACCGAAATGCGTGATGCGCTCCGCGATGACGGGAACGATGCGCGAGAGCATTTCCCGGGAATATCCGGGAAGATCTTTCGTGCCGGAAGGAAGATGAGTCTCGATGTGCGCGGTAAGCTTCTCTTTGGAAAGCCGTCTGATATGCTCTTTGTTCAGCCACTCGAGTTTTTCGGAATTGAAAATACCGTCCGAGCGCTGAACGCGTTCCAGTGAAAAGAGTTTTATCAGTTCTTCTTTTGTAAACACTTCCTGTTCTCCTCCGGGGTTCCATCCAGTGAGCGCCATGAAGTTGAGCAGCGCTTCGGGGAGATAGCCGTTATCGCGGTACGTTAAAGCCGGCGTGACATTGGGGTCTCGTTTGGAAAGTTTCTTCCTGTCTTGAGAAAGAATAAGCGGTAGATGCGCGTAGATCGGCCTTGTTGCTCCGATCGCCTCCTGAATAAGTATCTGTCTCGGGGTATTTGCCACGTGCTCTTTGCCGCGGATCACATGGGTAATACCCATCTCAAAATCATCAACGACGACCGTAAAGTGATAGAGCGGGCTTTGCATATCACGCGCGATGACGAAATCCCCAAGGTCTGTCGTATCGACGGAAATATCGCCGAGTATCTCGTCATGGAAACTCACGACCTTGTTGGGATTTTTAAAACGAACGACTTCGGCGCGCTCCCCTTCTTTTTTCGGTTCTTCTTTCGAAATGTACGCTTTTCCTGCAGAAAGCAGATCGTTCAGATATGTTCCGTAGAGTAGGCCGCGTTCCGACTGGCGACAATATTCATCATGTTCAAGGCCGAGCCATGCGAATACTTCAAGGAAATAGTCTTCATATTCCTTTTTTGACCTGACTGGATCGGTATCCTCGCAACGGAGAATATATTTCCCCTTATGCTGGCGAGCGTAGAGATAATTAAAAAGCGCGGAACGCACGCCACCCACCTGAAAAGGTCCTGTTGGCGAAGGCGCGAAACGGGTTATCACTGCACCGGCTGTCTGTGCGCGTCGATCGGGCATAAAGGCGTTTAGATGTGTCTCGTGATAATCGAAAGCAGTACGCGGGCTATTTTTTCCGCAGCATCGCTTTTGGCGAAAGACCTCGCACCCGCTTCCATTGCCTCTCGCTTGGCCTGATCGTTCATGATCGCGGTGATAACAGAAAAAAAGAGTTCGGATTTCAGGTTCTGCTCTTCGATGACGATAGCGGCGCCCGTGCGCGCGTAACTATAGGCATTTTCACGCTGATGATCATCGTGCGCGAGCGGGAGCGGGATAAGGATCGACGGTTTGCCCCAGATCGCGATCTCAAAGATCCCGGATCCGGCTCGTGATATTACGAGCGTAGATGCTTTGGCAGCAAGAGCAAGATTCTGAGAATCAAGGTAGGCAAAAGGATGATATCGGCCCGTATGTGCGTTGCCGGCAAGAGCGCCTTCCGCTCGTTTCTTCATCCACGCAAAATTGGTTTCACCAGTCTGGTGGACTACCTGATAATGCTGCACAAGACGCGGCATGATATCGATCAGATGCTCATTGATCTTCCCGGCCCCCTGCGACCCTCCGACGACAAGAATGACCGGAATACCCCGCTCGAGGGTAAGCGTCCCGTATGGATCATCGGCGGGGATCTCCAGAAGTTTTTTTCGTATCGGCTGACCGGTCTGTGCGATGCGGTCCTTGTGCAAAAAATATTTTTCCGCCTCCGGATACGAAAGCGCTATGCGCATTGCATAATTTCCTATCCATTTGTTCACTTTGCCAGGTACGATGTCCGATTCATGAATGACCACCGGAATACGCAGAATGCGCGCCGCAAACAATGAGGGAAAGCTGGCGTAACCCCCTTTTCCAAAAACGACATCGGGATAAATGATCGCCAGCTCTACAAGCGCGACCAGACAGCCGTAGAATGTTTTCAGCACATCAATAAAATTCCGGAGAGAAAAATACGGACGCCATTTTCCTGCGGGAACCGGCATAAAAGCGATCCGCAAGAGCGCAAGAAGATCCTTATTGTAGGGATCATTGGAGGCATAATACAGTTTCAGTCCGGCAAGATGTTCTTGCTCGGCGACCTCCACGACTTTTTCCGCAATGGCGATGATCGGATAAAAATGTCCGCCTGTCCCGCCCCCCGCGAAAACTATTTTCATTGTTCTTGTGTTCATAGGCGCCGATGACGTGAAATATTCAGCACGATCCCGACTTCAGCCATAGCAACCAGTAACGCTGTCCCTCCGTGGCTCACAAAGACCAGTGGAACACCGGTAAGGGGCGCGAGATTGAGCATTGAACTGATATTGATGAAAGATTGTGCTGTGATGAGTATAACAAGTCCCACCGCCAAGAGTCCACTGAACATATCGGGCGCGTGAGCACCGATCCATAAGCCCCGGAGCGCAAACAAAAGGTAGAGCACGATCAAAAGCGTTGTGCCGATAAAACCGAATTCTTCCGCGGCAATCGCAAAGATCGAATCGCCGTATGCTTCGGGGAGATAGTTGAACTTTTGGACACTTTGTCCGAAGCCGTTTCCCAGAAGTCCGCCGGATCCGACCGCGATCAGGGCTTGCTTCAGCTGATAACCTGAGCCCTGAAAATCGTCATGTTTGAGAAATGTCGTGATCCGGTCGAGAAAGTAGGGTTTGGTCGCGGCCATCACGCCGAATGCAAGAAGCACGACGATGAAGAGTATCAACAGATCGCGCATGCTGGCACCCGCCGTAATGAACATAGCGATTCCCGCGGCCACCGCGATAGCGAACGTTCCGAAATCCGGCTGTGCCAACAAGAGACCGGCGGCAAGAACAAAAAAAACCGTGAGCGGTAATACGCCGAAATACGCTTTATGTATTCGGCGGTGAAAAAGCGAAAGCCATGCGGCGAGATAGACCACCAATCCGAATTTCAGCAATTCACCGGGCTGGAAAGTGGAGAATCCGACATAGACCCAGCGTTTCGCTCCCCCGTATTCGACACCGATCCCCGGGACAAAAACAAGCAACGCAAGTCCGATCGTTACAAGCAGTATCCAGAATGCGTATTTGCGCCAGAATGTATATTTAATGCGCGAAGTGATGTACATCATGATCCCTCCGCCGAGAAAACCGTAACCCAGCTGTCCCAAAACGAGACCATTGAATATAGCGCTGCCGCGCGTCAGTGATCCCAATGCGGCGGAAATAAAAATGAAAAAACCGGCGACGAGGAGCGCGATCACAATACCAAGAAAGAGCCGGTCGACATTGTTGCTACGGTCCATTCATTTCATTATATCCCCTTTCATTGTTCGTGTGGGTGTTGATAAACGGCTTCGTTGAGGGAAATATTATAGATATTTCTTTCTCGCTTATCCGACCAAGGCCACAATAACCCCGATGACCGCAAGGATCATGGAAACCACCCAATAACGCATCGTCACCTTATACGGCGGCCATCCTTTCGCCTGCAGATGATTATGGAGCGGAGCGACCAGAAAGACCTTTTTCCCGCCGCGATATTTTTTCGAAAGGACCTGGATCAGGCTTGAAGCACTCGTAATGATGAGGAGGAGCGCGATGATGAGCGACGGTATGACCGCTTTGGTCAAAAAAATGACAACGACAAGCGACGTCGTAAGCGCCATTGTCCCTGTTTCCGAATTGAAGAACCGTGCGGGGGGGATATTGAACCAAAGGAACGCGAGCAGTCCTCCCACAACGACCGATGTATACGCGGCAAGATCGATCTGTCCGCCCGCAAAAGCGATGACCGTGTAGGCAACATAGATCGCGGCGAATACCCCGCCCGACAGTCCGTCGATACCGTCAATGATCCCGCCGGAATACATTCCTATCGTGAACAGGATAAAGAATGGAATAAAAAAGAGGCCGAGAGAGAGGTCGCCCAAGAACGGGATATGAACGGAATCCATGCCTAGTTTCCAATAGAACCACCATGCACCGAGCGCGCCGAGTAAAAAAACAAAAGTCAGGCGCGTCGCGAGCGAAAGCCCGCCGCCCCGGTATTTTCCCGTATCCCTGCATACCATATAGTCATCAAGCAGTCCGCAGAGCGCACCGGCGATGAGCACGAAGACCGGAAGCCATGTCTGATTGCGCGAAAGGAAATTCAGTTTTCCCGTTATCTGACTCGGGAAGAAAAGCGAAAGTGTCCAGAGTATGCCGATAGTGATAAGTACGCTTCCCCACACGATGACACCGCCCATGCGCGGCGTACGGCGTTCTTCGTCATTGTGGAGCTTGCTCGAAATGGCGGCCGTTCTCCCGTCGATCGCATGGACGACACTCGTTTTTTTCCATAATTTATGTTTATAAAGGAATGATGCAACGAAAGGAGCGATCGCGATACCGACGACAAAGGCGATGGCGGAAGGCGCAAGGATCTTTATGACATCAGTGATCATGGAACGTCGTTGATGATAAACTCGGTCGTGGCGGCGATCAATTGTTTCACGTCGCTGAAACGCTTTTCTTGCGTCGAGCCGAGGACGGCGATAACAATGGGGTGGTCAACACCAATATCGACCACGATCACGAGATTTCCTCCGGCAAGATCGGTATATCCGGTTTTCGAACCGATGATCCCGGCAATACCGCTGACATCTTGATTGGTATTATTGACATGGTGGAGGATGCCGCTTTCCGAGCGTATATCGAGTTTGGCATACGGCGTTCCGGTGAAGATTCCCGGGTGTTTGCGGAAGACATAATCAAAGAGCATGGCCATGTCGCGGGCAGTTCCGTGCGCGCCGCTTTCCGACGGGCTGACATCCAGCCCGCTTTCATTCCGGAAAAAAGTCCCCGTGAGGCCGATGAGACGCACGCGATCGTTCATTTGCTCGACAAAAAGTTTTTTATTGAGTATCGGGTCCGTTGTAGTACCGCCCGGAAGACGGGCGCCGGCGGTTCTTGCAAGCGCGCTCGCGCCGTCGTTCGATGACGCGACCAGCGTGAATTGGAGGAGCTTTTCCAGTGTCCACTGTTCACCGACAGCGAGGCCCGTGTCCCCGTCGGCAAGAATATCCATGGGCGTGATGATGATCTCCGTTCCTATCGGAAGAGATTCGGTCGCAACATGCGCCGTCATGATCTTGGTCACCGAGGCAAGTGGAAGACGCAGTCCGCCGTTCAGTTCAAAAAGTTTTTCATGTTCGCTTACATCCCATACATAAGCGCTTTTTGCGCTGAGTGAAATTTTTTTGTACGGGTTTTCTTTTTCGACGGACTCTACGCCGGAAGCGAGATCGCTCTTTTCGCCACTGGTTCCAACGGTCGCAAGCGTATGAGCGTCAGACCCGAAGCGCTGAAGCGCCTCGATCACTCGCGGCCCGGCGAGAAAGCCGAGAATGAGCACAAGAAGAAAAAGCTGGGTCTGTTTTGCCGTGAGCATGTTCATACTTCAAGTTGATCTTTTTTGCGATGTTCCTCAAGCTCTTCGTCGTCAAAATTTTCTCCCGCCTCATCGGTTTCTTCCACGTCCGCTTCTTCTTCCGGCGTTGTGCCGGACGCCGTATCATCAGGTACGCCTTCGGCATGCTCAAGGCGATACTCCTCTTCTTCCTTCGTGGAGATAAATTGCGTCAGTGCCGCTATGGTCTCACTGTGTTTCGGCAGGTCTTCCACGCGGGACACTCCCATATACTCGAGTAGCTGAAATGTCGGCTTGTAGAGAAAACTCCGCTGGTCGGCCGGATTATCAACTCTTTCGATAAGGCCTCTGATGAGCAGATTGCGAAGGATGAATGTGGAATTTACGCCGCGCACATAATCGATCTCGCTTCGCGTCACGGGACCCTTATAGAGTATGATGGCGAGCGTTTCGAGAGACGCCTTAGAAAGATCGCGCGAGAGCTCTTCTTTGGTCATTGTCTCGATAAGCGCGCTTGCCTCCGGCATGGTGCCGAGCGTGACTTGATCGCCGTTTCGTATCAGGCGAATACCCGTTCCATGGAGAGCGTCTTCAAGCAGCAGAAGCCCGTCGCGGATCTCCCCTTCCGAACGCTTCAGAAAGCCGGCAAGCCGTTTGATGGTCATCGGTTCCGCCTGATAGAAGAGTATCGCCGAAAGTGATTTGGGGAGTTCCATGGACATGGTGTGCAGTGTAACGTAAATAGTGATTTTCTTAAAGGAGTTTTTCGGTGTATTTCGGCGTATCGAGCGTATGTGTTTCGATCGCGATGTCGCCGAAATCTTCGTGCTGAGTGACATGGACGACTCCCTGCTTCACCAGTTCAAGCATGGCAAGGAACGACACGATGATCTCGACGCGTTCTTCCTTGCGAACGCTCCTTCCTTTTTCATACCGCGAAAATTGGCTGAAGCTGGTTTTGAGCGCCTGACTTACCCTCGTTGTCAGCCGACTCATCATTTCCTCGATCGAAACGATCTTTTTTACCGTTGCCTTGGGGAGCTCGATCTTCTTGGGAAGCTGAGCCAAGACATCACGCATCGCAGACGCCATGTTCGCCGATGAGCAGTGTTTTTCTGGAGCGAACACGGGAATGACCTCCGGCCGACCGCTACGCTCAAATATGATCTCCCTGCCGAAGTTCGTACGAATATGCTGTGCAAGTCCGCGAAAGAGTTCGTACATCGCAAGCCGGCGCTTGAGATCATCGATATCGCTTTCTTCATCGGCATCGAGATGGAGTTCCGGAAGTATGGATTTTGATTTGATAAGCACCAACGTTGAGGCGACAAGAAGAAAATTCGCCACATCGTTCATGGGAAATGCCTCAAACCGGCGGATCTCGGCGATGTATTCATCGGCAACTTTCGCGAGCGCAAAATCGCCGATGAACAGCTTGCGTTTTTCGATGAGTGTGAGCAAGAGGTCAAGCGGCCCCTCGAATTGCTCGGTTTTGAGGTGATAATTCACCTTATGTTCCCCGATGGTTGGGGCGCCAATTTGCTGTTCCATGGCTCTATTATAGCAAACTTTAGTGCGCGGATTGGTTGACAAAGATAAAATAAAATGATAATGTTTTCACAGGCGTATTCACCTAAATTCAGAGGAGAATCCAAATGCAAGTGAAGCCGTGGGTCGAATTGAGAACCGTCCGCAATCCGCACGCGAGAGAGATCACCTTACCGTTTGTGGCACACAGTGGTATCTTCAAGAGTTATGAGGCCGGTAAGGGCGAAAGAAATCCTGGGGAGTATGCTGAACTTTCAAGTGACGCGCGAGTCATCTGGGACGATCTTGCTCTGTAGAAAACACCCCGTGTCACCAAGGTACGCCTAAATCACCAGCATGTTATAGGCGAACCAGCGCAGTCCCA
>MHLP01000003.1 GCA_001821435.1 Candidatus Lloydbacteria bacterium RIFCSPLOWO2_01_FULL_50_20 | reverse complement strand
GTCATTGCTTGGAGTATCTGTCTAGCCTCACAAATTTACCATTAAGCCCAAAAAGCATACGACCGCAAGCGCGACAAGCAGCATATTCGAGCGCAAGTGAGAGAACTCTCACTCACTTGCCTCCCCTTTCGAGAGCATCGTTAAGTACCGCGGTGCCCTCGAAAGGGGAGAAATTCCCTAATGTTCTTTAAAACCTATCCGCGCATACGCGCAACCGTGCTCCGGGTACAGGGGCGAGGAGAGAGCGATGCAGATCATCAAAAACGGCTGCGCGACCGGGGTCATCATCAATGGCACCGTCCACGTCCTCAAACCGAGCTCGAGCCGCTACCATCTCCGGGCCGAGGGCGCAGGCGGGCAGTACGTCTGCCAAGACAACTGCTGCGACCGGGGACTCCGGAGCGACGTGGAGGCTATCGTCGCGGAGGCGGCAGCGCGCGGGGCGACCAAAGTCGTCCTCCGGATGGGTCAAAGGGAGTACCATTATCCCATGATCGCCGGACTTCCCGTCAAAGACGTAAGCAATTGCGTCGGAGATGTCGGCGAGGGCGCGCGTATCTGTGCCGCGTGGTGACGCAAGAGCGGGGATCCGGGGTAAAACATAACCCCCGGGCGAGACCGCACTCGCAGAACTTCGGTTCTGCGCTTTATCAGAAACTTCAACGTATGGAGTTTCTGTAGAGAAAGTTCTTTGAATCGAGCTATCATTCTCCCTCACCACATGAGCTTAATTTTTATTGAGCGCAGGTGGTGCGGGAGAAGGGGTTCCCCGTACGTGGCCTTGTGACCGTTGGTCTTGAGGTGGCGCAGAGGCAACTGCGTCGCGGAGGCGTTCCATCCCGCTGAGGAATGGTGATCAGGCATGTTATTACTTGATCTGACCACGATTTCAATGGAAAGGGCGGGCTTAGCCAACCGTCAAAGTGCGTGGTCGACCACGTGCAAACCCCGGGGAACCTTCGGGTTCCCCTCTTTATCAAGATTTTAAATGGTTTGAAATCTTGTAGGGAAAGTTCTTTATATTCAGTTGGTTGGTGGAATGAGATCGGAAATGTTTCTGCCCTCGTTCCATCAACCAAAGGATCATCAAATGAATATCATCGTAGGAGTGTTTCGCGTACTTAAGTTCATCGTCCTCGGAGGAACGGCGATCATTTTTGCGTATCTGGCATGGGAGGCGACGAAGCACAATCTCGCCGTCGGAAATATTCTCAGCCAGTATCTCAGCGGACTAGATCCTGAACTACGGTTGTCGGTTGCGTGGCTTGTTATCGCTGCGCTCTTCGCACCTTGGCTGGGTCTCTTGGCCTATCTCTTGTTTCTTTGCCATATCGGGGATAATCCCTCGAGTCCGGCAAAGATCCGTGAGCGGGCCATGGCTCTCCTTCGCGAGGCTGACGTGATCGAAAGATCACGGGCCGGGCGGAGGCAGGATCTCCTGCGCAGGTCTCGGGCGGATTGAGGTTACTTCGACAAATCTTATGGAGCTAGTCATGCAGTGGTGGAATAAGCGGACTAACAACCTCCGCTCCATCATATTCAAGTCATGATGCCCCGTAGTATTGGGTGATGCAGTGATCTCTGCATCTTGCTCCCAGGTCTTGCTACGCCACAGAGATGTGGAGAGAAGAGCAAGACAAAAGCAACGGGTCTATGAGAGCGCCGGAACGTTCTCATAGACCACTTGAACCTGTCGCCATCAGGCTCGAGATGATCACGAACACTCCCTCAATATAGCGACCGTCTTTTAAGACGGAGTAGAGCTAGAAGAGGCGATTAACCCACGACACGGGTTGTTGTCGAGAGATGTGTGTCTCTCCTGATGAGCTCAAAAGAGCGAAACAGGGTTGTGCTTCAAAGAAGCAGACGGGATTTGATAAATTTTTCTCTTGCAGGAAAGGTATCGAAATTTTATACTCAAGTGTACATGAATCCTCAAGAACACATGACCCCAACCGAAGACGCTTCTCCTGTTTCCGGCTACAGTAGAGAGACTTATGAGAATGCCTCACAGCAATATGAGGCGATCATTACCGAGATCGGCGGAGACAAATCGGATGAAGAGCTTCTTGAACTCATGATCGCGCGCACGGATGCCCGGGACAAACTTGCCGAGCTCTATAGCCAAGCGTGGAAAGAGGCAGATGATACCGACAGTGACTTCGACGAGGCAAATAGAGAGGCCAAAGCTTTTTCCAAGCTCCCTCGTGCCGAGCAATTGAAAGAACTCCTTCGTAGAGAGTTCAGCCGAGGTGTCGCGCATATTCCCGAAGGACGCTTTACTTCAGACCTCCCCGGAATAGAACAATTGACGGTATTGCACCCAACGCAGAGCGCTTCAGGGACTTCACCGCGTTCGTTCAGTGTGTACGCAAGTCATGTCGACCCAGAGACGAAAAAACATTCCGCCCAAACTTTTACGGTCACTGATGAGGGGCAAGTACTCGGCCCGATCCCATCCAGGTGGAATTTCACCAAGGAAGAACTGACCGAGGAGCTCGTCCGCCTTGTTGACGATGTTGGAGGTGCATTTTTCGTCGACACCAATGAGGCTATCCTTCCCAGAGGGACATGGGGAACGGAAACCCGAGAGCAAAAAGGCAGCACCCATGTTCCTAAAAGTGAAGTTGTGGATCGTCGACGATTGCGCTTTTTTAAAAATCAGCCTGGCGCACTGTTCGGTTTTCGCGGGACAACCTCGTCAGAATGGCAAGGATACCACGGTTTCGCATTTACTGATCGCATTATCCTTGACGCTCCAAAAGTGGGGAATGCAGTCTATGTTCTTCCTCTACCCAACGAATTCCCCGTGAATCCAGATCAGTTATTCTTGCCTCCCTGTTTTCGCATGAAGGAAGAAGGTCGCGCGCGTTATCTTAGCGAACACTGGGCTCCATATGCCGGACTGACAAAAAAGGAATCACTCGAGAGTGGAGCGACACGTGTTATCCATCCAGATTATGCCACCGTTGATGATCAATGGGAAAAGAATATGCGCGAAAAACTCGATACAAAAATTCGATATACTGGAGTAGGTAAGTAGCGCGCAACATTACTCACTCACGACGCGGAAGACTTCCTCAATGGTCGTCAACCCGTGCGCGGCTTTGAAAATGCCGTCCTCAAGCATGGTCAGCATCCCCTCTTTGCGTGCCTGATCTTCTATCTTTTCCGCGGGGGCGCGGGTAATGACCAGATCACGGATCGCCGTCGACATGTGAAGGACCTCGTGAATGCCGATACGCCCCTTATACCCTTCCTCGCATTCGGTCGATGCTTTCGGCTTATAGAACGGAACGTGCCCCCAGTCGGTACTTTTGGGAACGATACCCTCCTCCACCAACGCTTCCAGGACACGATCAAGACTGGCTTTTTTGCTCAACGCCTCGATCTCAGACTTGGTGAGGAAATATTTTTCTTTCGATCCGCAGAGCTTCCGCACAAGCCGCTGCGCGACGACCACATTCACTGTTGAGATAATAAGGAACGGCTCCCCACCCATATCAATGAAGCGCGGAATTGCTCCGGCGGCGGAATTCGTATGGAGGGTCGAGAGCACGAGGTGTCCGGTCAATGCCGCGTTGATCGCAAGCGAGGCGGTCTCACCGTCGCGGATCTCTCCCACCATGATGATGTCGGGATCCTGGCGCAAGAGCGAGCGAAGGCCATTCGCAAACGTGAGTCCGATCTCCGGCTTTACCTGCGTCTGATTGATGCGCGGCATCTGATATTCGATCGGATCCTCAACCGTCGAAATATTCACATCGGGCGTATTCAGGATGTCGAGCGCCGTATAGAGCGTCGTCGTTTTACCGGAACCGGTCGGTCCCGTCACGAGGAGCATCCCGACGCGCTGTTTCATCGCGTTATGGAGCGCCTCAAGTCCGATCCCATGAAATCCCAGCGATTCCAAGGAAAAGCCGCTTGAAGTCTCGCGAAGGAGACGCATAACGGTCTTCTCGCCGTTGTGCGTCGGAAGCGTCGAAACGCGGAACGACACCTTCTCATTATTGAGTTCGATCTTGAACCGTCCATCCTGCGGGAGACGTTTTTCATCAAGTTTCAGATTGGAAAGCACTTTGATACGCGCGGTGATTCCGGGCGCCGAATTTTTCGGGAGTACCATGGCATCGTGAAGGATACCGTCGATGCGGTAGCGAACGAGCAGCTGATTTTCCATCGGCTCGATATGAATATCCGACGCATTCTGTATGATCGCGTGATTGAGCAGTGTGTCGACGATGCGTACGACCGGTAGATCTTCGGCGAGTTTCTTCAGATCCTTCTCCGACATCGGATTATTCTCATCTTCAGAAAGTGTTTTCACCGTCTTCACTTCCTGCTGAATGATCTCTCCGAATTCCGCTTTCAATGACTTCTGATACTGCAAGAGCGCGCCCTTGATCGACTCCTCATCGGTGAGACGCGTCAGGATCCTTGAA
The DNA here is from genome assembly GCA_001821435.1 of Candidatus Lloydbacteria bacterium RIFCSPLOWO2_01_FULL_50_20. GTDB lineage: Bacteria > Patescibacteriota > Minisyncoccia > Phycocordibacterales > UBA6899 > MHLP01. The sequence goes on along the minus strand of MHLP01000003.1, from coordinate 7,604 downwards.
CCGACTTTTTTCCCGACAAAATCGATCGCCTCAAGATCGTCGACATCGAGCATGGCAATTTCAAGACCGGAAGCGGTCTTTCGGAATGCGACGACATTGTGTTTCCGTGCGATCGGCTCAGGGATAAGCGAAAGTGTACTGAAGTCGATCTTCTGCCCCTTGAGGTCAACAAAGGGAACACCAAGGATATACGCCTGCACACGCCGGAGATCGTCCGGGGATATCTTCCCGGCATTGACCAAAGAATCGCCAACCGATCCGCCGGACTTTTCGGCCTCCTTCTCGGCAGTGGTAATTTCGGCGCGGGATACCAGCCCTGAATCGAGGATAAACTTCTTGAGTTTTGATTCCTGCACGAGCATAGCGGTTGCTTCCTCTATTATATGGTGTTTGTCCTTGTCGTGGAAGTAGCATGAAAGGAATAAGGCGCGGGCGGTTGACAAAATGGACATCACCCGATAGACTGACTCCATTATAGCGAGTTACCGTAACGGTACCTCGCTTGGTTTTTTAAAGAGCCGACCAAATATCAATTAACCGGGGGTGAAGATCCTCAAACAGCCATGTTAGACCTTAAAACAATGCGAAGCGCGCTTGAGCAATTAGAAGAAGAACGCGGAATTTCCAAAGACAAGATCATCGACGCGATCGAGTCTGCGCTCGCGGCCGCTTATAAAAAAGATTACGGAAAAAAAGGGCAGATCGTCCGCGCTAAACTCGATATGGATACCGGAAAAACCGATTTCGTCCAAGTGAAGGTGGTCGTCGATGATTCTCTCGTGCGCATGCCTCTTGAGGGCGAAGAGGAAGAGGAAGCGGAGTGGCGCTCATACGGGCGTGAGAAGGAACCTGAACTTCTCCCGCTCACACCACTCGAGGAAGGAAGCGAGATAGACACGCGCGTCCGTTTCAACCCTGAACATCACATCATGCTTGAAGATGCGCGTCTCATCAAAAAAGATGCGGTCTTGAATGAAGAGCTGATCTTCCCTCTCGACGCCAAAGACGATTACGGACGCATCGCAGCGCAAACCGCAAAACAGGTCATCATCCAGAAGATCCGCGAGGCCGAAAAATCTTCAGTCCTCGATGAATTCGCACAGCGCGGTGAAGAGATCGTGACCGGTGTCGTGCAGCGCATCGAACGCGGGAATATTTTTATCGATCTCGGACGAGCCACAGGGCTTCTTGCCTATGAAGATCAGATCCCCGGTGAACGCTATCGCACCGCAGAACGCATCCGGAGCTATCTGTATTCCGTCGAAGAATCCCCTCGCGGGATCAACCTGCGCCTTTCACGCGCGCATCCTAATTTTGTCCGCGCGCTTTTTGCGCTTGAGGCGCCGGAAGTCGCAAGCGGCGTCGTTGAATTAAAGGAAATCGCCCGTGAGGCCGGTTCACGAACCAAGATCGCGGTCCATTCGAATGACAGCCATGTCGACCCCGTCGGTTCTTGCGTCGGACAGCGCGGCGTCCGCGTGACTACGGTCATTTCCGAGCTCGGCGGAGAAAAGATCGACGTCATTGAATGGTCGCCCGATATCGAAAAATTCATTGCCGACGCACTTTCGCCGGCAAAAGTGCGGAGCGTCATCGTTAATGCGGAAGAACGCCATGCAACCGTCGAGGTCATGCCGGATCAACTGTCGCTCGCCATCGGACGCGGAGGTCAGAATGTGCGTCTTGCCGCAAAGCTGACCGGATTTCGTATCGATATCAAATCAACAGCAGGAGAAGAATACCTCGCCGAACCGGACGAGCCGCTCGCAAAAGAGACCGCGGAAAGCCCCGAAGAAGAGGTAAAGGAATTCATCGAATCGGAATCGACAGGCGAGCCAAGCGAGCGCGTCACCCCGGAGGAGGAAGCGGCTGAGGACAAGGAAGTCGTCGCGGAAAACACGAACACGGAAAAAGAATAACGCATCGTCGATCTTCGTCTTATTGATATCATGCTCAATTAATCATTTCCGACGATCATTCATAATCTCGGGCTGCGATTTAAAGAAAAATCCTCGACAGATCTCGATATGCCTCGTATTTTTCTCTTCATCTCACCACGAGATTCTGAACGCTATCAGAAAGCATTACTTGAGCATGATATTATTGCGGAATAAGGCGAATTTTGATAAAAAGACATCATTCGCAAGCAGGCATAATTATCAATAATGCATAGTGTTCATGAGTAGTTATATTATTTTCGCAATCGCAAGTTCGGTGCTCGCTATTTTATACGGTCTTGGAACGGCAAAAAGCATCCTGAGCAAGAGCGCGGGAAATGCGCGGATGCAGGAGATCTCCGCTGCCATACAAGAAGGCGCGGAAGCGTATCTCAACAAGCAGTACAAAGTCATCGCTCCGATCGCACTCATCATTTTCGCACTGCTCTGGTATTTTCTCGGTCTCACGACGGGCGTAGGCTTTTTGGTCGGCGCGGTCGCTTCCGCGCTCGCAGGCTATATCGGAATGAATGTTTCCGTGCGCGCAAATGTACGTACGACCGAGGCAGCACGGGGCGGACTCGCTCCGGCGCTCTCGATCGCGTTTCGCGGCGGCTCGGTCACCGGACTTATGGTGGTCGGACTCGCCTTGCTCTCTATCACGCTCTTTTATCAGCTGACCGGGGCGCATGATGTCAAAGCACTCATCGGCCTCGGATTCGGCGCAAGTTTGATCTCGGTCTTCGCGCGTTTGGGCGGCGGTATTTTCACCAAAGCGGCTGATGTCGGCGCTGACCTTGTCGGAAAAGTGGAAGCTGGCATCCCCGAAGATGATCCGAGAAATCCCGCGGTCATCGCGGACAATGTCGGCGACAACGTCGGCGATTGCGCCGGAATGGCGGCGGATCTTTTCGAGACCTACGCGGTCACGACGATCGCGGCGATGCTTCTCGGTTATCTGCTCTTTCCCGGATTTGACGGTGCGGTACTTTTTCCTCTCGTCATCGGTGGCGTTTCGATCATCGCTTCGATCGTCGGCACATGGTTCGTCCGTCTTGGAAAGACACAGAACATCATGGGTGCGCTCTATAAAGCGCTCATCGTATCGGGTCTCGTTGCGGCCGCAGTCTTTTATCCTGTCACCGACATTTTGATGACCGGTAATCCCCTCGAATATTCGACCATGAGCCTCTTCATCTCCGCTCTTGTCGGACTTATCGTCACGGGGCTCCTTGTCGTGATCACTGATTACTACACCGGAACGAATCATAAACCCGTGCAATCGATCGCCAAAGCGTCGACGTCGGGACACGGCACGAATATCATTCAGGGTCTGGCGATATCGATGAAGGCCACTGCGCTTCCGGTCGTCGCTATCGTCTCGGGAATATTGGTCGCGTACTCGTTCGCCGACCTCTACGGTATCGCCGTTGCGGCAATGAGTATGCTTTCGCTCGCAGGGATCATCATTGCCATCGACACGTTCGGCCCCATCACCGACAACGCAGGGGGCATCGCGGAAATGGCTGAGCTTCCGAGCGAAGTTCGCGCGGTCACCGACCCTCTGGACGCCGTAGGAAACACGACTAAAGCGGTGACCAAAGGCTACGCGATCGGTTCCGCCGGCCTTGCCGCACTGGTGCTTTTCGCTTCTTATACCGAAGAATTCGCATCGCTCGGTCAGGAGCTCGTCTTTGAACTCGGTGATCCTTATGTCATCGTCGGACTCTTCATCGGAGGCATGCTTCCCTACTACTTTGCCGCGCTCTCAATGGAAGCCGTAGGAAAAACGGCGGGTAAGGTCGTGGAAGAAGTTCGCCGACAATTCCGGGAGATCAAAGGGATCATGGAAGGAACGGGCAGACCCGATTATTCGACGGCAGTGGCCATTGTGACGGCCGCAGCGCTCAAAGAGATGATCGTTCCCGCACTTATCCCCGTCTTGGCACCGATCCTTGTAGGACTACTTCTCGGTCCGCAGGCGTTGGGCGGTCTCCTCGTCGGAAGCATCGTCACCGGACTCTTCGTCGCCATCTCCATGACGACCGGCGGAGGTGCATGGGATAACGCGAAGAAGTATATCGAACAAGGAAACTTTGGCGGTAAAGGAAGCGACGCGCATAAAGCCGCTGTGACTGGCGACACCGTCGGCGATCCGTATAAGGACACCGCAGGGCCTGCGATCAATCCGATGATCAAGATACTGAACATCGTCGCGCTTCTTATCGTCGGCATGATGGTTTCGTAACTTCCGGTTCCACTGAAACACCCCGTGCGTACAATCACCGCGCAGGGTGTTTTTGTTTTTTTTAGAGTAATTTTCATCCTTATACATAAACAGATTTCAGGCTTTTCCACACCTTGTCCCCGCCGAGAGTGGCAGGAAAGAAAAGAAAAATGTCGGCATCTTTTGCTATACTGAAGCGTATCGACATGATGTCGAATTTAATCATTTATTTTTAACGAACAGCTATTTATGAGATCCACAACACCCATGTGCGGCGCCCTCATTGGAGCACTTTTTATGCTTCCCTTGTTTGCGGTCGCTCAAGAAGTGAGTGTATCAGGCAGAGCCAGAGCAGAGGTCGAGACGGCCCAGGGGTCTGTAACGGCGCGTGAAGCAGGGACAGGAAAAGCAACAGGACGTTTGACGGCAACCGGAACAACAACGGTAGCTCCGCGGCTGGAAGAAGCACGGCAAAAATTAGTGGAAAAACGGGGAGAACTGTTAAAACGTTTCGCGGAGTTAATGGTCAAACGCATGACTGCGGCGATCGATCGTCTCACCAAGCTCGCTGACCGGCTCGACTCGCGCATCGCAAAAGAAAAAGCGCGCGGAGTGAACACGAGCGCCGCCGAAGCAAATATTGCGCTCGCGCGGACAAAATTAGCCGATGCGCGGGCAGCGGTCGCGGATGCAAAAGCGGCCATTCTCGCGATCATCGATCCGCTCGATGACTCTCTCTCAAATACAAAGCCTGGGGATGCGGGCAAACTGGTCCGCGAGGAACTGAGAAAGGCGAAAGACGCAGTGTTCGCCGCACACAAAGCGCTTGTGCAGGCGATCGTAAGTCTCAAGGGCACTAGGGACATCAACGGCCGCGCGACCACAACGACCAGCGCCACGACCGTTCAATAAAAGTTTCTTTACTATTAATAACTACGCGTCATCATGGAACAAAATCAAAATTGGAGCGGTCAGCAAAATCCGTTCCCCAGCGCTCCCGCCAAGAATTCATCAGCTGTTTTTCTTGTCGGCGGAATCATCCTCATTGTCATTCTTGCATTTCTCGGCTGGTATTTCCTGAAAGAACAAGGAGAGACAATTCCCATTGAGCAGTCATTGAACGGAGAAACCGATGCCGCCACTACGGCACTCGTCCAACAAGGGACCTCTGACGAATTGTCCGACATCGAAACAGACCTCGAGGCAACCGATCTCGATTCGTTGAATGAGATCGATCAGCTTTGATCAGTATCGTACGGAAAGAAAAAACCGGCCGCTTTTTCAGCCGGTTTTTTTCTTTATCACATCGAGCGAGAGCGCGTGGAGAATGCTGATGTTTTACACGCCAGACGGCAGGCGTGGAAAAAGATTCTCATCTTTACAGAATATCGTGAACGGGTTAGTATACTGCCCATCATGGGAGAACCCGAAACAAAAAAATACGCGGTGAAGATCAAAAAACTCCCCCTCTCGCAGATAGAGATTACCGCTTTGGTCCCCGCGGAAGAGTTCGATGCCGTACGAAGTGAAGCGGTTAAACATATCAGCGCCAATATGGAGCTTCCGGGTTTTCGTAAAGGCCACGTGCCGGAAAATATCATTGTCGCCAAGCTCGGCAATACGGCCATTCTTGAGGAAATGGCGGAGATCGCTATCGGAAAAGCTTATCCTTCTATTGTTATTGACAACGCACTCGACGTCCTGGGACGCCCTCAGGTGCGGATCACGAAGATCGCTATGGGTAATCCACTGGAGTTCACTTTGGCGACTGCGGTGTTTCCGGAGTTCGACCTGCCCGACTATAAAAAACTGGCGAGCAAAGAAGCGAAGGTTAAAGACGAGGTACTCATTACCGACGAAGAAGTAGCAAAAGCCATTGAACAGATCGCCGCGGTGCGCCTGCCCGCCGAAGACTCGGCGCAGGCGGGTGCAAAGAACGAGGCCGATCCATCGGCGAAAACTGTCCCTCAATCGCTCGATGATGCGTACGTAAAAACTCTCGGGGATTTTTCCGATGTAGATGATTTTCAGACGAAACTCCGCGAAAATATGCGCAAAGAAAAAGAACGCTCGGCAAAGGACAAAAAACGTATCGCGATCATTGATGCTATCCTGGTGAAAACCACGATCGAGCTTCCCGAGATCATTGTCGCGCAGGAACTCACGCGCATGGAAAGCGAATTTGAAAATGATGTGACCCGTATGGGACTCACTATGGAGAACTATCTGCAGGCAATAAAGAAAACAAAAGAAGAATTACAGAAAGACTGGAAACCCGATGCAAAAAAGCGGGCAAAAACACAGCTCATCGTGAGCAAGATCGCCGAGGTTGAAAAACTTGAACCGGATAGTGAAACACTGAAACGCGAGGTCGGCGCGCTCCGCACGCGGTATCCCGATGCCCCCGAAGATCGTCTCGAAAATTATCTGCGCATGGTCCTCACGAACGAAAGAGTCTTTCAATTCCTCGAGTCGGACGGCACTACTCCAGACTAACCCTTTCGTTTCGGAATTTTGCACTAATTAAACTTGGAACTGAGCTCGATTTTTCGCTATACTCAACACTATACCTATGGATCGCCCGCGCATACTCATTCCCCTTCCGAACCATAGCGACATTGTCCCGTCGAAATACGGCATAAATCAATCCTATATCCACGCGGTCACCAAGAACGGCGGCGAACCGCTGTGTGTTATCCGTCCAGATGCGGAAAACATGCTCGGCCTGCTTCCTCTTGTAAGCGGCATACTCGTCGTCGGTGGAAATGACATTGATCCGGAATTCTATGGTCAAAAAAATGATGGGTTCGCCCGCTATGTCGATCGGGAACGAGACCAAACCGAACTGACACTTGTTCGTCTCGCATTGAAATATCAGCTTCCACTACTCGGTATTTGCCGCGGCATGCAGGTCATAAATGTCGCGTTAGGAGGTTCGCTCTACCAAGATGTTCACGAAGAAATGTCCGGTGCTCTTGTTCATGATCATCACGCACACGGTGACACACAACTTCCGCGCGGTTGTTATCTTGCTCATTCTGTCGATGTTGTCGAGGGCACATTACTCTATCGGCTGGTGAAAGAAAAAACGATCAAAGTGAACAGTCTCCACCATCAGGGCGTTAAGACGCTCGGTAAAAGTCTTACCGCATCGGCGATCGCTCCTGACGGACTGGTCGAGGCGATCGAAATTTCCGACCACCCCTTTGGACTTGGAGTCGAATGGCATCCGGAAGAACTCATTGACGCGGCATCACAAAATATATTTACTTCGTTCATCAATGCGGCAAAGAATGCCGCCGCAAAAAGATCTATCGGACATAACCTCAAAAAAGTCCAAGAAAAAACGACCTGAATCTTTTGAGGCTTAATGGTAAATTTGTGAGGCTAGACAGATACTCCAAGCAATGACGTGATGAGTTTTAACTTCCGAGCGCGCG
>MHLP01000002.1 GCA_001821435.1 Candidatus Lloydbacteria bacterium RIFCSPLOWO2_01_FULL_50_20 | reverse complement strand
GCGGTTTGCGCCGTGACAGAAGATACAAACTCATTTAAGAAATACTCAGAGGAGAAGACTGATTCAGCCTGACGATTCTTCCTTTAAACCTGGGTTCTCTATAAATGTCTCGTCTCCTTATTTAGGAGAGACATTCCACGATGCAGTGTTTAAAGGAGTCGTTTGTGAACATACGGAGATCTGAATGATGTAGACGAAAGCCGAACGGGGAACAAGGTTCCCCCCCGTTCGGCTTTTTATTTTGTTTATTTTAAATTTTCAAATGCGAGCCGGAAGAGCGATCGTAATGTTTCGGCGACATCTTTACTCTTGATATATATGGTCGAGACCGATTTTCCAAGCGTCACGATCTGCACACGATCCTCGTAAATAGACATATCGCAATTGATGGGATACTGTGCTCCATCGATCTTTTTCCGCTCAGTGAGTTCATTTGAAGGGAGTGTCGTTTGGGATGAAACGTAAAGAGATTTTCCCCGTATCGCCTTTTTGGGCCTGATCTTTTGGACCGCTTCGAGCTCTTTTGGCGTAAATACTTCTTCGATAAGGTCACGGTTAAAAAAGAAGTACGCCGTACCTTTCTCATCGTAGGATTCAAAGAAATCAAGGTTATTTTTCAGTGCCGCGTCTTTTCCATCCAGAAATTTTACCACTGGACGTTCGCCCGACTCTCGTCCGACACTTTTGATCTGTGGAATGATATCTTTAAGCCGCCGCCCCATTTCTTCAAGCTTGAGTTGCTGCTGTTCGACGTAGGTCTCTAGGCGCTCCGGCGCAGCGGCTTGGTAGTGGATCTTCTTTCCGGAATCAGTTTCGCTCGCAAGACCTTTCTTTTCGAGGGATTCGAGCACGACATAGACTGTTGAGCGATTCAATTTCGTTTTCTCCGCGACCTGCGCCGGCGAGGCGCTCTCAAATTGGAGGAGCGCGAGGTAGACGCTTGCTTCTTTGTCGGAAAGCCCCAGTTCTTCAAGATATTTTTCGAGCATAGATGGAATTATTGTATCGCGTTTTCCGCAATTGTCATATAATGAAACAAGTATGCCCCAGCACCAGTTTTACGAATCAACAGCCGTTATTGTAATAGAGCCTGAAACGGGGGGTCTTGCTCTTTGGTCAACTTGCCTTATCAGTAAAACGGTACGGGGCTTTATTTTCTAAAGCTCGCCATGCTCGTTAAGAAAATATATGCCCAAGTACTCCTATAAAGCGCAATTGGTTGCGACCGGCGAAGAGGTCACTGGCGTTGTCGAGGCGGCAAGCAAGTTCGACCTTGCCAAAGACATGAAAGCGCAGGAGAAACTGCTTTTGACTGCAACGGAGATCACGAGAGGCGGCTTCAGTATGGATAAGATCAATGCGTATCTTTCACGCGTGACTTTGCGCGAAAAGATCCTCTTCGCGCGCAATATGGCGGTGATGATCGAGGCCGGACTCGCCCTTTCCCGAGCGCTTCAGGTCTTCTTCAAACAGACAAAGAATCCCAAGTTCCGCATGGTCCTGCAGTCGATCGTCGATGACATCAACAAAGGCTCCTCATTCTCCGATGCACTACAGAAGTGGAACGACGTATTTCCGTCAGTCTTCATTTTTATGGTACGCGCGGGAGAAGAATCCGGCGGGCTGGTCGAGGCGCTCAATGTCGTCGGCAGTCAGATGGAAAAGACCTACACGCTCAAGAAAAAGATACGCGGAGCAATGACCTATCCCGCGGTCATTCTTCTCGTGATGTTCGTGGTCGGCATCCTGATGATGCTCTATGTCGTTCCCGGGCTTTCGCAGACATTCAAAGAAATGAATGTGCCGCTCCCGACACTGACAAAAAGCATCATTGCGATCAGTGATTTTCTTCAGAACCAGCTTTTGCTTTCCATTATCGCGTTGTTCGGCGTTTCGGGGATCACCTGGTGGTTTGCGCGCACAAAAGTCGGCGATCGGGCAATTTCATGGACAGCACTCCGGCTTCCGATCTTCGGTAAGTTGATCAAGGAATTCAATTCCGCGCTGGTGACGCGCACAATGTCGTCGCTTATTTCCGCCGGCGTCGACATTGTGCACGCTATCGAGATCACTCAGGATGTCGTCTCCAATGTGTTTTACAAGGAGACACTTGAGCAGGCGAAAAAAGGAGTGCAAAAAGGCGATCCGCTCTCGAAGGTCTTTATGGATCATCCGGAGATCTACCCCATTATGGTCGGCGATATGATGGAAGTCGGCGAGGAGACCGGTCGGCTTTCCGATATGCTGCTCAAGATCGCGGTGTTCTATGAAGACGATGTCGATCAGGCGACTTCAGACATGTCAAAACTGATCGAACCCTTGCTCATGGTCACGATCGGTGTTTTCGTCGGTATTTTCGCGATGGCAATGATCAGTCCGATGTACTCCTTGATGGACAGCATTTAACCCCTGTGAAAAAGACCCCATTTTCTTGCACCATGCGCCTTTCATTATCTATTCGGGGAATCACCACCATTGAGATACTGTTTGCGCTTGCTATCCTCGGGACCATTGCGACCTTTGTGCTTGCCGCATTCAGCGATTTCCGTTCACGCCAGACGCTCGGCGCGGTTGTCGAAAAAACACTCGCAGCATTCAGTGCGGCGCATCTCGACACGATCTCATCAAAGAATGACATGACTTACGGCGTTCAACTGAAGACGAATGAGGTCATTTATTTCGAAGGCGCAACCTATCCCGGGGACAATGATCCCGGGAACATTCATTACGTATTTCCGCCGAATATTGAGATCGCGAACGTCGCACTGAGCGGGGGCGGGAGTACGATCTTTTACAGGCGGCTCACCGGTGCGACCGATAATTATGGAACATTCGATATCCGCGTGGCGGGAAATCATGACACAAAAACGACCATAACTATCAATCAGACCGGGGCGACATCGATATGATCGAGCAATTTATGAAAAAATTTACCCAACCGCATCCAGTGAAGATGAAAAGACAGACGGGGTTTACCCTGATCGAGATCGTTGTCGCCGCTTCAATGATCACGATCTCTCTTGTTTCTATCGCAATGTATTACAAAAAAGCGCTTGATGTGTCGGAGAACACGACGCGGCATATTCAATCCGGTTTTCTGCTTGAAGAAGGGCTTGAAGCGATAAAGATGCTCCGGGATCAGAGCTGGTCCGGCAATATCGCAACGCTTTCGACGACAACCACCTATTATCTTTATTGGTCGGGAACACTCTGGATGTCGACAACAACTCCGCAGAAAATTGAAAATATTTTCGAGCGGTCTTTTCGGATCGCAGAAGTGCGTCGTGACGGATCGGACAACATCGCTTCATCGGGCACTCTTGATGATGGGACGAGAAAGGTCACGGTCTCGGTGACTTGGCCGGTCGAAGGAGGAGGAGCGGCGACGCCGGATATCGCGGAAACATATATTACGAACCTCCTCACCAATTGATATGCTTTTCCTCCAAGGACAAAAGAAGCCGGAAAAAGGGCTCACCTCAGTACGAGAAAAGAGCACGAGTGAGCATTTGTTCATGCGCTTATTTTTTCAAGCCAAAACGAATGTGCTCACCTTTTACCGTGAGCGAATTTTCCGTACGGGGTTTACATTGATCGAGGTCGTCCTTTATGTTGCGCTCTTTTCAACGATGTCGGTGATGTCGATGAATATGCTTTTTCAGGCGATCCAGTCGTTCAATGCGCTCCGCATTGCCCGCGATATCAATGATTCATCCGTGGGGATCATAGAGCGTTTGACGCGCGACGTAAGAAGTGCGGCGTTCATTGATCTTGCGAACAGCACTTTTGATATTCACCCAGGAAGACTGACTTTAAATACGGTCTCCGCGTCAGGAACTCCGCTGACCGTAGAATATTATGTGAACGGATCGACGCTTCACCTGAAGGAAGACGGCGTCGATAAGGGTTCGCTCATGTCGGCGAAAACCTCGATTGATGCGCTGGTATTCCGGTATGTCGATGTCGGAACCACCGTCGGGGTCAAAATAGAGCTTCATCTTTCATCTGCACGCGGAGGAGTTGATGCGGTCGATCATTTTTATGACACGGTCATATTACGCGGTTCCTATTAATTTCGACGACAATGTTCAATGAAATTTTCAGTGTGAAAGAAAAATGCCGCCTGAGGATCTCTTTCCTAAAACAGCAACAGAAGGGTGCCGCACTCATCATCGTTATTTTATTCTTTGTGATGATATCGGTTGCGATCATCCAATCGGCGACTATCGGGGCGATCGTTGAATTGCGCACATATCAGACGCTCGCGACATCGAAATCTTCCTATGTTGCGGCGGAAGCGGGGATAGAGGATATTTTTTACCGGACGATCACGGGAAAACTCGTTCCGGCTCAGCAAACGATCGAGCTCAACCATGCTTCATCAACAGTAAATGTTGTGGATATTTCAGAGACGCAAAGAGATGTGTATGCCACGGGCGATGCAAAAAATGAGATACGCAAGATCTATCTTTCGATCTCAAAAAATAAGACCGTCACTTTTCCATACGGCGCGCAGGTGGGCGAGGGGGGGATCACCATGAAAGAGCAGGCGAAAATAAACGCCGTCGGACTGGTCCATGGCGGTATTTATTCCGATGGGCAGATCATCGGGGCGAATGGCGTAAGCGTGACCGGAAATGCGATCTCGTCATCCGGTTTAATGGCCGATCCGTTCGCAAGCTCAACAGTATGCGCGATCGACGAGTCGGTCGGCAGGACGGAACCGGGGATAGACTTTGCTCAAAGTTTTGTCATATCGGCGACAACAAGCATGCCACTTGCAAAAATATCCGTTTATATGAAACGAAACAATAATCCCAAAGACGGATACATTCGCATTGCCGAAGATAATAGCGGACAGCCGTCAACGACCGCGATCGCATCGCAGGAATTAAACTATTCGAGTGTTGGCACTTCCTACAGCTGGGTGAATATTTCGTTTGGGGATCCGCCCGTACTTGATCCGGAAACGACGTATTGGATCGTATTTGATACGGCACAGGATAATTCAAAATATTGGTATTGGTGCCGGGGGAATGCCGATCATTATCCCGTCGGTTCGACGCTCTATAAAGAAGACTGGTCAGCGGCAGGTGCGTGGACCGCCGTTACGGAAGATGTAACGTTTAAGATCACACTTGGCGGAGGAATAAGTAAGATCAATGAGGTTTCTGTATCGGGGATCGCGAAAGCGGATGCGATCACCGATGCAGCTATCGGAGGTGATGCGTACTATCAAACGATCTCTGGCTCTACGGTGTCCGGTGTCTCATATCCGGGGTCGCTGACACCTCCTTATGTGCCGCTCCCGATCTCGACGTCCACCATCACACAATGGAAATCTGATGCTGCGACTGGGGGGACAATTAATGGAGACTGCGGTAGCGGAGGTCTTCCAGAATGTAACGAGCTCCCGTTATCACTTGGGCCAAAAAAGATCTCCGGCGATCTTCATGTCGACGGAGGCAACGACCCGACAAAAGTGCTCACGGTAAACGGAACGCTCCACGTCACCGGAGATATCATCATCGAGAACAAAGGAAAGGTTCAGTGCGCTTTCACATATCTCGGGAACAGCTGTGTGGTCATTGCGGACGGATATATCCGTGTCCGCGGCCTTGCGACGCTTTCAGGCTCGGGAGTCCCAGGAAGCTACCTCATGATGCTTTCGACCAAAAAAGGTTGTCTTGGGGGAGAAGGATCGGGATGTTCAACCAACGGCAGTGCGATCGCGGTCGAGAACAATGTTGACGGAGCGCTTTTTTACGCAACCGATTCGCTTATCGATATTTCGAACGGTGCGGTTGTTACGGCGGTAGTGGGGTACATGATCCAGCTCCAAAACGGTTCGAAGATCCTTTATAACAACGATGTGGCGACTCTTTCGTTTATGCCTGAACCGTCCGGTGTCACTGGTGCATGGAACACCAACCGCTGGAGTGAATATTAGCGGGTGGCGGTGCGTGGCGGACAAGAGCGAATGATTTCTGGTTTTTAGTCCGTATTTCGGGTTATACTGTCTCCATGAAACTTGTTGTCGGAAACTGGAAGATGTATCCCAAGACCCTCTCCGCGGGGAAAAAGATCGCCGAAGCCATAAAAAAGAACGGCACCCGCGCCCACTTGCGCGGACGACGCGGGCAGATCAAAGTGGTCCTTTGCCCGCCAGCCTGTTTTGTCGCTCCGCTCCTGGGACAGCTCAAAAGATCTCCGATAGCAGTCGGTGCGCAGAATGCCTTCATTACCGATGAAGGAGCATTCACGGGAGAAATATCACCCGCCGCATTGAAAGATCTCGGCGTGGCCTATGTGATTTTGGGACATTCCGAACGCCGTGCGCTCGGAGAAGATGATACGGTGGTCGCGCAAAAGATCATTGCTGCGGTGAAAGCGAACTTAAAGGTCATTCTCTGTGTCGGAGAACATGTTCGGGATGATGCGGGCACGTATTTTACCGAAGTGGGGAAAGAACTCCGCGCATCGCTTGCCGGTCTCCCGAAAAGCGAGACGAAGCATCTCATCATTGCGTACGAACCCATCTGGGCGATCGGCGCAAAAGCACTTCGTGCCGCTCTACCGAAAGATTTTCGTGAAATGAGCATTTTCATCCGAAGGAATCTTGTGGATCGTTTCGGCAAAAAAGCCGGTTTTGCGATCCCTATTCTTTATGGCGGTTCCGTTGACGACCGTAATGCCGAGGGATTCTTATCTCTAGGCGGTGCGGACGGTTTTCTCGTCGGACGCGCAAGCCTCGACGCGGAGAAATTTTCCAGGATCATTATGGCCGCGCAGAATAGTCGCTGAATCATGAAAGCTCTTCCGCTCATTTCCGAACAGGAGGATCTCGCGGGCAAGCGCGTATTGTTGCGGGTGGATCTCAACGTGCCGCTTGAAGCGGGGGAGGTGCGCGATGCCTACCGCATCGAGCAATCGATCCCGACGATAGACCTTTTGCGGAACAAAGGGGCGCGGGTGGTACTTTTGGCGCACATCGGGAAAGGGAAACCCGAAGATACGCTTGGACCGGTCGCAAAATGGCTCAATAAGAAATTTCCCCTGACATTCCTCGACCGGCTCACGAGCCCGGAGAACGTGCGTGTCATTAACGCTATGCACGACGGGGATGTTGTCCTTCTTGAGAATCTGCGCCACGATCCGGGGGAAGAAAAGAATGATCCCTCATTCGCGAGTTATCTCGCGTCATTGGGCGACATCTACGTGAACGATGCGTTCGGAGTTTCGCACCGCGCCCATGCGTCGGTCGTCGGCATAACGGCGCTCCTCCCTTCTTATGCAGGATTGCTTCTTGCGGAAGAAGTGAAACAGTTGGCGGCTGCATTCACGCCTGGACACCCTTTCCTTTTCATCCTTGGCGGCGCGAAAATTTCAACAAAAATGCCGCTGCTCAAGAAATTTCTTAATGTCGCAGATCATGTCTTTGTGGGCGGAGTGGCAGCGAACGACTTTTTGAAAGTCTGCGGACATGAAGTAGGGAGATCGGTCATCGACCTTGCCGAACTCGACGGCATAAAAAGTTATAGCGCCCATGAACGGTTGATCCTTCCTTCGGATGTCGTGGTGAAGAATGAGGCGGGTGCCGAAGTGAGAGGAGTAGACGGGGTGGCAGAGGGAGACATGATCGTCGACGTCGGCACGAAAACGATCCAGGGACTTGAAGAGATCGTTGCGAGGGCGGCGCTTATCGTGTGGAATGGTCCGCTGGGATATTACGAGGCGGGTTATACGGAGGGAACGCGTGAACTCCTGTCACTCATTGCCAATTCGCGGGCGACATCCATCATCGGCGGGGGAGATACCGTTGCGCTCATCAATGAGATGGGTTTCTCCGATCGCTTTTCATTCGTTTCGACCGGTGGCGGCGCCATGCTTGATTATCTTGCGAATGAGACTCTGCCGGGGATCGACGCGCTGACAAAGCCAAAATAGCGAAGTATTCTGGACACTTCCAATAAAAAAACATCATGCCCTCCGCACGATGTTCCGGGTTCCGGTCAGGAGTACTTTTTCAGGTCATTTTTCAAAATTTCTAATGAAAAGGGACCGCGCCCATCAGTTTGTAGCTTACGCAAAATTTTTCGTCCGAATATTTCTCGAGAACATAGTAAGCGGACTCGGTAAAACCTTGTCCGTTGATCACCCGACCGTCAACAAAGAGGACGCCGCCGGGAGAGCGTCCATCGGCAGGTTTTCGCCAGTCACCGGTTCTTTCTCGCACAGTGAGGACGTCTTTTTCCTCAAGGAGCGTCACGGTATCGATCTTGAGCCAGGGGCCGGATCGGTGATATCCGCCATAACAGTCAGGAAGTTTTCCCTCACTGTATGCCGCGACGGGATCGGCGACAGGCGGAGGCGGCATGTTTTCTTTTGTGCATGACGCGACAAGCGCGATGGAAGCACAGCATGATAGTCGTAAGAGCAAGGAACGCATCTCGGTTTCCTTATGAGATGAAAAACCTCCCGCCTCGTGTTTTAGCAAGCAAAAGATAACATGTCAAACGGTACATTTCTTGACCTTTCGTGTTTTCTCATCAGAATGAATTACGGATGTCTTTTGAATGGGGAATATGGTGAAAAAAGTAACTGGGGTGAATACACCGATCTACCCGTCGAGTACTTTTATGGTGAGCGGCGCACGGAAGCCGACGGAATATTTTACACAAGGCATACCGGATGGAGAGTTCCTCTATCAACGCTTCGGCCATCCGAATTACAAGGATCTCTGTGTTCGTCTTGCGTGTATGGAGTGCGGAGAAGATGCGCTGCTCTTTGCGAGCGGCATGGCAGCCACTTTTGCGTTATTTTTTGCGACGCTTTCAATCGGTGACCACATTGTCGTTTCCAGCCGGATTTATGGGGGAACACGTGGACAGATCGCCATGCTTGCACATAAATTACGACTCAAAGTGAGCATCGTCGACATCGCTGATCTTGATGCGGTAAGTCGCGCATGCACAAAAAAGACGAAAGTGTTTTTTGCGGAAAGCGTCTCAAATCCAGAGGTGACTGTTGCCGATGTTGCATCAATTGATCGTATCTGTCACAGCAAAGGAAAGAACATTCTCCTGGTCATTGACAACACATTCACTCCGCTCATCGTGCGCCCGCTTACATTTGGCGCAGATGTTGTCATGCACAGTTTGACAAAATACGTGAACGGAAGATCGGATGCGATGGGGGGAGCTCTGGTGGGGAAGAGATCCTTCATTGATACGCTTCGACATCCCGCGCTTGGTGAGGCACCGCTTATTGGCGGAGTACTTGATCCAAAGGTGGCGCAGGAAATGGCGGAACGTTTTTACCAGATCGAGGACCGCGTCGAAAAAGCGAGCGAGCGTGCTTTCCAACTGGCACAGATACTCAAGCGTGCAGGTTTCTCTGTGCATTACCCGATGCTTTCATTAGATCGTTGTCCGGCGGGAGTGCTTTGCGGTACAGGAAAAGAACAAGGTGGCGGCGTGCTCTCGGTCGCCTTTCCCACCGAAGTTGATGGTGTGCGTTTTGTGGAAGCGATGGCGGCTGAAATGTTCGACGATCCATTGCTCGGCCCATGGTCACTTGCTTACCCCGCTGTCTCATTAGGAAGCGCTCATACCTATGTGTGGTGTACCACCGAGGCGCGTGTGCAGGGTGAGATGAAGAAATGGCCGCCGCTCCCATTTGCATCGGTACCCAATGGCTTCGTACGCATTGCGGTAGGGTACGCAGGCGACCAGGCGTTATTTTTACTTCGGTTTAAAAAAGTCCTGAAGGGATTAGGTATTCCCGGTAGTTCGCTCATTGATCCGATGGTGCAGTCGTAAAAATCTTTTCTCTTTCCCGCGCCGCTTCTGTGGGAGAGATTTGCTCAGGCGCTCTGAACAAACAACCTTCGCTTTTCATCGCGGAGGTTTTTAATTGTCATAGGAATTATTTTTCGAAAGCTTTTCGGAGGGCATCGCCGACTTTCGTTATCTCTCCGTCTTGATACGGATTTCCATGCCAGTGCCGGTGTCCGTCATCGGAAAAACGGGGGATGATATGAATGTGGGCGTGGAACACCAATTGTCCTGCGGCGCCTTCATTATTCATGCCGATATTTATTCCGTCCGCGTTCAACGCGGCTTTCACTATCGGAGCGAGCTCGTGTACTGTTTCCATCAGTCGGGAAAAATCTTTGCGCGGAATATCGTAAATATCTTTGACGTGTGTTTTTGGAACGACCAAGAGGTGTCCGTGATTCACGGGGTGGATATCAAGAAACGCATACGTCGCATCGTCCTCGTACACCTTCTCGGAGGGGATCTCAGCACGGATGATCTTGCAAAAAAGACAGTCGTTCATGGAATGCAATTACTAAGAGAATACGCCCGGTACTTTGTTCTTGTCGACAAATTCCTGAAAAACACGGTGCACGAATGTTCGCTGTGCCGGCGTCAGATCGTCGGAAATATTTTTTTCGATGCGCGCGACTTCGTCGGAGCTCACCTGTTCAACGTGATTGGCGCGCTCCGCATACGAGTCCGAGTCAACGGCCATGTCGACGAGTTCAATGATCCGTTCGACAAGGACTCTCGAAAGCTTTTCCGATCCTTGTCCTGCGAGGAGTCTGCCTTGCAGATAAGGGACCTCTTTTTTAGTGATGCCTTTGGGGATGCTGGGTCCGAAGAGTGACATAATGAAAATGATGAGGGATAACCTATTCATTATATAGTGCGACCTCGACTCATGGTACCCCATAGTGGAAAACAGCCTAGCATTTCTTTTTGTGTCGGTATATTGACGGTCTCAAGCCATTTTCACTACGGGGTGGTAGTATGGGGGACATGAAAACTGCGAGAACCCTTCATCCGCTCACGAAAGCGCTTTTGGAAAGGAGAGGGATCGCGGATATCGCCGAACAGGAGCGGTTTCTGTATCCCGATTACGAAAGGGACACCTACGATCCGTTCCGTATCCTCAACATGGAGCGTGCGGTCGACCGCATACTCTTGGCGATGGCGAACGGCGAACGCATCGTTATTTACGGCGACTATGACTGCGACGGCATCCCCGGTTCGGTCATTTTGCATGACCTTCTGAAAAAGATCGGCTACAGGAATTTTTTGAACTATATCCCGCATCGGCATACGGAGGGTTACGGATTGAACACGGCCGCCGTAGAACAATTCGGGACTGACGGCGTCAAACTCCTTGTCACGGTCGATTGCGGTATTACCGACGTTGAAGAGGTCGCACTTGCACAGAAACTCGGCATTGATGTGATCATTACCGATCATCATTTACCTCCCTTCGACCATGCTGAGGGAAAGCAAGGCGCACTTCCTCCCGCATACGCGGTCATCAATTCGAAACAGAAAGGAGACAGTTATCCCGATCCCATGCTTTGCGGAGCGGGCGTTGCATTCAAGCTCGCAAAGGCGCTCATTGTGCGCGGGAATTTTTCGCAGATCGGGGAAGGATGGGAGAAATGGCTTCTTGATATGGCGGGACTCTCGACGATCGCGGACATGGTGCCGCTCAAAAATGAAAACCGCGTGCTTGCCTATTACGGCTTAAAAGTACTTCGCAGGTCGCCTCGCCCCGGATTACAAGCGCTTCTTCGTGAAGCCGGGGTTGATCAGCGCTATTTAAGCGAAGAAGATGTTGGTTTTACGATCGGTCCGCGCATTAACGCAGCATCACGCATGGATGTGCCGCTCCGCGCATTTGAACTGCTTTCCACAGAAGATCCGTTCATCGGGGGCGAGCGCGCGAAGCATCTTGCGGGTTTGAACGGAGAGAGAAAGCTTACGGTCGCGCGCATGATGAAAGAGGCGAAAAAAGTGCTCCGGGAAAGAACGATCCGTGAAGTGATCGTTGTGGGCAGTCCCTCATGGAGGGTTGGCGTCGTGGGTATCGTCGCGAATCAGCTTGCGGAAGAATATGACCGCCCGGTGTTTGTCTGGGGAAGGGAAGGAACGAGAGAGATCAAGGGGTCCTGCCGCTCCGATGGACGCGTGAATCTGGTCGAGCTTATGGTCGCGGTCAGGGATGGCATATTCATCGACCGCGGAGGGCATGAATTTTCGGGAGGCTTTTCGGTGAGTCATGAACATATCCATCTTTTGGAAGACGCATTAGTGGAAGCGCACGGATGTCTTCCGAAGAAAGAAGTCAAAACGGAAAAGATCGCGAGCGATGCCGAGCTCATGCTTGATGAAGTGAATGAGGAGACGTTTCATGCGATCGACCTTTTGGCGCCCTTCGGCGAAGGAAATCCTAAACCACATTTTCTCTTTCGCGGCGTGCGCATCGAATTTGTCGCTCCCTTCGGAAAGGAAAAAAATCATTTGAAGCTTATTTTCAAAAACAGCGGAGGGTCGCGGATCGAGGCGATCGGTTTTTTTCTTGCACCGAGCGATTTTCCGGGCGCGGATGTACGGAATGGCGGCACGATCGACCTTGTCGCGACGTTCGAAAAATCTTATTTTCGCGGTCGACCTGAATTACGGCTGCGTATCATCGATATAACATAACGGCCGACGAACTTGCTGCCGCATTTTCGCATGGCAATAATTGAATGTTATAGTTCTTCTATGGAGAAACAGGAAACACACATACTTTTTACCGATGGCAGTTCGCTCGGCAATCCCGGCCCCGGCGGATGGGCTGCGGTCTTGGTGCTTTCCGGCGGACGGGTGATTGAGACGGGCGGCGGTGAAAAGCGTACGACAAACAACCGCATGGAGCTCACCGGGCTTATCGAAGGACTCGCACGCATGAAAGAGGAAAAAGGCGATTGTACTATTTATATCGATTCGTCGTATGTACTCAAAGGCGCGACCGAGTGGTCATACGCATGGGTGAAAAATGCCTGGAAGACGAAAGGGAAGAAGGATGTCGAAAATCGCGATCTTTGGGAACAATTACTTCCGCTGCTCCAAGAAAGAAAAAAACGCGGACACGTCGCATGGAAACATGTTCCAGGGCATTCCGGTATCGCGGGAAACGAACGCGCAGATGTGATCGCAACGGGGTTCGCGGCGGGAAAGGAAGTTGAACTTTTTGAAGGCGAGCTTGAGAACTATTCTGTTGATATTTTGAACACGGCGATCAATGAAGGCGTTGCGAAAAAACGCAGCGCATCCCGTGCCCACTCGCGCGCGAAAGCGTATTCGTATCTTAGTCTCATTGGTGGGAAAGTGATGCGGCATACCACATGGTCCGATTGCGAGAAACGCGTTAAAGGAAAAGCGGGTGCAAGGTATAAGAAGGCATTGTCACCGGAAGATGAAAAGCAAATTTTGAAAAACTGGGGTTTGAAAGAAGAAACATAAATATGGGCAGCATCGGTCTTTTCTCGCCCTAGATCGGCAATAAAAAAATGCTCTCGTCCGAAGACGAGAGCGCAATACTCAGGAGTTGGGGAATATCCCTTTAAAGAGCGAGCGTTTCCTGTTCGAACGGCGGTTCGCTTGCTTCACCCTTGAGATACTTCACCCACCCGGAGATGGCGCAGTCGACGAGCCGATATTCCATCGGTGTCATGCGGATGATTTCGACGCCCGGCCTATCGAGAAGTTCAGCCTCGTTCTGTTGATACGATGCGTTCTGCTCACGCTGAACGAGGGTAGTGATCTCGGCTCCCGGCAGTACGTCAAAGCAATCGGTGCAGATCACGCCGATCTCGCCCTCGGGGCATGTCGGGATCCATTTCGCCTGGACCAGTTTACCGCTGCAGACGCTATACCATTCGCGTTTGCAGTGTACGCACGTTCCCATTTCCGCCATGATGGTTTGACCTATGCGATGAAAAGAACTTTTTCGTTATCGCATAAAATAGAGAGCTCGGCAAGTCCAGTGAAGCACCTTGTTTCTGTAAGATGCCTTTCATGCAATTTCTTGTTCACGCGCTGGTACCGATCCTCATCGCTTTTCTTGTCGGCGTCGGGTTTGCGGCATATATTTCCGTGTCGCTTCTTATTGCAGGATCACTGCTTTTTATTTCAGCCGTGTTGCTGGTGCTCACGGCACTGCAGAGGAAACAAAACCCCATGTTGATTTTTGGGATCTGCGCGCTCGCGATATTCTTCGGCGTGCTGCGATTTATCTTTTGGTCTGAGGTGCCGCGCGACCCTTTATTGCGATCGGCAGCGGGACAAGAAGTCATGCTGCGTGGAATAGTGAGTGACGAACCCGACGTGCGCGAAAAAAGCACACTGCTTACTTTTTCAATAAATGAATTGATCGACGGCGATGATGTGCTGCGCGCAGAAGGCAAGGTGCTGCTCATTGTCGCCCGTTATCCTCAATATCAATACGGCGATGCGGTCGAAATAACGGGCGTACTCAAAGAACCGGAAGCATTCGCTGAAGAAAACGGGCGCACATTCGACTACCCGAACTATTTAAAAGCAAAAGGTATGACGTATCAATTTTTTTACCCGCGCATCACGGTACTCGGGCATGGAAAGGGGAATCTGATCCGCGCAAAACTCTTTGCGACGAAGCATGCATTTCTTGAGCGGCTCTCCCGTGTATTAGCGGAGCCCGAGAATGCGCTTGCGGGAGGTATACTCCTCGGAGGAAAGCGCTCGCTAGGGACGGAGTGGACCGATCGTTTTCGGGAAACCGGCATCGTGCATATTGTCGTTCTCTCCGGTTACAATATGACGATCATCGCGGAGTGGCTCGGAGTGGCGTTTCTTTTTCTGGGTTTTTACGGAAGCCTCGCAATATCCGCGATCGGGATCGTGGGCTTCGCGCTTATGACCGGCGCAGGGGCAACGGTTGTTCGTGCGGCGATCATGGCACTTTTGGTGCTTCTTGCCAGATTGACCGGACGGACTTCGACGATGGGAAGGGCGCTTCTCGTTGCGGGGACGATCATGGTGCTCCACAATCCATCGATACTCGCGTTTGATCCCTCTTTCCAACTTTCATTTCTTGCCGCGCTCGGTCTCGTCACTGTTGCTCCCGTATTGCGGGAACGTATCACGATATTCCGCGCCCATCCGCTTATCGAAGAAGTGGTCATTTCAACGCTTGCAACGCAGATCATGGTACTTCCGCTCCTACTCTATCAGACCGGATTGTTTTCGACGGTCGCGCTTTTCGCAAACTTACTTGTACTTCCTATCATTCCCGTCACGATGCTTTTTGCGTTCGCAACGGGACTCGCGGCTTTTCTTGGGAATGCCGTCGCTTTTATTCCCGCTTTGCCGACGGAAATACTCCTTGCGTGGATATTAGGAATAGGAAAATTCGGCGCGTCGCTTCCTTTTGCCGCTATCCATGTGCCGCCGATATCAGGCTGGTTCACCGGACTTCTTTACGCCCTTCTCGCGTGGATCATTTACCGTCCTTCTCTTCGGGAATTGCGGGTGTATCTTTTTCGAGCTCCTTCATGATCTCCGTACTGTTCATAGAGCGGTAAAAAAAGAAGAGTACGACTCCAGCTACGATGAAGAGTATGATGCTGTACGACTTCCACATCTCGGCGCTTTTGCCGAAAAAATAACCGATAGCGATAAAGATGAATGACCAGATCCATGATGCGGAAAACATGAGCGCGGCAAATATTCCGCGATGTACTCCGCCGATCCCAGCCGGAATCGGGACGAAAACCTTGATCGCAGGGAGGAGCTTGCCGATAAAGAGGAACCAGAGCCCCCTCTTGTGGAAGACGAGCTCTACTTTTCGGATATCTTGAGGGCGGAAGATTTGGAAACGCCTGAGGTAGCGGACGCCGTGCGCGCGGACGGCCTCGTACAGCAATATATTTCCGATCGTATTCCCCAGCGCTCCGGCAAGCGAAGCGGGCAGTAAACCGAGATAACCGGTTCCGATGAAATACCCGACGATAATATAGAGGATCTGGCTCGACGGGAAAGAGACGAAGCCATTCGCGATCATGAGGAGAAAAATGCCCGCGTAGCTCGATCCGAGGATGATACTTTCGATGTCCATGAGCGAATTATACACAGGTATTTTCTTTACGGATAAAGGGGATCTTCTTCACAGAACAATTTATCTGTGTCCTGACAGTAATTTCCTTGTCAGACACAGTGATACCCCTAAGATAAGAAATAGAGCAGTAAGGTGCGCAGGTCGTGCCAGTTTGCAGTTGTTTGACAGGAGAATATGATGAAAATGTTTTTTCAGCGAATCCCTATGATCGGATTCATCATTGCTGTCGGCGCACTTTTTTTCGGTACGGCCGCATTTGCGGCGTCTCCGAATGTCGACCTCAAAAAACTTTGCGCGGAATTGTCAAAAGATGTTTGCAATGAAGTTTCTGCCGTCCCTAACCAGCCGCACTTTTTGCGTGGTTTCAAACGCGAAGCAGATGACTGGGAAAGATCCCTGGCCTGGCGACGTTATCTCTCCAACAACGATTTGTTGATGGGATCATCGCAAGGCAAGGCACGTATCGATCGCTCGAAGAGTGGCTATGAACAGCCCTCCGGTGACACGGCAATCCTGACCAAGTGGAAATCCGTTGCGGGTCCGGTGGATGTGCTCTATACCCATCACCACGTGAACGCACAAGGCTTCTTCATGTTTTGGTCGTCCGCAACCGGCGAGGCGAACATGGCGCGGTTCTCACCGCTCTATGCAAAATACGAGACGCTTTATCGTACGAACAAATTCAACCTTGCACAATGGAATCATCTTCAAACGATCCTTGGTTGGACGGAATTCACCGCGATCCGCAATTTTACGGAAGCGATGATGAACGAGGGCCTCGATAAGGCAGTGCGACTCCAGAAGGGGCTTCCCGATCGTGTGATTGCTCTTCGCGCCGAACGGTTTGCGGACCCAAAGTATCGCGAACGTCTCGGACTGCCAGACCCTAATGTTCCTGGTGTGACTGTGGGCGACGTGATCCGTGTGCCGTGGACCAATCCCGAGAATTTCGTGAAGCCGGGGAAGATGCTCATTTTGATCACCCCCTCTGAATTTACGGGCGGGTTTACAAATGCGTACAACGTCCCTAATTCGGAATCTGCAGTGATGCTTTCGATCAACGGTTTGGCACTCCAGTATCTGGGGGGGTTTACGCTCGCCGCGCACGAATTCACGCACGCGAATCCTTATCTACAAGGAATGCCTTTCAGCTCATATTTTGATGTTGAAATGTGGGCGGACATGACAGTGAACATGGACGATGGCTTCTTGTCCATGTTAGGTCACCCGTATTTGTCGGTCATTCGCGAGATCGTGCAGGCGAAATTCGGATACAATTTTTCCGCAGTACGGAAGCGTATTTCCCCTGTGGCGTTTGCCGTTACTGATGTTCGCGAAGACGAGTTTCGCAAGAACGCCAAAATTGTGCGCGAGATCGAGGCGTATCTCGAAGATCGGATTCTCAATCCTGAGAACGGTGTTTTGGTGCAGTTTTACATCGACCCCAATTTCTGGACCACCGTGAACACCAAATATTGTGATTCCGCAGCTGCGGTTCGCATCATGATCGGGCTCCAGTTTGCGTCAGCGGGTATCTATGATCCGGAGAAGGGTGATGATCCCGTCGCTCAGACCCAGCAATGGCTTGCGCAGCAAGAACAGGCCGGGAAGATCGCCGCATTGGCAAAGAAGGCGATGGCGAAAACGGGAAAGAAAACAGAAGTTGGTGAAAAGTTCGCGAACGATAAGGCCAACGCCGGCTTGGACATGGATTTTTGTCCCGCCGACTCGCGATTTTTTTCCGGTAATGCGGCGGAGCAAAAGGAGTTTCGCGATACCGTTGAAGCGCTTGTCGGCCGCGCAAAATCGGGCGATCTCGTTGCACGCACCATTCTTCGGAATATGTTCCCGAATATTGGTCCGTTGCAGTATCTCCACTAATCATTGCTGTGAAAGGAGAACCCATGAAACAGCAAAACCACTGGAGAAGCCGGCGTTGTTGGCTCCTTCTTGCATTAGCGGTGGGGATACTTGCCGGTTGTGCGACGCCGTTTACACCAGCGTGTCTCACTGTCGCGAAGGATCCCACCGACGAGTTCAAGTATAGGCAAGATGAAGCGCTCGTTGCTTGCGAGGCGGCCCAATATCCGGCCGTCCCGCACCTCTTCAAGCGCGATCCCAAGTCGAACGTTTGGTCGTTGAACGAAGGCGGGATGAAGGTCGACGAAGTCGCAGTGGTGATCCGTCGCAATGTCAAAGACCTCTACTCCTATTTGTCGTATAGCAACCCCAGACAGGTTGAGGCGATCGATTCGTTGCGCGGTTTGCGGGCGGGTCTCGAGAAGGAAGAGCTCATCGCGTTTGACCAATACTCTCGACTCAATATGCTCAAGATCCTGAGCGATTTCGCCAAGGAGGTTCCATTGTCATCCGACGTCATCAATCGTGAAGATTACAAGTATTTCATGAATTATGGTGACGGACGATATTCGCTCCGGCAGGTCTACCCGCACGAAACGCTCTCAGTCAGGAACATTCCCTTTGATGCGGAATATCTTGTGAACGCGCGAAGCAACGGGTCACTCAAGTTGGTGGAGCAGGTCCGCCAGATCACGCAACAGGATTTTGCGAAGAAGATTGTTGACCTTCGTGATCCGAATAACTTCAAGTGGAAGAAAGCGATCCAGGGCTTCGAGATCCGCGGTTATAAGATCATGCCGCCTGATGGTAAGCCCAAAGACGAGGCGGTTCACTATGTTGAAGTCTATCGGCTCAAAGATGACCTGGTGACCACGGAGTCACTCCCGGCGATTCGCGGCTTTATGCCTGCGGCGAGTACGGGCGTGTCGGTCTTCCTCGTTGATTATGATCGGGAAGGTACGATCGGGTATAGTATGCCCGATGAACTCTGGAAGTTCGGGTTTCCGATTAGGAACGGCCATGAGTTATTGACCCTCTTCGGTTATCGTGGTCGGCTGATGACGGCGCTGTTTGACCCACCGAAGCTTGTCGATCGCGATCGTCCGGAACGTAAACGTCCGCAAGACCCGCCAATCTATTACAAAGTGGTAAAGGCGGGTGACTATACGGCGAATGCGTGGAAAAAAGGAAAGTTCACGGTGCCGTTCAAGTATGCGACGCTTGAGCAGGGTTACAGGTTTGAACTTGTCCCCGCACTTCCGAAGCTTGAGGCTGAAGTAAGGTTCAAGCAACTGAAATCGCTCGTCCGTGAGTACAAGAAAGACGGCAAATCTGTCATCGTCGAACGTTGGGAGCCGAAGTCCGAATATTTAAAGCGGAACATCGCGGATGTGTCGGCGTTTGGCGGGGTGTTTACCCTTCGTCGCGACGGTTTTTCTGAGGAACGCGGTGATGTCAAACTCTTCGGCAAGCGTGTCGTTACGATCGATTACCAGTTTGGTGATAAGTGGTATCGCATCAAAGACGAAGACGGTGACGGTGATTTTGAGCTTCAGCAAGAGATTGCTGACCCCAGTGCCGTTGCCATAGAACCGACACTTGAAGCAATTCCTGAACCTCTCGGTATAGATACAGGACCGTACTGATCCGACTGAGAAGAAGTTTTGTCTATGAAGCCCGGCTTCCCCTTGTGGGAGGTACGGGCTTTTTATTCACGGAATAAAAAAAGACCCGCCTTGTTCGGCGGATCAGTGATGATGCTAATGAGAGTCATGATGCGTGTGTTCGTCGCTGTCTTCTTCCCAGCGTTTCCATGCGAGATAGGGAAGGATGAAGAGTCCGACAATGATCGCGATCAGGCGGTCGACAAGCGGCACTCCAACAAGGAACGAGAGCAAGACCGCGAGTGAGAGCACCATGTCCCAAAGCACGTGGTCGAGATTGTTTTTGTCGAGCGCGTCCCGCTCTTCATGCGCGACTGAGTCGAGGATGCGGTGCATGCGCCAATTACCCAGCGCGCCGGCGATCGCGATCACGAGGAGCGGCCATGAGCGCACATGTCCCGTCACTCCAGACAGAAGATCGAAGAGTGATTCTCCTGCGACGAAAAGTCCTCCGAGTGCAAGCGACCACACGCCGAAACGAAGCCACGAGCGTCGCTTTTTCAAAAACAGCGATTCTGTTTCCCACGTTCTTCCGAGAAGGTAGGTCGTTCCGAGCAGCGTCGCGAGGTCGTTGAAACTGTGCATTGTGTCGGCGCCGAGCGTTCGGCTGGCCACCACAAAGAACAATATGAAGAGCTGAAGCACCGTGAGCAGAAGGCCGATAAGGCACGCCTTCTTGTATGCGGCCGCTTTGGCCGGAGAAGGAGTCCACACGTGAACCTCCGCTGAAGATGAACTGAAAAAACTTTACCATAGAAAAAATTCTTCGTCAAAATGCTCATGGGGTGGCACGCGCTCCGTAGCAGTCCGCGATATGGTGTGATATTTACCGGAGCAATTTTGTTTCACCTCTATAATATGAGGTTTCCTTCGGTGTGGAAGAGGTAACTACGGGGTATACTTTATTCATGTTGTTCACAGGAAAAGGAGATAATGGCACGACAAAGATTTTTGGGTGCGATCAGCGTATGTCGAAGTCGTCTGCCATCGCGGAAGCGCTCGGCGCCGTCGACGAGATCAACTCATTGCTCGGTGTCGTGAAGATAAAAACCTGTCCTGAGCCTGTCGAAGGGGGCGGAGAAAAAGCGGCGGGGAATATATCGTTTGGCGATGTCATCAATGCTGTTCAGCAGGATCTGTTCATCATACAAGCTTCGCTCGCAGGCGCGGATAAGCGCGTCGAGAAAAAACACGTCGCGTGGATCGAGTCATTGGTGAACGATATCGAGAAAGAACTTCCCCCGATCACCTCATTTTTCGTTTCAGGGGGAACGGAACTCGCCGCTTTTTGCGACGTTGCCCGCACGGTCGCGCGGCGAGCCGAGCGGCGCGTGGTTGAAGCATTGGAGAAAGAAAAAACAGGAAAGGAAGAACTCCTCGCCTATATGAACCGTCTTTCCAGTTTGCTTTACGCGCTCGCGCGTCTCGCGAATCATCGTGCCGGGGTTAAAGAGGAAAAACCCCATTACTAATATTTTTCATTCTTCATCATGGAACTCGATAACCGAAGCCAGTTTCCTTTTATACTGCTGGTGTCGTATCTCATTGTCTTTGCGGTCCTCGCATTCGATCCGTTCGATCGGCTGACATGGTTCGCCGAAAATCTCACCGTATGGATCGTCGTTGGCACGATCGCCGTGCTTTATGCCAGGGGGATCCGTTTTTCCAATACGGCATATGCGATGATGGCGGTGCTCATTTTTCTCCATACGATCGGCGGACATTATACGTTCGAAAAAGTGCCGTTCGGCTGGGTGACGGATCTTTTCGGTTTTGAACGCAACCATTTCGATCGCCTCGCGCATTTCTCAGTGGGCTTTTATGCGTATCCTGTTGCCGAATGGCTCTTGGCGAAGCGTTTGGTCGCGAATAAATTTTTGCTTTGGACCTATCCCGTGTTTGCGATCGCGGCGATCGCCGCCGGTTATGAGATCGTTGAGTGGATCTACGCATCAGGAAGCGACCCCGCAGCTGGTGCGGCATATCTCGGAAGCCAGGGTGACATCTGGGATGCTCAGAAAGACATGCTCGCGGATACATTGGGAGCGATCGTCGCGGCAACATTTTTTCTTTTTCGCCGATGAGCGAAAGAAAACTCATGACGCCACACTCTTGAGATTTTTTCAATAATATGTATACTGCACGAAACATGGTGGTCGTAGCTCAAGTGGTAGAGCTCTGGTTTGTGGAACCAGCGGTTACGGGTTCGATCCCCGTCGACCACCCATTGTCGGACTTGCAGAGTACATTTCTGCATAATCCCTTGGAGTAAAGCGGTTTTTAACAGGTTCGAACGCCTTGTGAAGTTTCTTCGCTTCTTTTGATGCGGTTCGAACCTGTGCCATGATCTCCTCCCAATCAAAGATCAATTCCTTATTGAGCAGGGTGAAGTTGGTCCCCAGTGAAACAAGCAGTGTTCGCTTGTTCTCGGTATTCTTTTCGAACTTCTCCACGGCTGTCTCTGCAAAGCTGAACTTCTCTTCAAACTCGGCCAATCGCTCACTCACTCGCTTGTCGAGCTTGTTGATGGAGGACTGAATACGGTCCTTCTCTGTTTCCACCTCTGTTTTTCTCACTGCAAACTCTTCGGAGTCGATTTCTCTATTCATGCGCATATCTTTGAGAGTATCAATACGCTGGAGGCATTTGTTGTAGTCATTTTGAAACTTACTCAGCAACTGGTCCCGTCCCGCCTTGTCTCTATCAGTTTCAATGCGAAGCAACCCAAGTGCCCATTCCGAAAAGTCATGAGGAATTTCTACTTCCTCAAGTTTTTTCAGTACCTGCTTCTCTAGCTCAGTTGAGCGGACGAATGCCTGTTTGCATGTGGACCCCACCCGCTTTGAGCAACGATAGAAGGTGTACTCATGAACATTGCCGTTCACCTGCTTCTTGCGGTGAAACTCTGCCGTGATGATGCACCCACATTCACCACAGCGCATGGTCCCAACAAATGGAAAGTTGTGTTTTCGTTTTTTATCTCCCTTGGACCTCCCAGAGATTATTAGCTGTGCCCGCTCAAACTCTTCCTTTGAAATCATCGCTTCATGGGTTCCTTGCCAAATTTTCCCGTTCCAGTTGAACATGCCGGAATAAAATGGATTCTTGAAAATGTCATAGATCACACTTCGCTCAATAGGTTTTCCAAATATGCCCGTGAGATGATATTTCTCCTTAGCAATCGTGTGAAGCGTCTCAATTGTGCATTCTCTCTCCAGTAGCTCGTCCCACAGCTTTCGAAGAATAGGGAAGCGCTCAGGGTCAGGAATGATCTTCTTCTCTCCCTTGGGGTGATATTTGTCGTTCAGGTATCCGATAGGTGCTCGGCTCGGAAACACACCCTTCTCTGCTTTTGAGTTGAGTCCGCGCTTCGTGTTCGAGCTGAGGTCGCGGATAAACTGATTCGCCATGCCAAACTCCACGCTCATCATCAGTACGTTATCAGTGGGGAGATACTCGCGATCAAACGTGCGAATATGCTTCACGATGCCGTTTTGGAGTATCCAGTTGATGGTCCCGCCATCCACGGGGTTTCTTGCGAGGCGATCCAGTTTCCAGCAGAGAATTCCTTCAGCCTCGCCTTTATAGAGGCGCTCCATCATCTCGCCGAACACAGGGCGATTATGCGGGGCCTTTGCGGACTTGGACTCGGAGAACACACGGACCACAGTAAGCCCGTACTGCTTCGCCAGGCGCTCAAGCTCGGTGATCTGCGACTCAATAGAGGCAACCTGCTTCTCCTCGCTTTCACTCGACTTGCGAGCATAGAGGAAGTATCGGATTTTATTGGAGTTTTGATTCATATTACTTTGTTTCTACACTGCGTAAGAAGTTTTGAAATTCTTTTTTGCCAATCCGAAAGTCACGACCAATTTTGTAAGCCCTCAGGCGACCCGCCTTGATATAGCGGTAGATCGTCATAATATTTACATCAAGCAACGTTGCAAGATCTTCTGCTTTATAAAACTCCTTATCTTTCATATGATTTAGTATACTTTACTCTGCTTTACATTGCAATCTTTAAATTTCCACCACCCTCTTCAGGGGGTTCGCCGTCTAACATTTTTACTACTCTAGAGTTTCTTTCTTCTGCCATGTCGGTTGCGATGCCCAGATGCATAGCATAGGCATATCTAGCCTTCGTTGCAATTTTAAGATACCGCACATATTTTCTTGTAGGTTTTCCATTATAGTATTTTCGCCTCACCGCCTCCTTCATCCGACTGACGTCCGGTGAACTAATGATGTTTCCTGCCGCCTTGAAGCGTCCACTCAATTTTCTACTTGAATAGGTAAGGTTAAGACAATGGCGACAGGAAAATTCTAGGCTTATATGTGATAGATAAAGTACCCCCACACGCCTACCGCATTTTTCGCTATTTTGTATTGATGAACACACAAACCAGTATCGCCCTCCCCCAAAGTGACAAGAAGTTGTGGTGAGCAAAAACCTTTGAGAGACCTCCGTGTTGCCGCTGGGGCGTATTATGGTGTAATCAAAACGCACAAACTCGTTGTTCCTGTGCGTAGAAACCATACAATCGATATTGTATTCTTTCTTGGTGAAATTATCCCTCCACCCCAATACGTCGTTTTTACGGCAATCCAATCTCAGGTAACCCCATTCTCTTAATTTGTATATCGTCACCTTGAAAAGCTGATCTGCCTCTACTTTGCCCGAATATCCAAGTTCTTTCATAAGTGACTACAAGATTTTATGCCGAAATCATTAAAGATTGCCCTTCTTTTGGTATTACATTTTTGGTCATAGTTATGGTATCCGAGTAGCTTGGCCACAATCTTAATCAGGGTAATCATAGAGAAAACAAAGTCATGAGGAATTAAATAGTTTCTTCATCTGTATCTATGGCGTCTTCGAAAGAACCCTGATTGCCCTGATCAGCCTCATGTCCGGCTTTGAATCGTATGTTACGCCAACCGGTTGCCAGACTACTTTTCATGGCAAGTGCGTCATATATGCTCTTTTTCCCGTCGCTTGCGTAGTCCGCATGCCTCGGAAACTTTCTCCCAAAGTTGTTTAGTGATGTCACAGGCAGACCTTTTTGATGTGCGTAGGACACAAAAGCATCATACATTTCATCCTTGCTGATCCAGTCGTCAGGCCCTCCCGCTTCGATACAATCATAAACAAAGTTACCTATCGACGACCCGGACTTCAACATCTCAATTTTTATGTCGTCTGGATCTTTATCATAAGAAATTGATTGCGCCTTGAGTACTCTTTGTAATCCTTCAAGAGCGAAGTTGAGAAAACCAGACAACTCTTCGTCAGTTGTTATTTCATCGATTAAAAACTTGTTTTGTGTTTCTACTTGTACATTGAACGAAACGACGATCCACCTGAGAAAATAAGCTTCGTCTGTAGTGTCAGCCACGCTAGGAATTTTGTTACATGCGAAAGTTAACTTTGCATAATTATGAAAGGTAAATTGGTTTCCGAATTTGTACTCGCCGGTTATATTTCCTCCACCGACAGCAATCTTGAACATCCCGTTATCTTTGATATCTCGAGCGGAGAGATCATCGTAGAAATTCAAATGTTTTGCGTACATTTGAGCGACAGCAAACTTGTCGCTGCTTATTCTTTGTAGGCTAACTCCGGAGACATTAGCTTCACCAGCGAATTTGGTTAGAAGGGTGATGAGTGTCGTTTTGCCGGTATTCGGCTCCCCGACAAAAATAATTGCCTTTTTGATGAAGTATCTTCGGTAGAGGATGTAACCCGCCCATTCTTGTATTACCTTGATTGACTCTGGATCAAGAATGTCGGCAAGAAACGATTTAATCTTTGGGCAATCTGCCGATTGATCATAGCGTACGGGGATTTTAGTCAAAAAGAGATTTTCCGGACTATGACTGAGGAGCTCACCTCTCCGGAGATCATAAACTCCGTTTTCAAGATTGATTAAATGCTCATTAACGGAGAATGAGCTTCTTTCAGTTAGCGTAAAGTCTTTGATCTTCTCAATTATTTCTTTTTTCCCGTTATTACTACACAGCTCCTCTAAAATCTTTTGTATTTCAGCGCCGATGATATTTGCACCCAATGTGTAGATCCCATCTTTATAAAAATATATTTCGCGGATTTTTTCATCCGTAGTTTTTATGTGGTGGTGGTCAGCAAGAAACTTGGCAATTTTGTATTCCCCAATTTTCCTTGTGTCATTTTCACCGTAAAGTTTTTTAAAATCCTCTGAGTTTTCGGTGAGAAGACCACCCAGCCTCCTACTTTTAATGCTGTCCCACACACCCCGTAATTCATCATGTGGAAGCGGGGGGTTGTTCTCTTTGTTCCAGTTTACAAAACCCGCCCAGCCAATAGGTTCCCACAGTTGCGGAGTCAGGTCCCTAAGTGTTTTTCCTGCCACAGATGCGGCTGTATCATTTCGTGATCCTTGAGTCACCCCGCTTATAGCTTTTTCCCATTTTTTCTGCCCCGTTTTATCTTGACTGCCCAAAAATGCATCAAGTGCCACCTTCGGAAACTCAGTAATGTTTAAGGGATCGATCTCCTCAATATCCCATGCGTACAGCTTCCCATTTGGGTGTATCGAAGGTGGGACCACAACCTGCCCGTTCATCCCTCGAATATCAATTAATGGACGTATGCCGACGTGGTTCTGGACGATATAGCCCTCTGGAGCCCAATAGAACATCTGTTTACCACCACTCCCGGTTGTCTGGCACACCGTTGCCGGGCAGCCACCGATGTCACCTCGTTGCTTGAAACTGCCATCCCCGTTCAATATGGGTTTTTTGTTCGCATCTTTTAGTACGTCCTGATCAACAACGAACAGAAATTTACCATTTGCTGGGCCGCACGCGATACCGATATTTGCATTCGGATTTTCAGTCCACCACGCCTCAATTTCCTTGCGCGTTGAACGCGTCGTGCAATACCACTGCCACTTCGGAAGAAAAGGTATCTTGCTTTTTAGCCCAAGGGGTATTACTGAAAAGCCCCTATCGTGATATGCCAGTGCTACCGTTTTAAGTTTACTTTCCATCGCTCTCTCTGTGGGTCCCCACAATTATTCTTATAAAATTTAGAAGTTTCGTCGCCTTCTCAAGGGCAGCAGCTTCCTCCAACACAATTCCATAGTGCTTTGCGTAGAGCATGATGAATTCGTCCAGTTTTGTCGGGGGGATCTGCATGTGAGTCAGTCTTGATAAAGGCGTGTCTTTGCCTCCCGGATGCAGTTGAAATACACAAGGGGATCGACCTTTAACTCGTGTGCAAAAAATGCACGCACAAGCTCATTTAGTCCCTTTTCACGATGAATAGAAAAATTTGCGCGTGGAGCACTCCGGTCCACGTGTTCAATAACTGCCCCAAAACACAACAGGGCGGACACCAACGATAAATCTGTCGACTCGAATAAATCATTTTCATTCACGGTGTTCATTTCCATGACGGTATCTTCCCGCAATAGAAACACATCTTCACCTGTTGTTTACTTGACCTTTTGTGAACAAAAAACGCCCATATTAAGGCGTTAATCGCGTTGCTTATTAACAGCAAGTAGAAGTTTATTCGATGTGGTTTGGGGCGGTGAAAGAAAAACCTTGCTTATTGATCATATACTTACCAGCTGTTTTTTGATGCACGATTAAGTCTACGTCCACGCTTAGCTTGTCTCTGACAGTTTTGTTAATCTTTGCTATTCCTGCCGATATAATGCTTTCCGACTGGTTTTTGATTGCCCGCAGCTCATCCATGGTTCCTTTGTTTTTGTAAATGGAAATAACATAGTTTTTCCTTGCTCCACTGATGGGGTATATTTTTTTGCGATCATCTTTGCGATATATCCCACACTCTTCATCAATAACAATGCTCGTTTTCTCCGTTTTTATTGGTTGCCCGTCTTTTTTATTTTGTTCTGGTTGATCTCTAAATTGAGCAGTAAGTTTTTTATAAACCTCCTCAAAATCCTCTGGCAACCGCACCTCGCAACAGGGTGTGTTTCTTGCTCCCACTAAGTACTCCTCTCCAAGCGTATCCTCTCGATCGTACTCCATAATCTCGACGCCCTGTTTTTTAAGAGTACGCACTGTATCAAAAAAGGTTTCCGGATAAATTCCGTCAGTACGAAAGTCGCCCAGAAACACCTCGATCGTATTCTTCTCCTGAATTAAAAAATTCTTATAAAGAATATCAAGCGTTTCGAGGGTATCTTTTTGAAATTGACCTAATTCGCTCATGTTCATTTTCATTTTCATTTGTTCAGTACTCCAAGCCTACACCCAAAAGTGGTCAAATCAATGGCCCGGGGCACCCCGAGTCCTCATCGTAACTCAGAATTTCGAGATTTTCCGAGGTTTTTGCCCCAATTCTTATATTTTCTGATATTAGGTGTGCCTTGGTATTTTCCGTGGTTAAGCATAGAATTGAAGTTACAACTGAATAATGAGGGCCTAAACTCTACGGGAACTCCGCTGAGCATGGCTTAAAAGACCCTTGGAAGACACTGAACCCCGCGTTCAGCGACTCTTCCAAGGGTCATATCGGGAAACCGGTATGTGGCCGCAAGGCCTAGCTAGCGCGGGGTTTTGTGTTTCATGATCAGAAATCAATTCAAAAAAGGATTTATCCAAATACCAATTATCATCGCAATCATTGCGGGCGTTTTAGCTGTTGGTGGCGGAGGATACTTCGGCGTAAATCAGTACCAAAAATTTCAGCAAGAAAAAGTGTCTGCGAGATTGAAGGCACAAGAGCTATCAAAAATTCAGCATGAAAAAGAGGTGGAGGCGGAGGAAGAAAGAAAAAAGCAGGATTCGGAAATTGCCAAACTAAAAGGAGAAGTTGTGGCACTTAAAACCCGAAAGCCAGAAATCGTAAAAGGAACCATAGCACCACATGATTATGACAACCCATCAAATACTCCTTCTTCTGGTGATACTACCTCTATTATAAAACAATGGAGACCCAGAGTTGCTTTTATTGATTGCAAAATTATTTTTGAGGGAAATAATATGGGAGAGCAATCTGGTTCGGGATATTTATTGGGTTACGACTCCCAAAATGGCGATATTATAATACTAACAAATAATCACGTAATGGACGTTCCTATTCACAATCTTTATGGAGAACCACTCGGCATTACTGCTCGGCCAACTTCTTGTGATATTAAAATCCCGGGCGATACTCAATTTGCAACAGTTTATAAAGAGGATAGCCCATTTGGTGTTTCAGATAAAGAAGATTGGGCTTTAATTACTGTAAAAGATCCGACTCCTTTTATGACCAAAACTATAAAAAATACATCGGGTGATAATTGTAAAAGTAAATCTGAATTAGGCGAAAAGGTATTGATACTTGGTTATCCCGGAATTGGTGACCAAAATGATGTAACTGCAACTGACGGAATAATATCGGGCTATGACGGAAATTACTACATAACTTCAGCAAAAATTGAACATGGTAATTCGGGTGGCGTAGCAATTTCACTCAAAAATAACTGTTACTTGGGAATCCCAACTTTTGTCGTGACTGGGAGTCTAGAGTCTTTAGCAAGAATTTTAAATGTAAATGCAGTATTTCCTAATTAAATAATGTGGCATTACGTTTATTGCTTCTGGCATGATTACCAGAGCTTCCAACCGGAGGAGAATTTACATTAAAGCATGAAACCATTTTCAAAGAGTACAGAAAATTTTCTCCTCGTGTTTGCCTTCCTTATGTTTTTTCTAGGTTTATATTTAGGAAGGGATATTTGGCGAATTGATCAAAACGAAAGAGTGGCTGATATCGTTTCTTGCGGAGGGTATGAGGAGAAGTTTCTGCAAGAAATGGGTTTTAAAGATCGTAATGATTGTGCCAAATTAAATTTAGCATTGCACAGGCAATACATCGACGACTGTGTAGAAAAAATAAAAACTAGCAATGACGAATCTTACGATCGTGCGTTGGTAGATAGTTGTGTTTATCACTTATTTGAAATACAAGCGATTTCCTTAAGCTCGGAATATACTGCATACAAAAAGGGGCGTAGATAAATTTAGATAAAAAAATCACATGACAATAATAATAGCAACATTTGTCATAGCAATTTCTTTCGTTGTATTTTTTTACCTGTTCGCTAATACTTTTGTTTCGTTACTATTTGATATCCCAGCAACAATAAAACTTGGACGAAAAAATATTATCAAACAGAAACCCGTATTAAAAAAATATATTATAACCGCATTAGCGTGTAGTATAACTGCGTCTATAATTTTGGTGCTTGCCTACTATTTTTTTATTAAGTATTCGTTTGGTTTTTCCATAAGCCTATTTATTGGAGCCTGCTTAGCGCTTTTGATATCTTTGTGGAAAATGGTTTGGTTATTTTCACGTTACTCGGACAATTATTTAAAATGGTTAGATTTTTACAGAAAGGATAACTCACATTATATGAAAACAGCCAGTATGGGTATTATTGATGAAGTGTTGGGTGGGAAACCAGGAGAATTGGAAAAACAAACGAATAATAGGATTGATAAAATGTTTAATAAAAAATAAGGTGATCAGAATAAGGAATAAATTATTTTGATATGAATATTGAAAATAAAGCAATATTTTTGAAACTTCTTGTGGAACAGAAGAAGGCCGGCACATAGGAGTGATTAAACATACAATTTGCACATGAAAACATCAGGACTGGGTAAAATCTACGATCATCACTGCGCATCCTGCAAAATAAATATCGAGAGTCGCGAGGAAGCTCCGGGCATTTGTCCGAAATGTAATCAACCTCTAGTGAATGCAGGATTCTCAATTTTATGTGCCCCAGGGCGTGCCCCCATAGGTAAAGGTGCTCTTTCGATGCTTTTGTACAAGCTAAAGGATTACTTGCCGTGAGCGCAAAAAATATGATTCCAAACACAGACGAAAATCAACAGGAAGATACAAAAAATGAAGCTCGGAAATGCATTTGCGCCGAACCCCAGTGCGCAAAATGTTTGCTGGTAAATTGCCAAAATAAGAATTGCTCGACACACCCAGAGAAGAGCAAAGTAGAGTTTTGCGAAAGATACAAAAACAGAAAATAATTATGAAAACAAAGAAAAAGCCCAACCTGCGACTGAGGAAGTTGATCAACGACGCGCTCAGAGAGCGGAAACAGCTCGACAAAGAGCAGGGGAAGTTGCTTGCGCAAAGGAAAAGGTGACACGATTAATTCACAAAAATCAGGGTGAAATGATTTCGAAACCTTTCTCGGCGACGATAGTTATATCTCACGCAGACAATTAAACAGTGCTTTATCCAGAGTGTGGCGAGAGACTGGCTCAACGACCCACCGGCAACCCTCAGCAGTGAGAAGGTGCCTCCAGCCCCGACAGGGGAAAGATAACGTCGAAACTCTTTCCTGTGTACGGACGGAGTTTTTATTTAGCCAATAAACACAAACATATGAACAGCGCAGGGACACTCTCCAGGAACGAAGTTCGGAGAATTTCATCGAGAGCGATACGAGGGTATGACAAATGGCACAGGATGTGGGCGGGAATTGCATCTGAGCTCGAGCGATATGAAGAGAACATCATGTATTTAAGGATCGAGAACACAGAGAAAACTTGGCCGTCGAATCATCAAACAGCAGAAAAGTTCGCTCGCATGTGGTCAAACTGGAATGAGGGACTGACTCACGCGGAAGGATTTGTTGTCTCATTTTACAAAGTCGGCACCACTGGCTCCGTGATAGCAGGAAAGGATATGCTTCACAAACGTGGATTAGTTTATGAGAGAATCCAGGAACTGATTGCTGAAAACAAACGAACACACAAACTCGTGAGCATTTTCTCCGGCATATTTGAGGAAACGAAAAAAGAGGAGGAGCAGAGCTGGGCTCAGCACAACAAACAACCCGAGCAGAGGGTGCAACCGACTACGAAGGAGCAATCCGACAGCATCGAGGAGCTAACGGACAAACAGGGAGAGGGGTGTATCATCGGACTGTAATCAAAGAGTGAAAGGGTCTTGAATAAGTTGTTAACTTATGTTAAGTTAACTTTATCGTGAAAAACTCACAAAAACAGCCGGATATTCTTACTCTCCAAGAAGCTTGCGAGATTTTAAACTGCCATCCCAATACACTAAGGAATTGGGATAATAAGGGAATCATAAGGGCGATACGTTTTGGGAATCGCGGAGACCGCCGTTTCAAAAAAAGCGACGTACTCAAGCTTATTAAATGATATGGCCAGTTACCAAAGACAATTTGACGCGAAGAGATATTGGGCAAATAAGCCACATTGTATTGTGTGCAAAGAAAAAAAAGTAAAGTACGGGCAGATTTGTGGAGACTGTGAGAAAAAAGGTGGTTTTGATGAGAATACTACGCAAGTAAACGTGGGCAAGCTGAGTGATGAGAATTTGGTAGCACAATTCACTGCAGAAGAACAGGAGCGCACTAATGCATCAGAGCGGGTTATTTCGCTCGTCGGCTATTTGAAGGATTGCGCACAGGCAATCATGCGTTCAGTCGCACTAACCGACGTTACAACTGGTGATGTCTCGTTTATCCCCCTAAAGCCGAATGCTCTTGAGCAATTAGCGAACGGTAAATTTGAACTGAAGAGCAAAGAAGCTCTCGACATGCTCTATAAGGTGAGAGCACAGGCATCAGAGTTTGAAATCATTATCGGCACACTTTTTGTTAAAGGTTTTAGAGGTAATGGCAATCGCACGAGCAAGATCAATGCACCCCTGCTCTACCTAAAAGTTGATGCTGAAAAAACAGAGGCCGACAGTGTGATCTTCACCCTAAAGGAAGATGACACTGTTCACCTTAACCAGTCACTTATTGCCGGGGTGGTGAGCGCAGAAAATGACGAGGAACTCGAAGTACGCTTTCAAGATTTGTATTCGGCTATTCCCGAGTGGCCACTGACGTTTGATAGCGTTCAGAAGTTTTTCGAGAGCCTAAGCAATTACTTTCCCGAGATATTTAAAGAGAACGGAAATCCCTCGTCCTTCGTTGAGTTTGATGCAATTGAGGGTGAAAAAGAGGGCTATAAGCTTTGTCCGGCACACTGCCTTATACTTGCCCCCAAACAAGAGGGAGAAGGTACGGTAGTGGAAGAGCTTAGCAACATTCTTATAAACGCAAAAGACAAAACGGCACTTGATTTTCTTCTGCTTGAAAATGCTCTCGCCGCAGGCAATCCGGTATCAGCAGTAGAAGATCAAACCTCGAGCGGATTTTCAGAATCGACACAGCCAGAGGACGGGAATTGGCACAACCTTTTTCCGTTTGATCTGAGCGACACACAAAAGAAGATTGTAGTGAATGCAAGAAAGAATAACCTCACCGTCGTTTCGGGGCCACCTGGCACTGGGAAGTCATACACTATCGCTGCAATTATTCTCGACCACCTACTTGGAGGCAAGCGAGTACTTTTTGTATCGAGAATGGATAAGGCCGTTGATGTTGTGTCTGCGTGGCTAGAAGAGTTCGTCGGTCCTTACTCCGTTGCGCGTTCAGGGGCACGAAAGGCGCAAAGAGCATTGGCAGATAAGCTCGATGTGATTACCGGTCCCAAAAGCACGGCAAACGAAAATCCCTACCAAAAAAATCATATTGAAGCGGCCATCAAAGAACACGAGATAGCACAAAACAAACTCACTGAACTTGAAGAAGAGTTTACAGAAGCGATCACCAACGAGCGCAGTTGGACTTCGGTACACGACAAGATTGAGGAAATAAACTCTCGACTTAATGTTGAATTCGACTCGGGCGGTCTTTCGCTCAAAAAGGCAAAGGCCGCACGCTTAAAAGAAAAAATTAAAGGAGCAGATGCATTAATACGTAATAAGGGCTTTTTTGTTCAGACGTGGTGGGGCGATCGAACAATCAAGAGCATCCGCTTGCAGTTGGGTGCACCTGAAAACACCACAGCACAGGACCTCGTACTTATGGCTGAACGCATAGTAAATGAGCGTGAACGTGAGGAGGTTGAAGCAGAGATAGCCAAGTTCGACGCAGTAGATCAAATATGGACGGAGATTCAATCTCTCAAAATTCAATTGAGAAAGCTTGCACTTAATAATCTTAAGGCACGACTACTCGGCAACCTTC
Source organism: Candidatus Lloydbacteria bacterium RIFCSPLOWO2_01_FULL_50_20 (assembly GCA_001821435.1). Classification (GTDB taxonomy): domain Bacteria; phylum Patescibacteriota; class Minisyncoccia; order Phycocordibacterales; family UBA6899; genus MHLP01. Next base: position 5,416 of record MHLP01000002.1, on the reverse strand, counting down.
ACCTTATAGTCCATAATTATGAAAAGCGTGTTGAGTTGAAGAAGTTTGTTAAGTCTCTTCGCACCGCAAATATTAGAGAGAAACTCGCTCTTCTTGATCAGGTAAAAACAGATACTCTTCTCGCATCGTTCCCGTGTTGGGCAAGTACGACATATCATCTCTCGCAAATCCTACCGGTCCAACCAGGCATGTTCGACCTCGTGATATTTGATGAGGCGAGTCAGTGTGATCTTGCTTCGGCGATTCCCGCACTCTACCGCGCCAACAGGGCACTTATCGTGGGTGATCCAAAGCAGCTCAATCATGTTGTCTTTCTTGGTAAACAGGCGGAATATTCGTCGTTTGCAAAAAACAATGTTCCACCAGACATACAAGCTAACTACAGATTCTCCACAAATAGCCTCTTCGATGTGGCAGAGAACCTTGTACCTCAAGCGAACTACTTCATGCTTGACGAGCACTTCCGCTCCGACCCACACATCATTGGTTTCTCAAACAAGATGTTCTATGAAGATCAGATTCGCATCATGACTCATAAACCGAAAATGGGACTTGCCGAGCAAGAAACAGCGATACAGCTCGACTATGTTAAAGGTAAGCGAACAGAGGGTGCAGCCAACCCCATAGAGATTGAGGCGATTTTCAAGCACGTAAAACAATTGATCGCTCAATCACCGAGCGACAAGCCCACCACCATAGGCATCCTCTCTCCTTTTAGGGACCAAGTTAATGCAATAACGAAGGCTCTTCCAAATTATCTTTCGCTTACAGAATTAGAACGCCACAAGATTGTAGTGGGCACTGCTCACAGCCTCCAGGGAGATGAGAAAGACGTGGTGATTCTCTCACTCTCCCTCGACCCGAAGTTTCATCATGGAACACTTAACTTCTTGGAAAAGCCAAATGTATTTAATGTTTCAATTACTCGCGCAAAGAAGAAGCTTATAGCCGTGTCATCGGTCACACCGGACGATCTCCCAAATGGTCTTTTGAAAGAATTTCTCCTCCACTCAGCTCGTAGTACTGTGAGTGAAATACCACAAGGCATCTTCGATTCCAAATTTGAAGAGCAGGTTGCACAAGCGCTTGAACGCAGTGGCATGAAAGTGTGGCCACAATATGAGGCAGCAGGGTTCTCCATTGATCTTGTTGCAGGAGATGGTAAGAACTGGGTAGCAGTAGAGTGTGACGGACCTACTCACTTCGACATGAAAGACAGGCAAAACTTCTATGATGTGTGGCGACAGGGGATTCTTGAAAGGGCTGGCTGGAGATTTGTTCGCATCTCACATCGAGACTGGGAACGTGATTCGGATGCCCAGATTGCAAAAGTAGCGCAAGCTCTTAATTCATTAGTTATTTGAAGAAAGTCATATATGATTTGGGCAATATTTTCAGCGATATTATTGGGGCTTATCTTTCAGAGCTTTTGGGTGGCCTTAGGAGCCTTTATTGTTGTCGCCTTGCTTATTCAAAGAAAAAAAACTGAACAGCAGCCTGAGCAAAGTGTCACTGCTCCAGTTAATAACGACAACCTTATTGATATACTTACCCAAAGAGACCCTGAACTAGAAAAGGCAATGAAAATAAGAGAGTTTGCCAAAGAAAGAAGGGAGCTTGCCGAAAGCAGAAAACTCGATGACCTTATGGTGGAAGTTTACGAAGAAACACAGCACTTTCCAAGCTGGATAAAAAAAGACAGAAATTATGTGCCCAAAATTGTAAAGAATGCGAGATACATAGATAAAGAAAAAGATGAGTACGAATTAGTAATTGGTGATAACACATACAGGATTAAGCAAAAACAAACGAGTGGCCCAGAAAACGAAACCTACTTAACCCTCACGCTTCTCAGTGACGAAAAGAAGGTATTTGAAGTAAGCTGCTCGGTCGACTACGGTCAATACTCAACCAAATACAGGCCGTTTTCCATAGGTTCATATATTGAGGGCGTTTGGGAAAGCGATGTGACTACGCTGTTGCATGAAATTAAACAGCTGGAACAAGAACGTAGAAGAAAAGAGCTGGTGGACCCAGAGGAGTTGGAGGAATTAAAAAAAAGTTATGACATCCCAGCATAAATCGTATGAGTAACGTTTCTTTTGCACGAAATCTTGTTAAGGGGAAAATTGCAGAAACTCTCTTTGCGCAGATGCTTCGTGAGACTGGGCATTTTACGGTCCTCGAATTTGGCTATGAGAAGATTGTTCCCGAGCTCGTTTCAGAAGGATTTTCTGAGGATAAGGGGACACTTGAAACCCTCCGGACTTCACCGGACTTTGCGGTAATCAACAAGGTCACAAAGGAAGTTCGGCTGATCGAGGTTAAATATCAGCATGTTTTAAATCAGGGCTATGTATATCGTTATGCCCACCGCATGAGTGAATCGTGGAATCCATCGTTTCTTTTCATTGCCACGAATGAAGGGTTCTATTTTGATGATGTTAAAACGATCTGCGAGAACGAGGGGAAGATATCGTCCCTTGAGCACCCACATATTCCGAAAGAGCTACAGGAGCAATATCTTCAGATTCTGCGCGACTTTGAGGGGGGAAATTAAAAATGAAGCCTCGAAAAAATAAACTTAACCACAGGGCATTCAAGACCGCAAAAGAGGCGTTATCAAAAGCCTTCCCGCAGGGGGGTATAAAGAAGGCTTTTTATATTGCAGACTTCAAAAACACGAAAAGCCTGCCCTCAAGCATGAGGAGCGTAGGAATAAGTGCAGTATTTGAGGATGCTGATGGAGGACTAAATATGCGTATTTACCGACCTTCTGGAAAGACGGATCCGATTTATGATGTCGACGAAACAAGAAAGGTTGACGGTGAAGTTGCACATCAGCCAGCAAAGAAGGAAATTGAAAATCACCACATCAACCACGAGGTGCCCGACGATATAATGGCCCGCAACAACCTGACAGTTGAATTTGTAGACGACGGCAAAGGAGGACTCAGGCCAAATACACAGGCAGATGGAACCGTAAAAGCTTTCATTAATTTTGAAGACCCGATAGAGGTCATGAAAAAAGAGATGCTTAAAAAACGGGGGCTCTCTGGAGAGAGCACTGTTGGTTGAATATTTATATCTGGACGATACAAAGGAATCAAAAGGCCTTGATGAAGTAACCCGTATGGGACCCGCTCAATTTGAGGTATGGGAGGGGGTAAAAGAAAAGACACCACTTCTGGTGTTCTTCTCACTTCACTCTAAGGCCCTGGCGAGCTTGTCTTCGCTCCTGCCAAGACCTGCTCCGGCTGTAACACCGAAGTCTTGCAAGCCCCTTTCGGGATCAATTTCAGTCTACGATATACACATGAAGAGTCAATGAGTGTCGCAGGACACAATTCTCCAAAAACCCATAAAGTAGAACCCAAATTAGCTATCCACAGGCTTTTTTTCATCAGCAATATTCTCGGTCAAACCAAGGGCGATTGCCACGCACTCCCTTATTGAGGCCAGATCTTCGCGAGAAATGTGCCCCTCAACATATTCTCGTTTCCCATATGATTTAATCTTGAATCTATCAAGCCTTTCCAGGGAAATCGTCACCACCATGTCACATTTTGCCCAAGTTATGTCACCCATTCTTGCCGTCGGTACCGGATTGCTCACAAACTCAAAGTGGTAAGGCATGACATGAGTTGGGGCCGTAGTGCTTAGGGGCACGATGGTCACCAACTTGCTGTTGGTGCTGTGTTTCTTTAAGACTACTACCGGTCGACTTTTTATTATTTCAGGTTCAACAAAACCATCAAAGTCGCAAAATAGGACGGTTCCCTCATCAGGTTGGTATAACACTGTTTCTTACATTAATCCAAAATGCGAAAAACTCAAAATGACGACTTAGTTTTGGGTGCCACCCACGCTCGTAACAAGTTTCCTTGTTCGTTCTAGAGCAAATTACCTCCTCCAGCTGGCCGTGCACGAGGGTGTTTGTGGCACCCTTTACTTCGCTTAAAGTGCGCGTAGTATCATTCCGTATGGGGTTACCAAGCGAAACACTATATAGGTGGCAGGAGCTTATTGGGGCATTTGGTGGCTCTGCATTTGCTGTGCTACTGTCCGCTCTTGGCTATTGGGTAAAAAGCAAGCTTGATGCACGTGAACGAAGACTCGAGATCCTCCGCCGAATAGAAGTGGATATCACCTATACCCTAAACAGCTTTCATAACACGCAAGAAAAACTTGCTTATTTTGTCGGGAACCTGCGAACTCTTGTAGTAGAAGTTAGGCAAATAAATGATCCAAGGGCGTTTGCGATAAATTTCGTCAACATGCCCGCGATGGCAGGAATATACATGGACCCCGATATTCCAAACTTTAGGATAAACAGTTATTACATACACAATAAATTACTCTGGGTGCATTCAGCTGTTAGTGAAGTTAATTGTATCCTGTCTGCGCTCCGAGACGATTACGACCGGCTTTTGAAAGTAAATGACAGGTTGATTGATCTTTTAAGGAGTAACGCCACACCCAATCCTGCTGCCCAGAGAGAGTCATATGCCACCAACTTAGAGCTTTTTGCAACAGGCATTGAAAACTTTTATAGAGAATCTTTCCCCGGCGGGATAAAATCACTCATTCAGGTTAAGATTTATAACGAAAAACTGCGGAGATCCTATGGTCGCGGTAGGTTTGCGTTGTGGATGCATGAAGGAACAAACTTCAAATATTTTCGAAGACATACAGACTTTAAAAAATTCGCAAGAAATCTTGAGAGCATTGATCGCGTAGATGTAGAAATTAGCACTGAGGTCGATGGTGCATTAGCAAAAATGCAGCAGCGGGTTGTCGTTCTTAGGGAACAAGCAGGAGTAACTCCTTAATTTCCTGTAGAGCACTCTCTGGAAATGGATATGCCTTTACCCAGTCAATCGTTCGGAAGTCGGTCTTAAGTGCGAGTCACTCTTTGCGGCTTCGCTCTTTCCACAAGTCTGCCCACCACTTGAGCTCATACAGTAGACGTTTCTAGTCAATATCGCTAATATGGGGCATCTGGGCATTCTTTATGCCACCAAACAGGTTCGAAGTGCGTCCACTACGGCACCCCCGACGCAGAGACCCAAGAGGCGACCGAGAAGCCCCGAAAGGCTCTCAAAAAAGTTCACGACCGAGTAGCTTCGGTATTCGTAATTTATGACTGTTTTAAACAACATCGATGAACTAGCGTTAGAAGTGCGTGATGCCAATTCTCGATCTTATATCGAAGAGGCAATTCGAGCATTGAGAGCAGAGTCTTATCGGAGTGCCATTATCGCAACATGGATCGCAGTGTCATATGATTTAACTCAAAAGATACGTGAACTCGCCAATAGCGGGGAGACAGGAGTGCTCTGTAGAAAACACCCCGTGTCACCAAGGTACGCCTAAATCACCAGCATGTTATAGGCGAACCAGCGCAGTCCCATCT
>MHLP01000001.1 GCA_001821435.1 Candidatus Lloydbacteria bacterium RIFCSPLOWO2_01_FULL_50_20 | reverse complement strand
CCGTGACAGAAGATACAAACTCATTTAAGAAATACTCAGAGGAGAAGACTGATTCAGCCTGACGATTCTTCCTTTAAACCAGTATTTTTGAGATCGTGGCCATCCGCGAAGATACAAGAGATCAATATTGTCTTCTCTTTTGTACACCTTCACATCGATGATTTCTTTTTTTCTTGGTCATCAAACTCTATGCTAAAGAGTGTTTCACTTTCTTGTCCCGGTCGTAGATTTTCAAAAACTCTTCGAGCTTGTGTCGCCAATTCAGGATGATTCATCTCGAAAATCTCGTTCAGGCCAAGCGGAGGTGGCTTCAGTCCCGGATAGTGACCAGCCTTAAAATCTCCCAAGGTTACCTCGACGAGTTTCTCTCCCCGTACTTTCTGCTTTTTTGTTTTTCTTTCACAGCATTGATTTAACATTTTTAATTTCTTGCGCCAAGATGGGCCATTTTTCTGCAGGGACATCTTCCCCGCGAACATGTTCGTCGATGCCGAGTGCATTGAAAATTTTAAGCAGCTCCTCTTTAGGAATTTTTAATCCCTGCCCGTCCGAAGTCGGACGAAGGCGGGCGCGTGCGAGGTTTCCCAAAAGCATTTTGCGTTTTGCGCCGAGTCCCGTCTTTACTGCCCGGAAGTATTCTTCATCGGTGAAACCCGCGAGCCGTTCACGGGAAATATCAGTGACAGCGACGATCGCCGAGTCAACTTTTGGCGGCGGAGAAAAAGCCTCACGTTTTACTTTTGCGACATAACGCGGCGTTCCGTAAATTTTCACCGAAAGTGAGAGAATACTTTCTTTCCCCTCGCGTGCAACGATCTGTTCTGCGACCTCTTTCTGCACCAAAAAGACGAGTGCCGACGGTTGCCGTAATTTTTCTAGAAAAAGCCGAAAGAGCATTCCGGTGATGTAATACGGAATATTTGCAACAAGTTTATACAATGATTGGCCGAGAAACTCTTTGTGAAAGATCTTCTTCTGTACTTCATCCTGCTTGATATCACCCGAGATAAGCAATAATCGTTTCTTGTTCAAGTGGTCGGTGAATCGTTCCTCAAGTTTGCGGACGCATCGGGTGTCTGTTTCGACCGCGATCACTCGCGCTCCGGCCAAGAGCAATGCTTCGGTGAGCGCCCCCTCCCCCGGTCCTATTTCGAGCACTGTTTCCCCACTTTTGATAGCTGCCGCCTCGATGATCTTTCGCAGGACTTCTTTTGAGCGCAGGAAATGCTGACCAAGCGACTTAATTTTTCTTAGCGGTACTCCGCTTTGAAAAATAGGAGTACTCTTGTGGTGCGATTTTTTTGCCGCGATGTGTTGCATTTCCCTACTTTGCCACGAATAAACAAAAAAAACACTATACCAAACTCGTTGGCGAACGACAACAAGTTTGTGATGGCACTTGTTTAAGCAATCCCGAAATGTTTTTTGTGTGCTGCTTCTGATGAAATACCCACCGCTTTTATGAATATCGTATGTGCGTGAATAGTTTCATCTTTTTCAATCAATGTTGAAAGCAAAGAACAATCATATGGAAAGATCCACACACTTTTTTGAATTTGCAGAAAATGTGATTTGCTGAGCACATAGCGCAAGGAGTTACGAGCCGAGCGCTCCTTTTCCGGAAAATCATAAGCGATCATACGCCAACCCCCATCCCATTTTTCACGGTGTATTATTGCGCGTGAGGAGTATTCATAACTGCGACGCAACGCAAGCCTTCCTTCTTTGGTTGCAAAAAACATCGTGGCTCCGTTTTTTCTTGCTCGTCGCACATAACCGCACGCTTCGAGCCGCTCAACTGCCAGTCGGTTCATATAGCGCTCTCTTGCGCGGACAGAGATAATATTGTGCATCATGCGCGTGCTTCTTGCAGAAAAGAGAAAACCGATAAAGCGATCTCCAGCGGAAATTTCATCAAGGATGTGATAATAGCGTGAGCCGTTTTGGAATCGTGGGGCACTTGAACGTGGTTTTTTCATAGAAGAACTATACCAAACTCATTGGCGAACGACAACAAATTTGGTATAGTCTGGGCATCAAGGAATGTCGGCGATGAGCACGCCGTTCTTTTCGCTCATTGATGCGATCGTGTTGCCGTAAGGGTCGATGATGCTCGATATTCCGCCTTTGGTGGAACGAAGGAGATATGCTCCTGTTTCAAGCGCGCGCATGCGCGTGATCTGATGGTGAAGCGAAAGAATTCCCTTGCTGACGAACACGCTGTCGTTCGACGGAGAAAGAATAAGTTTGGCACCGTGTGCCGAAAGCGGGGTAATATCGACCTCCGAGCAAATATATCCTGCAAGCGGGATGTCGTCCAAGCGGAAATCTTGCTTGTCTTCTCCGCGTGCGAAACTTTCAAAAAGCGGAATCGGAAGCCCGAGCGGCGCATATTCGGTGAACGGTACCGGCCGCCTCTTGTGATAGACACTCAGGACTTTTCCGTCGCGATAGAGGAGAATACTGTTGAAAAGCCGGCCGTTTTTTTCCGAATGGGTAGCGAGCGCGAATGTCGTTCGAGGATATTCTTTTGAGAGCGAAAGAAAATCTTCATACAGCGCTCCTGCGCTCGGCAGATAGACCGGCTGACGGCGCGAAAGAACGTACCCTTCCTCGTCAATAGTGAAATAGGGAAAGATATTTTCCGGTGTAAGGATGAGATCGGGGTTTTCCGTGAGCGCCTCGATGAACAACGAGCGATAAGTGTCGTACGAACTTTCATTGATGCTTTCATCGGTGTGTATGTTTGACGAGATCACCGCAACACGAAGACGGTATCCCGTATCGATCGCCTGTGATTCCCGATATACGCCAAAAAGAAATACGGCAATAAAGAGTAAGGCGACGGTGATCGTTTCATATGCGTACAGCTTTCCAAAAAATATTTCACGGAGACGCGACATGACCGTTCCCGCGCTTTGCCCGTACCTTATGGAGAGCATGGTGATCCACATGTTGCCGAGTATCGCAATGAATGTGAGACCGTAGACACTGGCGAACGATGCGATGTGTTTTATATGAATCGCATCGATCAAGAGATAACCGAGGGCTCCCCAACTGTATCCCATGAGAAAAACGGCAGAGCGCAAAAATTCCGCAAGCGCGAAAAGCAATGCGAAAAGGATGGGCAGAGGGATGACTGTCTTTTGCATTTTTGACACCAAGAGCATCGGAATAAAATAAAATGTTGCGCCGAACATGACGACCAAAAAAACAAAAGCCGCATATTCGAGTGCGTACAAAGAGAGCAAAGATCCCCCGTCATTCACCCACCATGTTCCGGAAAGACGGAACAGCGATTCACAGACGGCCAATGCGTACGGCGTTATCATGAGAAAGAAAGCCAGAATGATCTTGCGTGTCCCAAGCAGCGCAAAATAATTCAAAAAGAACGGGACGAACGCGACCCAGACAAGCGGCCACATTCCCACAAGGGGTGTCGCAAGCAAAAGCAGTACGCCGGATAGCAAGGAATACCAGAGAGAAGAACAATGGGAGTCTGCCAGACTCTGTTTATAGAAATAGAGGACCCCGTTCATATATACACCACCATATCATTTTCCTCATCCCAATCCAAAAGACTTTTTCTTTTTGATCTTTCTGGATCGCGGCTGCCTTCGCTGTCGTCGTGAGACTCGAAGTCGATCAGCGCGTCGTCGATATCGGAAAGAAATTCCGAAGGAACGTTCACTTGGCGAGTCCCGAAGATCGTCCGGAATGATGCGTACGAGAGAAATACTTTTTTTGCCGCACGCGTCAGTGCGACATAAAAAAGACGGCGTTCTTCTTCGCGTTCGGAAAGATCTTTGCTCTCATCCTGCGAACGGCGCGACGGGAAAAGGTCTTGTTCCATTCCGGTCACGAAGACAAAAGGAAATTCGAGCCCCTTCGCGGCATGGACGGTCATGAGCCTGACGGCGTCCTCCCGTTCCTTGAGGTTGTCCTGATCGGATTCAAGTGCGACATCGGTAAGAAATTGCTCGATCCCGTCGACCCTGTCGAATGCGTCATAGCGCATTGCGACGGTGACCAGCTCCCGGACATTCGCCAGCTGCTCGGTATCATCTTCGCCTGCCCGTCCGAAGTCAGACGTAGGCGGGTCGCCCCCCGAAAGGAGTTTTTCGATCCCCGCTTCTTTAATGATGAAGGAAATGAGCTGTGACGGTCTCAGTTCCCCAGTCATCCTGCCAATACGATGAAGCAAGGCATAGAATTCTTCGACTTTCGCACGCACCCCAGCTGGAAGAGAGTCTTTTTGTCCGCGGAAGATCTTCTCGAGCGTTACTTTTCCTATCCCGCGCGCGGGGACGTTTATGATCCGTGCGATATCAAGTGCTGACTTCGGATTTCTCGCGGCGCGCAGGTACGCGATAACATCTTTCACCTCCTTGCGTTCATAGAAGCGGACGCCAAGAACCTGATACGGAATTCCCGAATAGAGGAGCACTTCCTCCATGACGCGCGACTGGAAATTGGTGCGATATAAGACTGCGATCTCTCTCGGTCGTGCTCCACCCTTCAAGAGTCCGGCGATCCGCGTCGCGACGAATCGCGCCTCATCGTTCTCATCATACGAAGAGAAAACGGACACTTTCTCGCCGTCCCCGTTTTTGGTGAAGAGGTTCTTTTCTTTGCGCATCGTGTTCTTCGCGATGATGCTGTTCGCGGCGGTGAGGATGTTCTGCGTCGAGCGGTAATTTTGTTCAAGGAGAATGATCTTTGCCCCCGGGTAATCTTCTTCGAATTCGAGGATGTTCGCGATGGATGCGCCGCGCCAGCTGTAAATATTCTGGTCGCTGTCGCCGACAACGCAGATATTTTTCTTTTTTCCGGAAAGTAATTTTACCAGACGGTACTGGACCTCATTGGTGTCCTGATATTCGTCGACATGGATATATTCCCACTGGGACGCATAGTAGTCGCGGATCTCCGTGTGCGTCTCAAGCAGGCGCACGGTCTTTTCGAGCAGATCGTCGAAATCGAGCGCGTGAGAAGTAAAGAGCGCGTGCTCGTAAAGCACGAAGACCTTTTCGAGTATTTCTCCCAGGCGGCCGTTGCGTGTCGTTGACCCGATGGTTTCCGCGGTGCCCATATTCCCTTTGTGGCGGGAAATAAGCGACTGGATCCTTCGCGGTTCGAATTCTTTCGGGTCAGCCCCGGCTTTGACGAGTGACTGTTTGATCAGCTTGAGCGAGTCATCCTGATCGAGGATGGTCGCTCTGCGCGGGATGCCGATCACGCCACCTTTTTCCCGGAGAATATATCCTCCGAGTCCGTGAAAGGTGCCGATCCAAGGCGTACCCTCAGCGCGGGCCCAGTTGCCGACTCTGGGTGTCGTTCCCAAAAGGGCAAAAACCCTCTCGCGCATCTCCTTTGCGGCTTTATTCGTGAACGTAATAGCGAGGACGGACTCTCCCGGGACACCCTCCTCGATCAAGTGGCCGATCCGGTGAGTGAGCGTCTTCGTTTTTCCGGCTCCTGCCCCGGCGACAATAAGAAGCGGTCCGTCTATTGTAAGCACCGCCTCTTTTTGGCCGGGATTTAACCCCTGAAGAAGATTTTGCATTAGGCATTATCTTAACACTCATTGGCAATATCATCGAAGATGGGCAAAAAACACCATATAAAGCCGTATTTCGACTCTTCCCTTTCAAGATGAAGTTTTGGGTAATTTGGCTCTGTAAGGCCACAGTTGGGTCGGTCGAATCGGCAATATGTAGAATACGTTGTCACTGAGCCATTTTTTTGTTGTCTCCGCCGAGGGGAGAGGTGGAAAACTTATCAAAAATTCATTGACCATGACTGTTCACCCCGTTATGCTTTATTGCATACGGTTGTCAAACGGTTGCAACGAGAACGGCGCAAGACGCCAAACAAGGAGGCTCGCGGAACGACTTAATTTCGAAATAGGCTTATACAATTGAAGAATTTTTATTTCCGGCTCATGCGCATGTTTGGCCATGACCGGAGTCATATGCGCCCCGAAGCTCCACTTTCGTGGAAAAAGCTTGCTTTTCCCGCTTTCGTTTTTCTTATTGTTCCCGGAGCTGTCGCATATGCCAGCTTCTTTTTTTTGAGCGATCAGGGCGACTTTCTGGAAGTCAGTATTCAGAAAAAAAATCCTAATTCTCAGACCATCGGGCTACTTGCCGCATCAGTCGGTCCAGTTATCGGAGTGAGCAGCACCCCGCTTGATACCGCGACGGTTGCGGACAGTGCGTTGCTCGCCTACAGCGGACCGTCAGACGGCGTTGCCGGTCTCAGCGATGAGGGCTTCAACCATGGACAGGTGAGTACTTATGTCGTACGCGATGGAGATACGCTTTCGTCCATCGCAAAAATGTTCGATGTCTCGATCAACACCATACTCTGGGCGAACAACCTTTCCCGCTACACGAAGATCACTATCGGGCAGACACTGACCATCCTCCCTATTTCCGGCGTACAGTATACCGTGATGAAAGGCGATACGATCTCGGGTATCGCGAAAAAATTCAAGGGTGATGCAGAAGAAATTCGTTCATACAACGGGATCATTAAAGACAGCGATCTCATGATCGGTTCGATCATTATCGTGCCGTACGGTGAGGTGCCTGTTGCTGCGACAAATTACGCGCCTGCATCATCAAAAGTAAGCACGGTGAGCGGGCCTTCATATGAAGGATATTACAAAGCGCCATTTCCGAGTTATCGTAAAACGCAAGGTTTGCACGCCTATAATGGCGTCGATCTGGTCTCAACGCTCGGCGTCGGTGCCCCCGTTATGTCTGCCGCAGGAGGACAAGTTGTCGTAGCAAAACAGGGCGGCTATAACGGCGGATACGGAAATTACGTTGTGCTTCAGCATGCAAACGGCACGCAGACACTTTACTCGCATCTGCAGTCGGTTGCGGTTGCGGCGGGAGCGGTAGTCTATCAGGGGCAAGTCATCGGATATATGGGAAGCACAGGCAGATCGACGGCACCACATCTTCACTTCGAGGTTCGTGGCGCGAAGAATCCGTTCTAACCTTATCGTTTGAAGAAGGTGAGGCTCTCTCTGGTCAACCCCTCCCTATTTCGTTGACGCCCCCTGACTTCGGGAGTAGTTTTGAACGAGATATGTTCGATGAAAAGGAAGAGAAGGATGAAGAGGATCAAGTTGTTTTCCCGCAAGAATGGCGGCGACGAAAGTAAGATCGAGGCGCTCCTCAAGCTATACCCCTATTTGGCGGCTATTTGCGGTGATCGTCGCATATCCCCACTGCAAATGATTCCATCGGAGGAACTCCCGACGTATGAGTATATTCCTTGCGCTATGGCCTACAATTGTGAGGGGCGGGTGTATCTCATAAAGGATGGAGCGATAACGGCGCAAAAGAGCTGGGATGAGACGCGTATGCGCCGAAGGACACTCGGTCTTCGTGAACCGTTCAACAATTCCCCGCAGGCAGAACTTGTTGGTGACGAAGATGCCTGTGTGCTGGTACAGCATCATTACGCCGAAGGCGACGAAAAAGACAATTGGATCTCCGTGGATGTCTTCATGTGCCCTCCTGGACACACTTTTCAGGATTTTCCTCTCATACGCACGTGGATCGCCGAGGTGGCGGTGGTAATGGAGCTTCGGGAAGCCGGGTTCGTCAGATAGCAGATCGTACGTACTCCGCCGGAATTTGCCGGCGGTGTTTTGCGCCATGTTCGGTTATAATAAGCCGGTGAGGACATTAAAATTTGATAATAAAAAAATCGGACTGACTCCGAAAGAGCTGAACGTGCTGAAACCCCTCGGCACTCCGCAGAAGATACAGGATTTTGTCACGGCGATCCCTCAAAATTTCGAGCCTGACGGCGATACCTGCATGTCGGTTCGCGAGGTGCTCACGAAACGGCGCGCACACTGTATCGAAGGAGCGCTTGTCGCCGCACTGGCGTTCTGGGTTCATGGAAAGCCGCCGCTTCTCATGGATGTGAAGGCATCAGATGAAGATGATGATCATGTCGTTGCGCTTTTTCGGGAGAACGGCTGCTGGGGTGCGATCTCAAAAGGCAATCACGCTTATACGCGCTATCGCGATCCGGTCTATCGGACGCTCCGTGAGCTCGCGATGTCCTATTTTCACGAATACTATAATCCTGCGGGGAAAAAGACCCTGCGCTCTTATTCTCGCCCGCTCGACCTTTCGTGTTATGGCCCTGATGTGTGGATGACCGGAGAAGGGGCGTGGGAGATCGCCCGTGATATCGATGCGATCAAACACTTCGCGCTTATTTCGAAAGTGCAGGAAAGATCACTCCGCCCGATCGAAGAGATCGAACGGCGCGTGTCGAAGGTCGTGGTCCATCGATCTCCGAGAGTGCGTTAGAGTCCGTTCACGATCTCACCGCAATAAAACAAGGAAATACTCGCTTGCCTGCCAAAACTCAAAAGTTCTGGCTGCAAATCACGAACTTTTCGTCGACAGGTCTCGACATGGCTCCTCAAATTTCGCGATTTTCGCTCAAAATTTTTGAGTTTTGGCGAGACATGAGATCGTGAACGGGCTCTTAAAAAAATCCTCCCGCTTTTGCTTTTTCCATCGCGACTTTAAACCAGTAGGTGTATTTTTCCGGATGCGTCGCAAGTTCCTGTTCGATCGCCTCGCGGGTCATCCAAGAATAATTGTCCGCTTCTTCCGGGTTCGCTATAATTTCTCCGTCAAAAGTGCCGACGAAGACGTGATCGATCTCGTTCTCCTTGAGGTTGTGGTCAAGGAGTGTCGTGTAGTGAAAAACAAAACTTTCCTCAAGCGGACAGTCAAAACCCATTTCTTCACCGAGCCGCCGATGCGCCGCCGTCAGCGTTTCTTCGCCATCGCGCGGATGGCCGCAGCAGGTATTCGTCCAGAGTCCCCCGCTGTGATATTTTGTTTTTGCGCGCTTTTGGAGCAGAAATTCTCCTTTTGCATTTTGCACGAAGATCGAAAAGGCGCGATGAAGCAATCCCTTTTCATGCGCCTCAAGCTTTCCCATCGCTCCGATCGGCTCGTCTTTCTCTGAGATCAGAATAATTTTTTCTTCCATGTCGTTATAGGGAGATTATGATGCAGCGAACAGCCGTTTCGGGCGATATTGGAGTGCCTCCATGATGTGGTTTTCGCTGATGTAGCGTGATTCGTCGAGGTCGGCGATCGTGCGCGCGAGTTTGATGATCCGGTGATAGGCGCGGGGTGAAAGGTCGAGTCGTTTCGCGCTGTCGTTTAGGAGCGCGACGACATTGTCAGTAAGTTTGATCATGCGATCAATATCACGGACGCCCATTCCCGCATTCAATGTTGTGTGCACGTTGTCGGCAAAACGTTTTGCCTGGTGCGCGCGCGCAGACACGATCATTGCGGTGAATTCATCGAATTGTTTTCGCGCATTCGGATCCCGTTTTCCCGGCGCAAGCGTCGCGTGCGCAAGGCGCGGCACTTCGATCCAAAGGTCGACGCGGTCAACGATGGGACCGGAGATCTTTCGCTGATAACGGCTGATCTGTCCCGGATCACAGACGCACGCTTTCTTCGGGTCTCCAAAGTAGCCGCACGGACAAGGGTTCATTGCCGCGATCAAGATGAACTGTGCGGGGAAACGCTCGGAACCTTTCGCGCGCGAGATGTGGACAATGCCTTCTTCGAGTGGCTGGCGAAGCGATTCGATCACCCGTTTATCGAATTCCGGGAATTCATCGAGGAAAAGCACGCCGCGGTGTGCGAGTGTGACCTCACCCGGCTTTGGTACCGTTCCGCCGCCGATGATCGAAACATACGAAGCCGTATGGTGCGGCGAGCGGAATGGCGGAATTGATATCACGCCGCCTGCAAGCGTTCCGGAAACGGAATGTATTGCCGTAACCTCGAGCGCCTCTTTGTGGGAGAGCGGAGGCAAGAGTTCCGTAAAAGCGCGCGCGAGCATGCTCTTCCCTGTGCCCGGCGGTCCCCACATGGCAATATTGTGCCCGCCCGCAGCGGCGATCATGAGTCCGCGCTTTGCCGTTTCTTGCCCGCGAATATCCGCGAATGCACGATCGGCAGCGCTGACGTTTGTATGAACAAGCACGGTGTGCTCTTGAGGGGTGATCCGTTTTAGGGTGATGCCGACACGCCCTTCCCCTTCTTCTTTTTGTATCGGTGTCGTTTTTGAAAGGTGCTGAGCAAGTTCATAAAGTGAACTGACGGGAAAGACCGTAATTCCCGGGATGAGCGCGGCTTCTTCGGCGTTTGCTTTCGGCACATAGAGCTCATTCATTCCCCGGGCTTTCGCTTCCGTAGCGATGGCAAGCGCCCCGTGAATACCGCGGACGTGGCCATCAAGAGCGAGTTCTCCGGCAAAGATCTTTCCTTCCGGATCGAAACGCATGTCTCCCGTTGCAAGGAGATAGGCAAGCGCGATAGGCAGATCGAACAAAGGTCCCGATTTTTTCAGATCGGCTGGTGCAAGACTGACGGTGATCTTCTGGTTGCGCTGCTTCGGCGATTTCCATCCCGAATTTTTTATGGCCGCGCTGACACGGTCGCGTGCTTCTTCCACCGCTTTGTCGGCAAGACCGACCACCGTGAATGCATGAAGCCCTTTTGCAAGATCCGCTTCAATGGTGATCGGATGTGCGCCGAGAAGTGTCGGCTGAAATGCAAAGACCTTGGCGAACGCCATAACATGGGCGGACGCTACCCCTTGTGCGTCTTACAGGTTTCCGCGGAATAATTCGCTTCAAGACGGTCTTCTTCGATCTGTTTTTGACAGACGCTGCAGACGCCGTATGTACCCTTTTCGATACGTTCAAGCGCTCTCTCGATCTCATTGAAACGCTTTTCCAGTTCGAATTCGACGGCGCTTCGATTCTCAAAATCACTGATCTCTTCCGCGCGCTCCTCTTCTTCGGCGGGGTCAATATTTAAATTCGCCGCGACCGGTTCCCAGTCGTTCTCGTTGTCCGGGTTGATCCGTCCGACGTCTTTGAGCTCACGCAGGAGACGCGCTTTTTCCTCCAACAGCTTCTTTTGATAATGCTCAATATTGAGTGTCATAGGCCAATCATACGCAAATATACCCGCAAGGCAACCCCGCCCATAGAAGGCAGGCGATCTATTTTATGCCGTTCCGGAACTGTTCGATGAGCATCACGAGCGTTTCACGGTCGCCTGCGATAATGAGCATCTCCCGATCGGGAAATGCGTAGGCGATCGCCGGTACTCCGTCCGGGTCACTTAACACCCGGGCGGGTGTCTCCGCGACACGCTCATCTTTGAAAGCCCTTCCGGCGAGCGCCGCAATATCGCTCTTTTTCATTTTCGGATTAAGCGCAGGGATGAGCGCATCGCCCATGAGCGGTTCCCACGCAAGCATCCCCGCGAATGTTTCGGCGTAAGAGCGCGAGCGAAATGTGAAAAAACCGACAGGGCCTTTACCGGAATGCATACCATAGACGAAGACCGGATCAAGAGAATGTAGCAGTGTTTCGGGCGGTGTCTTTCCTCCCAAAGTGCGCAGGAGTGCGCTTGTTGTTGCTGCTTGGACGTTGCCTCCCGCAGCGTCGCTTGAATAAAATTGCATGATACGTACTTCTCCGCGAGCGAGGCTGGAGTTTGCAAACAGCCCCGCGATACTCTTCGGTACTTGTTCACGGGAAGAATTGCCGATCGCGATCGATGCGCCATCCTCAAGCAGGATGTTATCTCCGGCCGCGCTTTCCGTATCGGAGACTAAGGGGATGTGGAATGAAGCGCCGATCAGCACATAGAGACCGACGCCGACGGCGAACGCAAGCACAAGGAGCAAGAGGAGTATCAAGCGTCCCAGATGCGGCTCAGATTCCTCGGAGATACGGGGAAGCCCCAATTCTTCCTTGTGCGCCCGCTCGGCCATAAGCAACCCCAGCTTTGTCGTTTTTGCCGCCTCTCCGACGGCATCCGATTGAAAGGTGCGAAGCGTTGGCGCAAGCGCACTTCCCTTACTCCGCACGGGTTTCTTTGTTGCGGCGTCAGGTGCTTCTTCAAGTGGCGGCCCTTCATAGGCGATCTCTTTCATCTTCGTTATTATACGTCATCGTTTAACTTTACGTTGAGTTTTTCGGATGCGATTCCTCTTACTTTGTTATACTTGCCCCATGAAGCTCAAGGAAACTGCAAAGAATATCAACGAATATATCCGTAAGTGGTCAGAAGGGAAGCAAAAACTTGTTGTTGCCGTTGATGGATATACCGGAGTAGGAAAAACAACGATACTTGATGCATTGGCAGAGCTCAATTCGGATATCCTTCCGGTACATTGTGATGATTTTATGTTATCAGCAGCCGAGTTCAAGAAAATTCTCGCTTTAAACGAAGACCGATCCGTTACTTTTGAGCTTCACCGTAACGACTATGGAAAGATCGAGGACATGGTGAATGCTTTTCGCAAGCGCAATGATACGGTCGAGCTTCATGTGGCAAACAGGGAGACCGGCAAAACAGACGTCACAAAGACTTTCGAGCTATCAAAGAGCATTATGGTAATTGAAGGAGTGTTCATGTTTCATCCGAAACTGCTCGATCACCTCTGGGATAAACGGATCTATCTTGACGGTGATACCGTAACGATCGATGAGCGTCGGGTCAAACGAGAGAAAGAGCGTTGGGGTGACAAATATTTTCCTGAAACTCACCCTGACTTGCTCTGTAGAAAACACCCCGTGTCACCAAGGTACGCCTAAATCACCAGCATGTTATAGGCGAACCAGCGCAGT